>JANQZQ010000102.1 GCA_030728545.1 Ilumatobacteraceae bacterium
CCGGCACCTTTGACGCCGTCGTCCATCATGATGTAGCAAAACGGACAGGCCGTGGCCACACGGGTTGCGCCGGTGGCGATTGCCTCGCGGGCTCGTTCGTCGTTCACCTTGGTGCCGATGTTTTCTTCCATCCACATGCGTGCACCACCAGCACCACAGCACATGCCTTGGGTGCCGTTGCGCGGCATCTCCACTACTTGAATGCCCTTGATTGAACCGACCACTTTTCGCGGCGCCAAGTACACGTCGTTGTGGCGGCCCAGATAGCACGAGTCGTGGTAGGTAATGCGGTCATCGAGTGATGCGTTGCTCATATCCAGTTGACCCGAGTCGATGAGTTCTTCCAATAACTGTGTGTGGTGCACCACTTCGTAGTTGCCGCCCAGTTGCGGGTATTCGTTCTTCAGCGTGTTGAAGCAATGTGGGCACTGGGTGATGATTTTCTTGACACCCATGCCATTCAGCATCTCGACGTTCGGTGTGGCCAACATCTGGAAGAGGTATTCGTTGCCGCTGCGTCGGGCACTGTCACCGGTGCACATTTCGCTGGGCCCCAGGATGGCCACGTCGATACCTGCGCGCTTCAACAACTTGGCCATGGCCTGGGTGACTTTTTTGTTCTTGTCGTCGAATGATCCGGCACAGCCGACCCAGTAAAGGTATTCGTGCGTGAGTGGCGCGCCCGGGTCGAGGATGGTGACATCCAAATCATTTGCCCAGGCTGCGCGATCACCTTGGTTCATGCCCCACGGGTTGCCCTGGTTTTCCATGGCGCGGAAAGCGTTGCCAAGTTCGGCGGGGAAGTTGCTTTCCATCAGCGTGAGGTAGCGACGCATGTCGAGAATCTTGTCGAGGATCTCGATGTTTACTGGGCAGATTTCGTCGCAGGCTTTGCATGACGTGCATGACCAGATTTCTTCGGCGGTGATGCGTTCGAATACCGAGTTGACGCTGACGGTGATTTCGCTGTCCACTCCGATGGGCGGCGAGACACGTCCACCTGGGGCATGGGCGGCTGTGGCAGCCATGACTTCACCACTTTTCAGCACGATTTCGCGCGGATCAAGTGGTTTACCGGTGGCGCTCGCTGGGCACACGCTGGTGCAACGGCCACACATGGTGCATGAATCGAGATCGAGCAGTTGCTTCCAGGTGAAACTCTCGACGGTATTTACGCCGAACGACTCGAGTGATGTTTCGGCCAGGTTCGGCATGGCGCGCATCGCACCTTTTGGTCGGTCGCGGTCACGCAGATACATGTTGAGTGGCGACGTAAAGATGTGGCGCAGCATCGTGATGGGCAGCAGGGCCAGGAACGCAATGAAGGTGAGCACGTGAAACACCCACCAGCCCTGATGCCAGGTCTGCAGCGTGCTGAGTGATGCACCATTTACTGTCTGAGCCAGGGGCCACCCGACGATGCTCCATTTTTCGTAATCGATGTTCTTGCCCGCGGCCTGCTCGGAAGCGATGCGGAACATTTCGGCTCCGTATCCACTCACGCCAATCGCCAGCATCACACCCAGAATCCATGCGTGCTCAGGCTTTGATTTAATACGGATGCGGTACGGCCGTTGCACGTAGCGACGCACGATGGCCCACACCACGCCGCCAGTAAAGACAAGACCCGCGACGTCGCCAATGAGGGCGTAGCCGCGGTACACATCGCCATGCAAAAACTTGAGCGATTCAGGCATCTGGTGATCAATTTCCAACACCGTGGTAACCCCGAGCAACACGAGGAACCCGAAATACATCATCGAGTGCATGAGCCCGGCGGCCGAGTCGCGCAGCAACGTGCGCATGTAGACACCGGCACGGAAATCTTTGAGGCGTCGCTTGACATTTTTAGGTGTTGTTCGACGGTCGTCTGGCGCCCCGCGTTCCCAATTGCGGATGCGATCAGCAAAGCGCAATGACCCCCAGATGAGCATCATCGGAATGACGGTGTAAAAAGCGATAATCAGTGGCCCAGGAATGCCACCAAACACTTCGCGGTGTATCGGCGATGTGCTTTTCCAGCCCGTGAGTGCTGGAATAAGACCAGACACCAGGGTGAAGATTCCGATTCCACAGCCGAGGATGATTGACAGCTGGTACGGCTTCAACCGTCGGGATTGCACGGCTGGCGAAATGGTGTCCCCTGACATGTCAAGGGCAAACGCTAGTTGTGTTCAGCTCACAACTGCGCGGTCGAGTTCGCGAACGCGCGAGGCCAATGTGGCCAACAATTTGCTGGAAAGCACCGGCACATCGTGCAAAACGCTGTGAAAATGCCGCTGGCTGATGACCAACACTTCACAGTCGGTGTCACAGGTGACGGTTGCAGTGCGGGGGCCGTGGTCCAACAATGACAGTTCGCCGACCATTGCACCGGCACCAATTGATGCAAGTTTCTTGCCGTTACGGCGCACCGTGGCCTTGCCCTTCACGATGATGAACGCCTCGCGGCCAGGTTGACCTTGTTCGGTGAGTACGCGACCGGCTTTGAACGTGACTTCGTCAGCAACTTTGACGATGCGAGCGAGATCTTTTTTGGAGCACGACGAAAACAAAGGAACGTGATGCAACGTAGTAAGGGGATTGAGGGTGTTGGGCATGCCCTCAACGGTACGCATGTATTCGTGCAACAGTGCACAAATACAAGGTGATGGTTGTCTCAGGTGCCTGCTTGGCCAGCAACGTCGTGAGTTGCAGCAGCAATCGCAGCAGCATCACCAAGATAAGCGACGTGCGCCACACGCAACTCGCGTCGGTGGCGATCATCGTCGCTCACGGGCTCGAACTCATATTTACGCGGAATTCCGGTCGGAATGTTGAGATCAGCGATCGCCGCCTCGCTCAGTTGTTCGAGATGCATGGCGAGTGCCCGCAATGAATTGCCATGCGCCACCACGAGCACATGTTTGCCATCCTGCAATTGCGGCACCAATACTTCTTGCCAAAACGGCACCACTCGCGCAACGACATCACGTAGGCACTCGGTGGCAGGAAGCAATGCGGGGTCAATATGGGAGTATCGCGCATCGTTGGCTGGGTGTTCGGGGCTTGATCGATCTACCGGTGGCGGTGGCACGTCGTAGCTGCGGCGCCACAATTTGGTTTGCTCAACGCCGTGTTGTTGCGTGGTCTGTTTTTTATCGAGACCCTGTAGCGCGCCGTAGTGGCGTTCATTGAGCCGCCAATCCTGCACCACGCCCACCGCTGGTTGCCCAAGTTGTGCGAGCGCCCGACGGTTGGTCTCGATTGCCCGCGTCAACAGCGAGGTGTACACCGAGTCGAATTGCAACCCTGCGTCGCGCAGCGTGCGACCAGCGGCATCGGCTTCGTTTTCGCCCCGCGGGCTGAGGGGCACGTCGTGCCAACCAGTGAACAAGTTCAACTCGTTCCAGGTGCTTTGGCCGTGGCGCAACAACACCAACGTGCCAGCCCGGCTCGTTGATTGTTGTGTTGTGGCGTTCACGCCGCAAGGCTAGAGCGCATGCCAGGTCTGCCAGAGTTGTGTGCATGACCCAGCACCAGCCGTTTGATGTTGTGGTCGTGGGGTCGGCCAATATGGATTTGGTGGCACGCGTGGTGCGACTCCCGCATCCCGGCGAAACCGTCTCGGCTCACGATTATTTTGAGGCCTGCGGTGGCAAGGGTGCCAATCAAGCGATTGCTGCGGCGCGGGCCGGTGCGCGCACAGCATTCATTGGTGCTGTCGGCAGCGATGCAGCTGGCGACACCTTGCGCTCAGCATTTATCGGTGATGCAGTCGATGTCAGCATGCTCGCCACGGTGCGCGAACCAACTGGTCGCGCATTGATTGGCGTGTCTGACGATGCCGAGAATCTCATCATCGTGGTGCCGGGCGCCAACCACGCACTGTCGGTTGACCACATTGACGCAGCAGCAGCGCTGTTGGCAAATGCCAAGGTGGTGTTGGTGCAACTTGAAGTCCGCCTCGCTGTCGTGCAGCGTGCCGTAGAATTCGCTGGTCGCGACACCCTCGTCGTGTTGAACCCCGCACCAGCAAGCGAACTGCCCGATGACGTGTTGCGTCATGTTGATGTGATCACCCCCAACGAACACGAAGTTGCGTTGCTGGGTGGCGCGGCAGCACTCGTGGCCCGCGGGGTGGCCAATGTGGTCGTTACCCAAGGTGCGCGTGGGGCACTGCTGGTGACACGTGATGGCGAGACACGAATCGAGCCGTTCGCAGTGACCCCGGTCGACACCACTGGCGCGGGGGATGCATTTTGTGGGGTGCTCAGTGCCCGGCTAGCGGTGGCTGGCGGGTTGGCTGAGCTGGCCCTGGCGTTGCGGGCTGCGGCGGTTGCTGGGGCACTCGCGACCCAGACCGCTGGGGCGGTGCCGTCGCTGCCAGCCTGGGCGCAGGTGGCCACAGCGTTGCAGCAGTAGGGCCGGCGCCCTGTAGAGCAGGCCTGATACCCGAGTGACAAAGAACCTGAGCCGCAGCGGCTCAAGTTTGGTGGGTGCCCCCTTAGGCTACAAGCCTCACGTTACGGAGGTAACTACATGCCCAAGGCAGTCGGAATCGATCTCGGAACCACCAACTCTGTTGTTGCTGTTTTAGAAGCAGGCGAACCCGTCGTCATCCCCAACTCCGAAGGGGCCCGCACCACACCATCGGTGGTGGCGTTTTCCAAATCGGGTGAAGTGCTTGTTGGCGAAGTCGCCAAGCGTCAGGCCATCACCAACCACGATCGCACGTTCCGCAGCATCAAGCGATTCATGGGGCAGAACTGGCACTCAGAAGATATTGATGGCAAAAAGTACACCCCGCAAGAAATCAGCGCCCGCACGTTGATGAAGCTCAAGCGTGATGCCGAGGCGTACCTCGGTGACACGGTGACCCAGGCAGTCATCACCGTGCCCGCCTATTTCGATGACGCACAGCGCACGGCCACCAAAGAAGCCGGCCAGATTGCTGGTCTCGAAGTGTTGCGCATTATCAACGAACCAACAGCCGCTGCGCTGGCCTATGGCCTCGACAAAGGCTCGCAAGAAGAGACCGTGCTCGTGTTCGACTTGGGCGGCGGCACATTCGACGTGAGCGTGTTGGAGATTGGTGACGGGGTCTTTGAAGTAAAGAGCACGCACGGCGACACTCATCTCGGCGGCGACGATTGGGACCAACGTGTGATGGATTGGTTGGTTACCCAATTCAAAGCCGCTCACGGTGTGGACTTGAGCAAGGATCGCATGGCGATTCAGCGTTTGAAAGAAGCTGCTGAGAAAGCAAAAATCGAATTGTCGCAGGTGCCCCAGACGCAGATCAATCTGCCGTTCATCACGGCAACAGAAAATGGTCCGTTGCACCTCGACGAGTCACTGACTCGAGCCAAGTTTCAAGAAATGACCGCCGACTTGCTCGAGCGCTGCCGCAAACCGTTCGAGCAAGCCATCACGGATGCCGGGCTCACCAAAGGCCAGATTCAACACGTCATCCTCGTTGGCGGCTCGACCCGCATGCCTGCGGTGCAAGAACTCGTGCAATCCTTCACCGGCAAAGAGCCAAACCGCACGGTGAACCCCGACGAAGTCGTGGCAGTTGGTGCAGCAGTGCAAGCCGGTGTGTTGCGTGGCGATGTCAAAGACATCTTGCTGCTCGACGTGACACCGCTATCGCTCGGCATCGAAACCAAAGGTGGCGTCATGACCCGCTTGATTGAGCGCAACACCACGATTCCGACCCGACGCACCGAAACATTCACCACGGCCGAAGACATGCAGCCATCGGTGGAGATCCACGTGTTGCAGGGTGAGCGCGAAATGGCGTCGTATAACAAGACCCTCGGCAAGTTTCAATTGGTTGACCTGCCACCCGCCCCGCGTGGTGTGCCGCAAATCGAAGTTACTTTCGACATCGATGCCAACGGCATCGTGCACGTGTCGGCCAAAGATCGGGCGACGAACAAAGAACAGTCGATGACGATCACCGGCCAGTCGTCGTTGTCGAAAGACGACATCAACCAGATGGTGAAGGACGCCGAAGCACACGCCGACGAAGATCGCCAGCGTCGTGCCGATGCCGAAGTTCGCAACAACGCCGACTCGCTCGTGTACCAGACCGAAAAGGTGCTGCGTGAGCAGGGTGAAAAGGTCACTGAAGACGAACGCAAGGCAGTCGAGCAGCCACTTGCCGACTTGAAAACGGCGTTGGGTAGCAACGACGTTGACACGATCAAGAACGCAACCGAGAAACTCATGACTGCCAGCCAGGCATTCAGCCAAAAGTTGTATGAAGCAGCATCGCGCGATGCAAATGCGTCAGGAACTTCGGCTAGCGGTCAGGCAGCCGACGGTGCAACGGCAGGCAACGATGGCGACATCGTGGATGCCGAAATTGTCGACGAGAAATAGTCGTCTCGACCAAAAGCAAAACGAGGCCCAACATGTCTGATGACATCACCATCTCCAACCCGGATCCTGCTGACGACGCAAGTCGGCTGATTGGTGAAGATGTTGCAGATGCCTCGTCGGCCGGCACCGACGAAACACTTGATGTTGCAGATTTGTTGGATGCCGTCGCCAAAGAACGTGACGAATTCAAGGATTTGGCTTTGCGGTTGCAGGCAGATTTTGAGAACTTTCGCAAACGTGTAGCCACCCAACTCGGCGATGATGTTGATCGAGCAACTGGAAAAATTGTGGAGTCGATTTTGCCGGTGCTGGACGCCTGTGAAGCGGCTGCGGCCCACGGGGTGCAGGGCATCGAGTCGGTGTGGTCGGCGCTGCTTGGTTCACTGCAAAAGCAAGGCCTCGAAGCACTTGATTTGGCCGACAAACCATTTGATCCGTCGACTGCCGAGGCCGTAGTGCATGAACCAGGTAGCGAAGACGGCACCGGCCCAGTGGTGAGTGAAGTGTTGCGCACGGGATACCGCTGGAAAGGGCGTGTCGTGCGCGCAGCGATGGTCAAGGTCAAGGGTTGAACGCACAAGCGAGGCGTACATGACTGCACAACGAGAGTGGTTCGAAAAGGACTACTACGCCGTGCTCGGTGTTGCGCAGAATGCCTCTGCCAAAGACATCACGAAGTCGTATCGCAAACTGGCACGGCAGTTCCATCCTGATGCCAACCCCAACAATGCTTCTGCTGAGGAACGCTTCAAAGAAATTTCTGCTGCGTACGACGTGCTCGGCGACGAAGATCGCCGACGCGAATATGACGAAGTGCGCCGCCTCGGGCCTGGCGCGATGGGCGGGTCGGGTAACGGTGCGTTTCGCTTCGATGTGGGTGACATGGCGGGGGCCGGTGGGCTCAATGACTTACTCGGGCAGATGTTCGGCGGTGGCCGTCGCAGCGGTGCCGGAGTCGGGCCGCAGCGCGGATCAGATCTCGAAGCTTCGTTGTCTATCGATTTTGTTGACGCAGCCAAAGGTCTCACGACCAGTTTGCATTTGACCAGCGAAGCGGTGTGCAACACCTGCACGGGTTCGGGTGCGCGTTCCGGCACTTCACCAAAGCGCTGCACGCAATGCGGCGGGCGTGGTGTTGCCGAAACGAACCAAGGCGGGTTCGCGTTTTCGGTGCCATGTTCAGCGTGTGGTGGTCGCGGTGCGATTATCGAACACGCGTGTGGAACTTGTCGGGGCACTGGCGTAGAGATGCGAAATCGTGAAGTCAATGTGCGAGTTCCTGCCGGCATCGACGACGGCACACGCATTCGGATTAAAGGCCGCGGTGCCCCGGGTCGCAGTGGCGGCCCGCCTGGGGACTTGTTCGTCATTTGCCGAGTGGCCCCGCATGCATTGTTTACCCGTGATGGCCGCAACCTCTTGGTGCGGGTGCCGGTGTCATTCACCGCCGCTGCACTGGGTGCCGACGTCTCGGTGCCCACACTCGAGGGCGACACCGTGATGTTGCGATTGCGACCAGGCACCCAACCTGGCAGTCGTCATCGGGTAAAGGGTCGCGGCATCACCACCGACAAAGCAGCGGGTGATTTGATCGTGACGGTCGAAGTAACCGTGCCGACAGAACTCACCGATTT
Source organism: Ilumatobacteraceae bacterium (assembly GCA_030728545.1). Taxonomy (GTDB): domain Bacteria; phylum Actinomycetota; class Acidimicrobiia; order Acidimicrobiales; family Ilumatobacteraceae; genus F1-60-MAGs027. The sequence goes on from JANQZQ010000102.1 coordinate 8,004, forward strand.
ACAGCGTGAAGCATTACTCGCATTCGCCAAGCAGGAAGCCGTATGAGCCAACAACCCAACAGCGAGCATTACCGCATGGCCGTGTACGTGATTTCGGTGGCGGCTGAGTTGTCGGGGATGCACCCACAAACGCTGCGAAATTATGAACGGGTTGGTCTGTTGCGACCAGCACGCACGCAAGGTGGTAGCCGTCGCTACAGCGAGGCTGATATTGCACTCTTGCATCGCATCGCACAACTGGTGGAGAGCGGCATGAACCTTGAAGGCATTCGCCATGTGTTGACACTGGAAACCGAAGTGGGTCAGTTGCGCAGCGAAGTGCAGGCGTTGCGCGAACATCTCGCCCAGCAGCGCGCTTCGCGCGGTGAGTTAGTGCCGACACGGCAAGTGCTCTCGGTATTTACCCGTCGCTCAGGTTTCTTCGGCGAACAATGAACAGGAGCAACAACTCATGACGCTTGACCCGCGCACATTTACCGTCAAGACCAGTGAAGCAGTGGCTGCTGCCATGCAGGCGGCAGCGAGCGTCGGCCACAACGAACTCACATCGCATCACGTGTTATCCGAGTTGGTGAAACAAAACGACACGATGGTGTTGCCATTGTTGGCCAAAGTGGGTGTGCCCGTCGCCAACATCGTTGACAAGTGCACAACGGTGCTGGGCAAGTTGCCCACCGTGAAAGGGAATCCCGAACCACGACTCACTCGCGAACTAGCCGCAGCATTTGCTGCTGCGGGTGAACTACAAGCGGAGTTTCGCGATGAGTATTTATCGGTTGAAGTACTGGCCGTATCGATGCATGACATCATCGGCGTGCCGCGCGACGAAATGGTGGCGGCCCTGCGTGAGGTACGCGGATCACATCGCGTGACATCACAGTACCCAGAGGACCAGTTTCACGCCCTTGAGAAATACAGCGTGGATCTCACCGCGCTAGCGCGTACCGGAAAAATTGATCCAGTTATTGGTCGCGACGAAGAGATTCGTCGGGTGGTACAGGTGTTGTCGCGTCGCACCAAGAACAATCCGATTTTGATTGGCGAGCCCGGCGTCGGCAAGACCGCAATTGCCGAAGGTTTGGCGCAGCGCATCGCCTCGGGTGATGTGCCCGAGGGTCTGAAGTCAAAGCGACTGGTGTCGCTTGATATTGCAGCCATGTTGGCGGGCGCAAAATATCGTGGCGAGTTTGAAGAGCGCCTGAAGGCAGTGCTCAAAGAAATCATCGACGCCGGTGGCGAAGTCATTACGTTCGTCGACGAGATTCACACTCTGGTGGGCGCCGGAGGCTCGGACGGGGCCATCGATGCGGGCAACATGATCAAGCCGATGTTGGCGCGCGGTGAGCTGCGCATGATTGGTGCAACAACACTCGATGAATACCGCAACCACATCGAAAAAGATGCCGCACTAGAGCGCCGCTTTCAACAGGTGTATGTGGGTGAACCATCGGTGCAAGACACCATCGCAATTTTGCGTGGGTTGAAGGAACGCTACGAAGTGCACCACGGCGTGCGGATTCAAGACAACGCGTTGGTGAGTGCAGCAATACTTTCCAACCGGTATCTCACCAATCGGTTCTTGCCGGACAAGGCAATTGACCTCATGGACGAAGCGGCCAGCAAGTTGCGGATTGAAATTGATTCGATGCCTACCGAAATCGATGTGGTGGAGCGCCGCATCATGCAATTGCAGATTGAGAAAGTCGCGCTCTCGAAAGAGACTGATGCTGCAAGTAAGGAACGCCTCGGGGCACTCGACGTTGAATTGTCCGAACTCACCGAGCAGTCGGTGGACATGAAGCAACGCTGGGAGGCCGAAAAGCAAGGCATCAGCGCAGTGCGCACATTGAAAGAAGAGTTAGAGGTGCTTCGCCAGCAAGCCGACCGAGAATCCGACCTGGAGAAAAAAGCGGAATTGATGTACGGGCGAATTCCAGAACTTGAACGGCGCATCACCGATGCAACGGCCAACGCGTCAACCCCGTCTGACCAAGAGCGCATGCTGAAGGAAGAAGTAGATGCTCAAGACATCGCCGAAGTGGTGGCCAAGTGGACGGGTATTCCCGTAACACGGTTACTCGAGGGCGAACTCCACAAGCTGGTGCATCTCGAAGAACTGCTGCATCAGCGTGTGATTGGCCAGGATGCAGCCGTCACGGTGGTGGCTAATGCAATTCGTCGTAGTCGAGCTGGGTTGTCTGACCCCAATCGACCGATTGGTTCGTTTATGTTTCTTGGGCCAACCGGGGTAGGTAAGACCGAGTTAGCGCGCGCGCTGGCGTCGTATTTGTTTGATGACGAAAAAGCCATGGTGCGCATCGACATGGGCGAGTATTCAGAGAAACACTCAGTGAGTCGCTTGGTTGGTGCACCCCCTGGGTATGTCGGCTACAACGAGGGTGGTCAATTGACCGAGGCGGTGCGTCGGCGACCGTACAGCGTGGTGTTGTTAGACGAAATCGAAAAGGCTCATTCAGAGGTGTTCAACATCTTGTTGCAGGTGCTTGATGATGGCCGTCTCACCGATGGCCAGGGGCGCACCGTGGATTTCACCAACACGATTTTGATCATGACAAGCAACCTGCCAGTGGAACCAATCGAGTATTTCAAACCTGAATTTGTGAACCGCATCGACGAAATTGTGCGCTTCGCTGCATTAACGCGCGACAACCTTGGCGCAATTGTCGAGATTCAATTGCAGCATCTCATTAATCGACTCGCCGAACGACGCATCACGTTGGCAATCACGCCAGCAGCACGGGTTGCACTCGGTGAACGAGGGTATGACGCCGAGTTTGGTGCACGCCCACTGAAGCGGCTCATTCAGCGCACGATTGCTGACCCAGCGGCACTGCTGTTACTAGAAGGCAAAGTGTCAGAAACCACTGGCAATGGCATGATCATCGTTGATCTGGTGAATGGGGAGTTCTCCATCAACCCGTCTGACGCAGGCTAATTAGCCACACGGCTGTGGTGTTATTCGAATCGTTGTCGTAGGGCGTTGCCGTGCGCGGCGAAACCCTCATGATCAGCCAAGGCCGTGATAGTTGCGCTCATGCGCCGCAAGGCTGCGTTCGATGCAGCAGCAATCGCAGTGGTTTTCAAAAATGCCGCAACGGTAATGCCCGACGAGACCGCGGCAAAACCGCTGGTCGGTAATGCCGCTGGGCAGCCGAGCACAAAGTTGGCGGCTGAAAACGGTGTGTCTTGGCCGACGAGAATCTCGCCGGCATTGTTGATTTGCGCCACGAGATCATCGGCACGGGGCCGCTGAATCGCAAGCTGCAAGTGTTCGGGGGCGAACGCGTTGACCACGTCGCATGCTTCGCTCAACGATGCGGTGAGCAATGCGCCACCGTTCACGCCGAGAGCGGCACGCGCTGCAGTGGCGCGCACAGCGGGTAGTTGCGCAATGAGGTGATCAAGCTCGCGATCAATTGCATCAATCACGTCACGGTTGGTTGCCACCAACAACACGGTGGAGTCTTCGCCGTGTTCGGCTTCAATTAACAAATCAAGTGCAGCACGTCGAGCATCGGTGGACTCGTCGGCGACCATCATGCTTTCAGTCGGGCCCAGCACCATCATCGTGGCAACCCCATGACGCTGAAGTTCGACTTGGGCTGCAGTTACGGCCGGGCTGCCGGGGCCAACAATTTTTCGTACAGGGTTGATGGTGGCGGTACCAAAGCCGAGTGCGGCGAGCCCAGCTGGGCCGTTGGCGCGGTACACCTCGGTGATGCCCAGCAAACGACACACCACGAGTACGGCTGGGTCAACGCGTCCTGCGCCGTCGGGCAAGGGTGGCACCATCACCGCAATGCGCGGCACCCCAGCGACGATGGCTGGCACGCCCAACTGATACGCAACGGATGGGTAACTTGCTTTGCCACCCGGAACGAAAAGGCCAACGGAGGTGATTGGTGTGATTTTCTCGCCGACCTGTGTGCCGGGTGAAATTTCCATCGACCAATCCGTCATTCGTGCCCGGACTGCTTCGTTGAAGCGGCGAACATGATCAATTGCATCAACCAATGCCGTGTGCACTTCTTTACTTACCTCTGCCGACATGAGTTCATCGGCACCGACTCGAAGTTGGTCGGGCCGCAGTGACACACCGTCAAAGTGCAGTGTGGCTTCACAAACAGCCGCATCGCCACGTTGGCGAACATCATCAAGCAAGGCGATGATGTCGGCACGCAGCGACGGTGTGAGCACGTCATCAAGTGAGCGATCAGTCAATGCACGGCGCTCAATTGGGCTCATCGTCGCCCATTCACGGCGGCGCAGTACAGCGTTCACGTCACGAAACTATCGGTGCAGGTGCGGAATCTGGTGCTGATGGAGCGGGACTCCGAGTAGGCTTTTCTAACGTTCCCACAAGCGCAGGAGCGTCAATGCCCGTCACCGTAGTAGTTGGCACTCAATGGGGTGATGAAGGCAAGGCAAAAGTCATTGACTTGCTGGCTGGCTCGCACAGTCACGTCGTGCGTTATCAAGGTGGTCACAATGCCGGACACACGGTGGTGGTGGGTGATCAGCGTTATGCGTTGCAGTTGGTGCCAAGCGGCGTGTTGTATGAAACCGTCGTGCCGGTGATCGGCAACGGTGTGGTGGTGGACCTGCCGACGTTGTTCGCTGAAATCGACACGCTCGAATCGCGCGGGGTGTCGTGCAAACGTTTGCGCGTATCAACGCTGGCGCATCTGATTTTTCCGTGGCATCAACGTCACGATGCAATGAGTGAAGCCCTGCGCGGTGACGCCAAACTCGGCACCACCCTGAAAGGCATTGGGCCGGCGTATGCCGACAAAGTAAAACGAATCGGCGTGCGAGCCGGCGAAGTGCGCGATCGGGAGCGGTTCCGCGTGGCAGTCAAAGAGCGTGCGACGCAAGAGAATGCATTGTTTGCCTCGCTTGGTGAGCCGCTGATGGATGTGGATGCGGTGGTTGCGCAGTATGACGAATACGCACAACGACTACTTGCCTATCTTGACGACACGGTCAACATGTTGCACGGTGCACTCGAGCGCGGGGCAAACATTTTGCTGGAAGGCGCACAAGCAACGTTCCTTGATATTGATCACGGCACGTATCCGTTTGTGACGTCATCTAACCCCACGGCAGGTGGTGCGTGCGCAGGCAGTGGAATTGGCCCGCGCGATATCTCTCGAGTGGTGGGCATCGCCAAGGCGTACACCACGCGGGTCGGCGCTGGGCCGTTTCCCACTGAAGTGCATGGCGAACTCGGTGACCGAATCGTGGACATCGGCCACGAGTTCGGCACGGTAACCGGGCGTCGTCGTCGACCGGGCTGGCTGGATTTGGTGATGTTGCGTCACGCGGTGCGCGTGAATTCGCTTACCGATATTGCACTCACGAAGTTGGATGTGCTCGACGACTTTGACACCATTCGAGTGTGCGTTGGTTATCAGCTAGAAGGTCATGAATTGCAGGGCTTCCCTGACGATGCCGAAACTTTGGCGCGCGTGGAGTGTGTATATGTCGACATTCCCGGTTGGAAGCAGTCGTTGCGGGCCTGTCGCCGCGAGGCCGACTTGCCACGCGAAGTGTTGTTGTTGTTATCACTCGTTGAACAACACACCAAGGTGCCCGTGAGTGTGGTGGGTGTTGGCCCAGAGCGCGATGACGTGGTGTTGCGTGGGGCAAGTTTGTGATTGAGCGCTACTCGTTGCCCGACATGGATGCGTTGTTTAGTGATGTTGCCCGCTTTGGGCGTTATCTCGAAATTGAATTACATGCCCTTGACGCTCAAGCGTCGCTCGGGGTGGTGCCGAGTGCAGCTGCCATTGCCTGTCGGGCACGAGCGCCACAAATTGATGCGGCGTTCGTTCAGGCCGTGAGCGAACGTGAGGCGATCACCAACCACGATGTGGCTGCATTTGTTGATGTGGTGCAAGAACGCATCGGTGGCGCCGAGGCAACTTGGGTGCACCATGGGCTGACCAGCAGTGACGTGGTGGATACCGCATGGTGTGCGATGTTGCGCGATGCAGCCGAACTCATCGACGCTTCGCTGGGTGAACTCATTTCGGTGTTGGTGCGAGAGGCGCGCGCCCATCGTGATACACCGATGATTGGTCGTACGCACGGAATTCATGCTGAACCCACCACGTTTGGTGCCAAGGTTGCGCTGTGGGCGCTGCAGGTTGATCGTGATCGTCGCCGGATGAAAGCCGCACGCTTCACCGTGTCGGTGTGCAAGTTGTCTGGTGCTGTAGGCACATACAGCAATATTGACCCACGTGTTGAAGAACACGTTGCCCAGGCGATGGGTCTGCGTGCGGTGCCCGCAACACAAGTAGTGAGCCGCGACCGTCACGCCGAGTTTTTGTCTGCTTGTGCAAGCATCGCCGGAACTGTCGAGATGATTGCAGTCGAACTGCGTCACCTACAGCGCACCGAAGTTTCAGAAGTGCGCGAAGGTTTCGCGGTCGGCCAAAAAGGCAGCTCGGCAATGCCACACAAACGCAATCCGATTTCTGCCGAAACGTTGTCAGGTTTGAGCCGCGTAGTACGTGGCAATCTGCAAGCCGGGCTGCAGAACGTGGCGCTGTGGCACGAACGCGATATTTCGCACTCATCAGTTGAGCGCATCATTCTTCCCGATACGGCAACCCTCGCGTGTTACATGGTGCGTCGCTTGACCCGGCTCGTTGCCAACTGGGAAGTAGACGTCGCACAGATGCGCACCAACCTGGATCTGACGAACGGGGCAATTTTCTCGCAGTCAGTGTTGCTGGTCTTGGTCGAAGCAGGCATGTCGCGTGATGTGGCGTACCGTCTGGTGCAAGAGGCCGCACGACGTGCTCGCGAAACCAATGCTTCACTGCGAGAGGTGTTGGGTGCGATGCCCGAGGTGTCAGAGGTGCTTGACGCCAAGGCATTGGCCAATGCTTTTGATGTGCAGCGAGTGCTGCGTCATGCAGGGCGTGCAGTTGACGCGTTGAGCGACCTCGGCAGTTGACGGCTGTGTCGTCGTTGCCTCCACTCAGTGATACACGGCACGCGCTTCGTCAACACGTGTTGGCGCATTCGCTAAAAACAGGAAACTTCACGCTCAAATCTGGTCGCACGAGTAGTTGGTTCTTGGATACCAAACAAACAGCCTGTCGCTCTGACGGCATTCTGTTGGTTGCTGATGTCGCGTTGGCATTGCTACCAGCCGACGTCACGGCAATCGGTGGCTTGACGATGGGGGCCGACCCTGTGGCCTTCGGCATTGCCGCAATTGCTGCTAGTCGTGGAAGAACACTGCGCAGTTTTAGTGTGCGCAAAGAATCCAAAGATCACGGTGTCACCGGGCGTATCGCTGGGGCGCTGCAGCCAGGTGACAAAGTTGCAATTGTGGAAGACACGGTCACACGGGGAACATCAATCTTTGAAGCGGTCGAAGCGGTGCGCGCGTTCGGCGCACACCCCGTGTTCATCACTGTGATTGTGGATCGTGGTGGCACTTGCGCCGAGATGGCACGCGCCGCCAACATCGCGTATCAACCGATGCTCACCGCCCCCGAACTGGGCTACGACTACAACACGTAGGGCGGTGTCTACCGCCG
>JANQZQ010000103.1 GCA_030728545.1 Ilumatobacteraceae bacterium
AGTGTCGCGGCCGCGCGGGGCGAGCTGAGCGACGCCTTGCAACACCACCAAGGCTGTTAGCACCATCAGCACGGGGCGTCGTGATCGCCAACCAATTTCCCGGCGGCGCATCCACAGTTCTGCCCAGACGCCGGCGAAGAGAAAGATCCACAACGCCAAACCCAACGGCCCAACCAGTCGCACGAGCTGGGCGAGTCGGGTATCTGCCACGCTGAGAGCCAAGCCAGCCAACGGCACACCACCGAATGGTGTGACAAAGCGCAAGCACTCCACCAACACATGGGCAGCTGCGCGAGTTGCAAAGTGTGCGGTGCGTGATGGGGCCTTCTGGATGTGTCGCGACGACGCACGTTGGTTGATGGCACTGGCGACGATGGCGGCAACACCGTGCAGGACGGCAAACAACAATGGCGCCACAACGAAGCCGCCAGGCACGAGTTGCCACATCCAGCCCATGGCCGGAGCCAACCAACCCCAAGCAAAAAGTAGGCCCAACAAAAACTGCACACGTGGGCGTGACGGTGCACGTTCGCTAGCCACGATGTAGCACGCCAACCCAGCAAACACGAGCGGCCACAACGACAATGGCGGTAGCCCAAGTGCTACGAGCACACCACCGAATAGTGCCAACAAATAGTGCATTACGCCCGACCGTATTGACGCAGGTACAACGCCAGCTTGTTGATGCGCAGTCGCATCGGTGGGTGCGACTCAAAAATGCGCTGCCAAACGTTGCCGCGATCAGTGCGCTGAGCGCCGGCATCCCAGTTGCGCATGGCCGCCAGCAGATGGTTGCCAAAACCCAGCTGGGCTGCCCGTCGGTCGGCGTGAAACTCGGTGGCTCGACTTGCGGCATTGCCCAGCAGCGTTGCGAGCGACACATTCAGCATGAGCAACCATGAAGCCACATGCAAAAATGCAGCCACAAACAAACCGAGGGCATGTAAAAGCGGTATCCGCTGGGCAAACGCGATTGTTGCATTTTCGGCAACGCCTCGCAGACGCATACCAACACGCGACAACACGGTGATCGGCAAAATCATCCACTGCGTGATGGTGAGAGCAACGGTGTGTAAGCCGAGGTGATGGCTGAGTTCATGGGCGAGCACCCCAGAGAGTTGTTTGCTATCGAGCTGTTCGATGGCCTGCGATGAAACAACCACGAGATGTCCGCCGCAGGCAAACGCATTCAACGACTCGGTATCCACCACAGCCAGCACGAACTGACGTCGTTGCAGTTTGTTGCGCTGCACGATCGGCTGCCACGATTCAGCAAGGATCGCTTGTTCGCGACTGGTGGGGTTGCGCGCTCCGAGCAGTCGCATGAGCACGAATCGTTGTACGGGTCGAGAAAACAACAAGATGAACAACGAAAAGAGCGAACCAACGAACAGCCAATAATTCACCTTGCCCCACCAGCCGAATGGCAACCACACGACGCTGGCAGTCACCAACCAGGCGGGCAAGAGGGCAATGATTGCGGTAACTCCGGTGAGTGCTGACCATTCAAATCTCAGCGAACGACCGGACACGCATCGTGAAACTAGCGTGAGAACGATGCAGTGGCTCACCTCGCTCCCCAGCCCATCAACTGGCGTGCTCGAACTCGGGCCGCTCAACCTCAGTGCCTACGGGTTTGTTATCGCTCTGGGTGCAATTGCTGGCACCTGGCTATTGGGGCGTCGACTCGAGCAACGCGGCTGGGGCACCAGAGATGATGCGAGCGCTATTGCAATGACGGCAGTTCCCGCAGGTGTAGTTGGGGCGCGGTTGTATCACGTGATCACTGACTGGGAGCGATTCGATGGACGTCTGGTCGATGCGTTGAAGATTTGGCAAGGCGGCCTCGGCATCTGGGGCGGCGTCGTGGTTGGTGTGCTAGCTGGTTTGTGGGTTGCCAGACGTCGGGGTCTTGATGTGGCCAACACATTCACGGCAGTTGCACCGGCATTGCCACTTGCCCAAGCAATCGGCCGTTGGGGCAACTGGTTTAATCAAGAACTCTTTGGCCGCCCCACTACTTTGCCCTGGGGTCTAGAGATTGACGCCAAACATATTCCCGATGGTTACGAACTTGGCACGCTGTTTCACCCAACCTTTTTGTATGAGTCACTCGGCAACTTGGTGCTGGTGGTGTTGCTGTTGCAGATCGAGCGACGCCGCAACCTGCGCCCAGGCATGTTGTTTCTTTGCTACACGGCGGGGTACACCTTGTTGCGTTTCTTTGTCGAGGGTTTGCGCATCGACCCGGCAAAGTCGGGAGGCGGTTTGCGACTCAATCAGTGGACGTCGTTGGCGGTGTTTACGACCTCGGTCGTTTTGTTGATCGTGATGGGGCGCAAGAAAGCCGTTACACAATCAACCGCTACTCAATCAGCCGCAGACGCTCAGCCAACTCCTCCGGAACAATCGGAGTAAAGAACTCGTTGGTTGCCACTTCGGCAGCAGCGATGTAACGCATCACATTCGCAGCCCGCCATGGCGAGACAACTTCGACGTTGAACCACGCTTCACGCAATCCCGAAATTTCGTCGATGCGGTGCTGGTTGAGTGTCGGTTGTTGGTTGAACCACATCATGGTGGGCGCTGGCTGACCATATAGTCGTTCAATTCGCTGCAGAACGTTTTGCAGAATGCCGCCGAAGTTTCGTCGTTGGTCGGCATTGAGCGCGACCAAACTTGTGAGTCGCTCGGTGGGCGCAATCTCGACTGCTACTGGGTACGGCGATGCGCTCGGCACGGTGGCGACCCATCCGTTATGTTCAACGACGAGTCGGTCACTCGTGATATCTGGTTTCCAGCCAGCAGTCAGCCGGCGGCGTGGGCGATCAGGCACGTGGTCAAATGCGTAAATCTGCCCGTGGGGGTGATCGATGGTGGCACCCACCTCGCGACCAGAGTTTTCAAAGATAAGCACGTAGTCAACATCGTCGCGGGCACCGAGTGCACTGGTGCGTTGCGCCCAGAGCTCGATGAGTTCTGCCAACTGGTGCGGCGCAAGCGTGCTGAGGCGTTCGTCGTGGGCGGATGTGTACAGCACGACTTCACATCGATCATCGGGCATCGGCGGCCACCGGTTGGGTATCGACTTGACCGTGTATGGCTCTGATGCCTCAATGCCGCCAACACAAAATGGGCAACTCGTGGCTGGCAGATTCGGCCGTTGTTGCCGCGCTGCCACCACGTGCACCACCGTGTCAAGCCACGGATCCACGCGCACATTGCGCATCACTATGCAGACACCCGCAATCCCGAGTCGGCATCAAAGACGTGTAACGAGTTGGGTTTAGCGCGCAAAGACACTCGCGAGTTTTGAGTGAGACGCGAGAGACCAGGAGCCCGCGCGATAACGCGGTCTTTGCTCGGAGTATCGAGTGTGCAGTGAAGGTATGAATCGCTACCGAGTTCTTCGATGAAATCAACAACCGCTGCTGAGCCATCACTGCCAGTTAGCTCTAATCCTTCGGGTCGGACTCCGACAATCACACTGTTGGAAGTGGTACTACCTGGAATGATGTCGGCATTGACCCCTGCAAACGAGACGGTGTTGTTGGCTGCTTGGCAGGGCACCATATTCATCGCAGGCGACCCGATGAAACCAGCGACGAACACGTTGATGGGATTCGAAAAGAGTTCCTGTGGTGATGCAACTTGTTGCAAGATGCCGTCCTTGAGGACGGCAATTCGGGTCCCCATTGTCATGGCTTCCACCTGATCATGGGTGACGTAAATCGTGGTGACAGCAAGTTGCCGCTGCAACTCAGCCACTTGGGTACGAGTTTGTACTCGCAGCTTGGCATCAAGATTGGAAAGCGGTTCGTCCATCAAGAAGACCTCAGGTTCACGCACGATTGCTCGCCCCATTGCAACGCGCTGACGCTGGCCACCGGAAAGTTTGGCAGGCTTGCGCTCCAGCAGGTCGGAGAGGTCCAACATGCGTGCGGTTTCTTCGACGCGCTGTTTGATTTCTGCTTTTTCAATGTTGTTGATCTTTAAGTTGAAGCCAATGTTTTCAGCCACCGTCATATGGGGGTACAAGGCGTAGCTCTGGAATACCATCGCGATGTTTCGGTCTCTCGGTGCCAGGTCGGTGACGTCGTTATCGCCGATACTGATTGAACCCGAGTCAAAGATTTCGAGACCCGCAATCATGCGTAACAACGTCGACTTGCCACAACCCGATGGTCCAACGAGTACGAGAAACTCACCGTCTTCTACAGCCAAGTCCACGTTGTTTACTGCCGGACGATTCATCCCAGCAAAGTGTCGAGTGGCCTGTGTAAGGCGAACTGCTGACATGATGGAACTCCCTTTTGGTGAACTAGATATCGACTTGAGATGTCACTACCACCGTAGACGCGTTCGCGTCGCCTTTGGCAGAACCAATTTCTATGACTCGTAGGTTACGACACCGAAACCATTGACCCAACAGTTCGCGATGCTGCAGCTGTTGACGCTGCCACTGAATGGTTCTTGTTCCGTGGAGTCGTTCTGCTGGCCATGCGCCCAGTGAACATCGTTGTGATCATGATTGTGATTGAGTCGCTTCAAGTAGTTGATGCCAGAAGAGTTCGGAATCTTCAACTACGCCTATGCAATTTCTCGCATGCAGCTGCCCACGTATTTGTGGAATTCGTTCATCATCACCATTCCAGCCGTCTGCTTCACGCTGCTGTTGTTCACGATAGGGAATACTCTTCGGCCATAGCTCGTGTTTATCCCTGTGTTCGAGATACATCCCAACATTGGTGGCTTGGTCGGTAATCAAAGATTTCTCGACGCCTCCCCTGGGGCCTGATATTTTTCATGTCACCTTTCAGTTGGGATTTGCCACATTCGTATTGCCGAGTTACATGAAAACTATTCCCAAGGTGATTTCCGAGTCGGTCTAGCCATATCGTGTTGTTTGTGTTGCACAAACAATTTGTGTCTGGCCTGACTCTCGGCGCCACCAAGGGATGACTCGCGTGGTGCGTTTGGAACATGACGATGTATGTGTCGTCGTTGATGTGTCGGGTGGAGTGCCGGCGATAATGCACTGGGGTGCTGCACTTGGCACGGTTGACACCGACACCTTCGCAGCACTCACCAACCGTCCGACAACGCACGGCTCGTTGGATGTGGTGCCTGCGTTGCAGATCGTGCCGCAGCATTCACTTGGCTCACTGGCCCGCCCGGGGTTGGCCGGGCATCGCCCAGGTGGTCGCGATTGGGCGCCGCGGTTTACAACATGCTCAGCGCAAGTAACGAGCCACTCAATAGATACGTCGTCGCGCGACGAGGTGGCACGACTGCGACTTGACACACGAATCGAACTCACCAAATCGGGTGCGTTGCGGGTGAGTGCAGTTGTCACCAACGAGGGTGACTCGCGCTATTTGTTAGACGCGCTCACCGTGTCGTTGCCGGTGCCAGCGCAGGCGCAGGATCTCATTACGTATTCGGGACGTTGGGCCCGCGAATCCACCACTCACCGACACGCGATGCACCACGGCGCATGGACGACAGAGAATCGCACGGGTCGCACTTCTCACGAGTATCCACCAATGCTGTGGTGGTGTGGCACCGATGCCCGTGAGTGGTCGGGCGAGGTGTGGGGTTGTCATCTCGAGTGGAGCGGTAATCATGCGTTGCTTGCCGAAGTGTTGCCCGATGGTCGCAGGTATGCACAACTTGGGGAGTTATTGCTGCCTGGTGAGGTGTGTCTTGACCCAGGCACTTCGTATGCCTCGCCAGTAGTGGTTGGTGCATACAGTGCCGAAGGTTTGACACCTGCCAGTTGGGAGATGCACCGCACCGCACGCAGCCACAGCGCAAGTGCACCAAAGCCGCGCAAGGTGTTGCTCAACACGTGGGAAGCCACTTACTTTGATCACGACACCAAAAAGTTGTGCGCGCTTGCCGATGCTGCTGCTGCGATAGGTGTCGAACGTTTTGTGTTGGACGACGGGTGGTTTGGGGCGCGACGCCATGATCGTGCTGGGTTGGGCGATTGGGTGGTGTCGAGCGAGGTGTATCCCGCAGGCCTCGAGCCGCTTATCAACCATGTGGCTGCACTCGGAATGGACTTCGGTATTTGGGTGGAACCCGAAATGGTGAATCTAGATAGCGATGTGTTGCGGGCACATCCCGACTGGGTGTTGCACGCGCCCGATTATGAACCGGTACTGGCGCGCCACCAGTTGGTGCTTGATCTGACCAACGATGCGGCATACGCACATGTGCTTGGTCAACTCGATGCGTTGTTGCGCAATCATCGAATTGCGTTTGTGAAGTGGGACATGAACCGACCACTCATTCACGCAACGTCGGCCGATGGTGCTGCAGGTGCGCATCGCCAAACGATGGCGTTCTACCGACTCGTTGATGAGTTGCGCGCATCCCACCCCCATGTGGAGTTTGAATCGTGTGCATCGGGTGGTGGGCGAATCGACCACGGTGTGCTGCAACGCATGCACCGTGTGTGGACTAGCGATTGCATCGACCCGCTCGAGCGCCAGCGCATCCAGCGCGGGGTGGGCATGTGGGTGCCCAACGAGATGTTGGGTATGCATGTTGGTGCTCGTCGGTCGCACACCACTGGGCGTTCGCACAGTATTGAGCTGCGCACGCTCACCGCATTGTTTGGCTGGATGGGTGTGGAATGTGACCCACGCCAACTCAACGACCACGAACAACGAGTGCTCGGCGAAGCGATTGCGTTGCACAAAAAACATCGAGCTTTGCTGCATGCAGGCGATGCAGTTCGCTTCGACCTCGACGATGACACCGCGTTGGCGCACGGTGTGTATGCAGTTGATCGCAGTGAAGCACTCGTGGCTTATATTCAGATGGCCACTGCACCGTCGCTCGTGGTGCCGCGCTGGCGTATTCCTGGCCTTGACCCCGAGCGCAAGTACACCGTGACGCATGTGCCGCTCGGGCAGCACGTCGGCATTGGCCGCTCGCTGCCCGATTGGATGACCGCCCCCATCGTTTGCTCAGGGCGCGACCTAGCGGTTATCGGCCTGCAGCCCCCGAGTATGTGGCCCGAATCGGGCATGCTCGTGCATCTGCGCTCGTAGCATTATTTCTCGTGCCTGAGCCAATTTCTCGTGAGACAGTGCAAAAAGTTGCACGTTTGGCGCGACTTGATTTGAATGACGCCGAAGTCGAGCGCATGACGCAGCAGTTGGCCGGCATGCTCGAACATTTTCGTGACGTAGACGCACTCGACTTGTCGAATGTCGAGCCGTTGACGCAGCCGATTCCACTGAGCAATGTGTTGCGCGACGACGTTGTTGCACCGTCGCTTGATCGCGATGAAGTGCTCGGTTCGGCACCTGCGGCCCAAGATGGCCGCTTTCGAGTGCCGCCAATCGTTGGGTTCGAAGAATGAGCCCGACGCAAGGTACGGGCCGTGCAGACCGTGCACACAGTGCAGGCCGAACTGTCGTTGATATTGCGGCGGCAGTTGCCAACGGGTCGCTGTCGGCGGTGGCAGTGCTCGAAGAAAATCTGGCAGCGATTGCTGCCCGCGAATCCGAGGTTCATGCTTTCAACCTGGTGACTGCGGATCGCGCTCGCGAGCGCGCAACACAAATCGACGCTGATGTGCAGGCTGGCAAAAAAGTTGGCCGTCTGGCTGGTGTCACCATCGCGCTGAAAGACAACATGTGCACGCGCGGTGTCGAGACCACCTGTTCGTCCAAAATTTTGGCCGGCTGGAAGCCACCGTATGACGCAACGGTCGTGCGTCGACTTGCTGACGAAGGTGCGGTGTTCGTCGGTAAAACAAATCTTGACGAGTTCGCCATGGGCTCGAGCACCGAGAACTCGGCGTTCGGCCCAACGCGCAACCCGCTCGACACTTCGCGGGTGCCAGGCGGTTCGAGTGGCGGAAGTGCGGCGGCCGTCGCTGCTGGTTTTGCCACCGCGTCATTGGGCAGCGACACTGGCGGCAGCATTCGCCAACCTGCTGCATTGTGCGGCCTCGTGGGCGTGAAGCCCACCTATGGAATGGTGTCACGCCAAGGTTTAGTGGCGTTCGGTAGCAGCCTCGACCAGATTGGGCCGTTCACCACCACGGTTGCCGATGCCGCGTTGATGATGGAAGTGATTGCCGGCCATGACCCGCTGGATTCAACATCGCTGCCACAGCCGGCGCCCATGTTGACGGGTGAGTTGAGCAAAGGTGTGCAAGGCATGCGCATCGGTCGCATCACCGACATGCCCGAGGGTTCGTCGCCCGACGTGCTTGCCCAACTCGAGGCTGCGTTCGACGCGCTGCGCGCAGCTGGCGCAACGGTGGTGGATGTGCAGATGCCGTCGATGTTGTACGGCTTGACTGCGTATTACTTGGTTGCCCCGGCCGAAGCGAGCAGCAACCTCGCACGTTTCGATGGCGTGCGCTACGGCTTGCGCGTGGATGCCAAAGATTTGAATTCGATGTACGGAGCCACGCGAGCAGCAGGTTTTGGTGACGAAGTAAAGCGACGCATCATGCTCGGCACCTATGCATTGTCAGCCGGCTATTACGACGCCTATTACGGCAAAGCCCTGAAAGTGCGTCGCTTGATTGCTGACGATTTCGCCCAGGCTTACACCAAGTGTGATGCGATTCTCACGCCAACTTCGCCCACGGTGGCATTTAAGTTTGGTGACAAAACCAGTAATCCTCTGGCGATGTATCTCTGTGACGTGTTCACGATTCCCACCAACCTCGCTGGTCATGCCGCAATGAGCGTGCCGTTCGGAACCGGTGAAGCCGGTCTGCCCGTCGGTGTGCAGATTTTGGCGCCGGCGCTCGGCGAAGCCCCAATGTTTAGGGTGGCCGCCGAACTGGAGCGCGCCCAATGACCACCCCCGTCAACACGTCGTCTGGTGCATCTGCGTCGGTGAACTTGTCGTCGATTGTTGCCACTGCCGAGCAGCTCATTGACGGATGGGAACTTGTCGTTGGTCTCGAAGTGCACGTGGAGTTGGCGACCAAAACAAAGTTGTTCAGTGCGAGCGCAAACCGATTCGGTGATGAGCCAAACACTCATATCGACCCCGTCACACTTGGTCTGCCAGGCGCTTTGCCGGTACTCAACCGTCATGCGGTCGAGTTGGCGATGCGGCTCGGGTTGGCGCTCAATTGTCGAGTGCAGCCGTGCACGTTTCATCGCAAGAACTATTTTTATCCCGACTTGCCGAAGGCATATCAGATCAGTCAGTATGACCAGCCTCTAAATATTGATGGCTGGCTCATGTTGCCCGGCGATGTGCGTATTGGTGTTGAACGCGCGCATCTCGAAGAAGACACCGGCAAGTCGACTCATGCCGGTGGTGCCGAAGGCCGGATTCAAGGCAGTGACTATTCGCTCATTGACTTCAATCGGGCAGGTGTGCCGCTTGTGGAAATTGTTTCGCGCCCTGATATTCGCACCAGCGACCAGGCCAAGCAATACGTGAGCGAACTTCGCGGTATTTTGCTTGCCGTTGGCGCTAGCGATGCCAAGATGGAAGAAGGCTCGATGCGCTGCGACGTGAACGTGTCGGTGCACAAACCCGGCACACCGTTTGGCACGCGATGCGAGATTAAGAACGTCAACTCGATTCGTTCGGTGGGTCGCGCGATTGATTACGAGGCACGTCGTCAGATTGACCTCATCAATAGTGGTGGTGTGGTGAAACAACAAACGCTGCACTGGGATGACGTTGCGGGGCGCACCAATGTGCTGCGCACCAAAGAAGATGCCGACGACTATCGCTATTTTCTCGAACCCGACCTGGTGCCACTCGCCCCAGATGCCGCGTGGATCGAACGGGTGCGCGCTGCGCTGCCACCGTTGCCTGCAGCACGTCGCGCGGCACTCGCCACGCTGACTGGCGCCGGCAAAGAAAGCGAATCTGTGGCGGTGATTGTCGAGCGCGGCCAGGACGAATACATCAGTGCCGTAGCAAAAGTTGGCGGCGATGCGGCGCGGGCGTTGATCTATGTGCAACAGGCATTTGCTGAAGAGCCAGCCACACCGCGGGTGCCTGCTGGCGACATTGCTGCATTGAGCCTCATGGAAAAAAACGCCAAGCTCACCTCTACCCAAGCCAAAACCTTGCTCGCTGAATTGGTTACCAACGGCGGCGGTGACGTGTTGGCGATGGCCAAGGCCAAAGGTTTCGAAGCCATGGCGACCGGGGCACTTGAATCAATCGTTGATCAGGCAATCGCCGCCGACCCGCAGGCATGGGCCAAATACAAAGCGGGCGAACAAAAAGCCATCGGCGCTTTGGTGGGTGCAGTGATGAAGTTGTCGGCGGGCAAAGCCGATGGCAAGGCCGTGACCGCTTTGCTGCAAGCCAAAGCGTCAAGTTGACAAAAGATGTTAGGTGCGCCTAACATCTAACTATGGGTTCAAGTTTTCTCATCACGCTGCGCGAGGGGCTTGAAGCCTCGTTGATTCTTGCCATTCTGCTCACGTATCTAAAAAAGACAGATCGCTGGGCTGATGCGCGTTTCGTTTGGGCGGGTACCGCGGCCGCGATCGGGATTTGTCTGGTGGCCGGCATAGCGATTTTCATCGCGCTCGACGGCTTGAACGGAAAAGTTGAGTATGCAGTTGAGGGTTTTATCGCACTGTTGGCAACTGCAGTGCTCACGCACATGATTTTTTGGATGCGGTCGCATGCCCGCACGCTCGGTAAAGAGTTGCGTGACAAGGTTGATGCGTCAGTTGGTTCGGCCTTGGCGATCATTGCCTTTGTGGCAGTGCTGCGTGAGGGCCTCGAGACGGTGCTCTTTCTTTTGTCGGCCGAGACCGCCACTGCGTCAGGCAGTGATGTCGTCGTGGGTGGGCTGATTGGGCTTGCGTTGTCGGTCGTAATCGGTTTCGGTGTATATCGAAGTGGTAACCGTTTGAACTTGCGTACATTTTTTAACGTGACTGCAGTGCTATTGCTGTTGTTCGCTGCTGGGCTTGCTGGCAAGGCCGTGCATGAACTGCGTTTGCTCATCTCATGGGAAGCCGGCTGGCTGGTTTCATCGGCATGGACGCTCGAAAGCGGCCTTTTTGCTACTGGCACGTTCTATGACTTCATGCGTGGATTATTTGGCTGGCACAAGAACCCTGAGAACATTCGGGTGCTTGCCTATTTCGCATACCTGATTCCTGTTCTGTTGGTGTACCTACGGGGATCCCAAAGCGTCTCGGTGCCAACCACGACCAACAAAGAAGCCTCACAAGTAGTCTGAGGTCATGACGCCGCGCTCCGAAACGCGCGTTGATGTAAAGCCCCGTAGCCGCGACGTAACCGATGGGCTGCAAAAAGCCGCTTCGCGCGCCATGTTGCGCGCAGTTGGGTTGGGCGACGACGACTGGGAAAAGCCGCAGATCGGTATTGCCTCGGCGTGGAATGAAGTCACCCCGTGCAACATGTCGTTGCGGCGCTTGGCCGAGCAATCGAAGCAAGGTGTACGTGCTGCTGGTGGCGTGCCGATGGAGTTCGGCACCATCACCGTGAGCGATGGCATCAGCATGGGCCACGAAGGGATGCGGGCCTCGTTGGTGAGCCGCGAAGTTATCTGCGACAGCGTTGAAGTAGTGGTGCATGCCGAACGTTTTGACGGGTTCGTCGGGTTGGCCGGGTGCGACAAGAGCATTCCTGCGATGTTGATGGCTGCAGCACGTTTGAATCTGCCGAGTGTGTTTGTTTACAACGGCTCAACATTGCCCGGCGTGCACAACGGCAAAAACATCGATATCACCACCGTGTTTGAAGCAGTTGGTGCATGCGCTGCTGGCACAATGACCCGCGAAGAAGTCGATGACATCGAGCGTGCTGCGTGCCCAGGCGAAGGCGCCTGTGGTGGCATGTTCACCGCTAATTCAATGTCGAGCATTGCTGAAGCACTCGGCATGAGCCTGCCCGGCACAGCGTCGCCGCCGGCGATTGACCCGCGTCGTGATGTGGATGCGCGTCGGGCTGGTGAAGCCGTGGTCAATTTGTTGCGTCTCGGCATCTATCCGCGTGACATCATGACTAAAAAAGCATTTGAGAACGCAATTGCAGTGGTGAATGCCCTCGGTGGCAGCACCAATGCGGTGTTGCACCTGCTGGCAATCGCTAATGAGGCTGGCGTTGCGTTGTCACTTGATGATTTCAATCGAATCGCCGAGAAAGTTCCACACATCGCAGATACAAAACCCGCCGGCAAATACCACATGACCGACATTGACCGCATCGGTGGCGTGCCTGTGGTGATGAAGCACCTCCTTGACGCTGGCTTGTTGCATGGTGACGTGCTGACATGCACTGGCAAAACAATGGCCGAGAACTTGGCCGAGTTGAACCCTCCGGCGCCCGATGGCGACGTGGTGCGGCCGTTGTCGAACCCCATCAACGCTGCAGGCGGAATCAACATCTTGGTGGGCTCGCTGGCACCGAGCGGCTCGGTGGTGAAAGTCGCCGGCTTGTCAAAAGATCAGATGACTTTTGCTGGTGTTGCCCGTGTGTTTGATGGCGAAGATGGCGCAATGGCAGCAATCATGGCTGGTGACATCAAGCCCGGCACCGTGTTGGTGATTCGCTACGAAGGCCCCAAGGGTGGGCCGGGCATGCGCGAGATGCTCGCGATTACGGGTGCACTCAAAGGTGCAGGTCGTGGGGCAGATTGCGCGTTGATCACCGATGGTCGCTTCAGCGGTGGCACTTGGGGTTTCTGCATTGGCCACGTGGCGCCCGAAGCAGCCGATGGCGGCCCAATTGCCTTCGTGCGTGACGGTGACCAAATTCGAATCGACGTGCCCGGTAAGCGACTTGACCTGCAAGTTGACGAAGCCACTCTCGCCGAACGTCGTCGCGGCTGGAAGCCCAACCCGGCGCGTTACACCAGTGGAGTGCTGGCCAAATATGCACGCCTGGTGCATGGTGCCGAAACTGGCGCGATTACCAACATCATCGCCTAGCGAGTTTCAGCGCTTGATGCGCTTCGGCAGGCGGGTGCCGACCAGCAGCAAGCCGAGCAACACCGTCGTGACGATCACGAACGGCAGCGCGATGCCATCGCCGAAAGCAAAGCGACGCATTCCGAGCCCGACCACGACAGTTACCAACCACAGCACCGCACCGACCACGAGTGATCGCGGTGCACGCCATGCTTTGGCACCCACCCAGGCGCCGGTCAGAGCAATCAAAAATGGCAAAGCAGTGCGCAATGTGCCGGCAATGTTGCTGGGCTGCTCGTGATTACGGCGACCAACAATGACGAAGATCAACACGCACAATGCATCGAGTGTGAAGCGCAGTATCGCAACACGACGCTGATTCACCGCTTACACCTCGTCGTAGTACTCACGACCAAGGTGGGTGATTTGTTCTTCGCCCATCATCCAGCGCAATGTGTTCTTCAATTTGGTGAGCTGAATGAACAAGTCGTGCTCGGCGTACAGGCCCTCGGCTACTTGAGGGCTCTTGTAATAGAACGACAACCACTCTTGAATGCCGCCGAGCCCAGCACGCTGAGCCAAGTCGGTAAAGAGCACCAGGTCGAGCGCCAGTGGGGCCGCCAAAATTGAGTCACGACACAAAAAGTTGACCTTGATTTGCATCGGATACCCGAGCCAACCGAAGATGTCGATGTTGTCCCAACCCTCTTTGTTGTCACCGCGCGGTGGGTAGTAGTTGATGCTCACCTTGTGAAACACATTGCCGTACAACTCGGGGTATTTTTCGGGCTGCAGGATGTTCTCGAGCACGCCAAGTTTTGATTCTTCTTTGGTCTTGAAGTTTTCTGGGTCGTCGAGCACTTCGCCGTCGCGATTGCCGAGGATGTTGGTGGAATACCAACCCGACAAGCCGAGCATGCGCGCTTTCAACATTGGCGCAATCACGGTCTTGACCAGGGTTTGACCAGTCTTGAAGTCTTTACCGCTGATGGCCACACCACGCTCGATGGCGAGGTCGCGCAACACCGGTGTGTCAACTGCAAGGTTGGGCGCACCGTTGGCAAACGGAACGCCCTCAAGAATTGCTGCGTATGCGTACAACATCGAAGGTGCAATTGTCGGGTCGTTGGCATCGATTGCTTTTTCGAAACTTTCCAAGTCGCGATGGGCAGGGCCTGGCTCGATGAACTTTTCGGTTGAAGCACACCAGATCATGACGATGCGTTCGACCTTTTTTTCATCGCGGAAGCGATGAATGTCTTCACGAATTGAATTCAGCATGGCGCGCTTGTTGATGGTGCCCACGGTGTGTTCAGCATCAATGTTCTTTACGTACTCGCGATCAAACGCTGCCTTCATCGGGCGAATCGAACGCAACGTGTCGGCAATTGCCTCGATGTGGCGCGGGCCTTCGAGCACTCCGGCACGCTGTGCTGCAACATAGGCGTCATCCGGAAACGGGTCCCAGGCGCCCCACTCAATGTCTTCCAACTTGGCGAGTGGCACAAAATCTTTGATGAGCGGTGACCGATTGTCGGTTCGCTTGCCGAGACGAATCGAACCCAACTCGGCGAGTGAGCCAACTGGTGTGGCCATGCCGCGTTTGGCGAGCTCAACACCAGCAATCAGGGTGCTGGATACAGCGCCGAGACCGACAGTAAGCACACCTAACTTGCCGGTGGCGGGTGCAATCTTGCGGGGTGATCCAGAGGAAGTGGGTGACATTGGTGCTCCTTCGCGCGGTGCGCGGCTTACCTAGCCTACGCGCGTCAGCGCAATAGCGTGAAAGCAATGAAGCAAGCCACCCACACCGCTGGTGGGGCACTGGTATTGGACGGCAATGCGCTGCGCGACCACATTGTGGCGCAGGTGCGACGCGAAGTGAGCGAATTATCGAGCGTGCCGTGCCTTGCCACGGTGTTAATCGGGGATGACGGCCCGTCGCAGGTGTATGTGCGCAACAAACATCGCCAAGCGCAGTTGGCAGGCATGACCAGCCGCAACGAAACCCTGCCGCGCGACGCGTCGCAGCACGATGCCGAAGCTCTGGTGCTGCGGTTGGCCAGCGACCCTGCCGTAAGTGGCATCATCGTGCAGCAGCCCGTGCCCGAGCATCTTGATGGCGAAAAACTTTTGGCGTTGATTCCGGTGGACAAAGATGTGGATGGTTTGACCACCGCTTCGATGGGTCGATTGATGCGCGGAGTGGATTCGCTGGTGCCTTGCACGCCACTCGGTGTGCTGCGCTTGTTGCAACATTACGGCGCGCAAACTGTTGGCAAGCGTGCAGTGGTAGTTGGTCGTTCGCATTTGGTGGGCCTGCCACTTGCCGTGT
The DNA here is from genome assembly GCA_030728545.1 of Ilumatobacteraceae bacterium. Lineage (GTDB taxonomy): Bacteria > Actinomycetota > Acidimicrobiia > Acidimicrobiales > Ilumatobacteraceae > F1-60-MAGs027. The sequence goes on from JANQZQ010000103.1 coordinate 15,241, forward strand.
TGCTGGCGCGCAAAGGTATTGACGCCACCGTAACCTTGGCCCACAGCCGCACCGAAGATTTGGCCTCTGTGTGTCGTGCTGCCGACATTCTTGTTTCGGCAACTGGTCAGGCACGCAGCATTACTGCCGAACATGTAAAGCCCGGTGCGTGGGTGATTGACGTCGGCATCTCTCGCGGCGAGAGCGGCATCGTTGGCGATGTGGATTTTGCTGCGGTGCAAGCAGTGGCGGGGGCAATCACACCGATGCCTGGTGGCACTGGGCCTATGACGGTGGCGTGTTTGATGCAAAACACGCTCGCTGCCTGGCGCCTGCAGCACTAGCACTGCAGTTGTAGC
>JANQZQ010000104.1:0-5136 GCA_030728545.1 Ilumatobacteraceae bacterium
GTCGGCACCCAGCCAGGCGCCCCAGACAAATTAAACACTGCCGGCGGAAACGCATCACAAAACAATGTGAGAGCCAAAGGGTCCACCTGGCGACCGTCACGAAATGCGCACCAGCCGCGCACCAACGCTTGGCCGCTCGGGGCACCCACTGCAAAACCCGTGTCTGCCGGATGCAAACGGATGTCCACATTTTTCATCAACCCTGGTTGCCCAGCAGTCGTTTCCCGTCGTTGAGTCGCTTGATCAAACGTCGGCAAGTTGGGTGGCTGGTGAGTCGACAGTTGCCGCGAATTTGTGGGCAGGCTGTCGGCGCACGTGCCGAGTGCGCTCAAAATGATTCGTTCGCCTTGGCGCATTGTGGCCGACGCCGTGGCAAAACTCTTCCCCGACTTCAGCAGGCTGGTTTCAATCACCACCTCGGCATCATTAATGGGCGCCAAATAATGACAAGAAATCGCCACCGGCAATTTGCGCTCCGTTGCATGACAAAGAGCCGATGACACCAGCGCCAGAAGGTATCCACCGTTGGCAGCGCCGCCGATATTCCATCCGTCGTGCACTTTTGCACCGAACCGCCCGCTGCCCAGTGGAGCAAGTTCTGTTGCTCGATCAAACTCAAAAGTCACGGGCTTGAGCGTAGGTTGGAGTGGTGCCAAAGTTCTCGGCGACGACCCCGATTTATTATGTGACGGCCAAGCCGCACCTTGGCCATGCCTATACCACCATCGTGACCGACGCCGTGTGTCGCTGGCACCGCTTGTGCGGCGACGACGTGCATCTGTTGACCGGCACCGACGAACACGGGCTCAAAGTGCAGCAATACGCCGATGCCGCCGGCAAGACGCCCCGCGAGTTTGTCGACGAAATCGCCCCGCTGTATGCCGACGCGTGGCGGCAACTCGACGTGAAGTACGACGACTTCATTCGCACCACCGAAGATCGCCACAAGCGTGGCGTGCTCAAGTTGCTGCAGGCTTGTTACGACGCGGGTGACATCGAAGTTGATGTTTACCGCGGCCACTACTGCGTAGCGTGCGAGGCCTATTACGTCGAAGACGAACTCGTCGACGGCAATTGTCCGATTCACAAAACCAAGGCTGCTTATGTCGAAGAAGAAAACTATTTCTTTCGTTTGTCGCGGTTCGAGCAGCGCTTACTCGACTGGTATGACAAACACCCCGATGCGATCTCGCCCAACTTTCGCCGCAACGAAGTAATCGGGTTCATCAAAGGTGGGCTCAACGACTTTTCGGTGAGCCGCAAGACCCTTAAATGGGGCATTCCCCTACCGTGGGACAACCAACACGTCACCTACGTGTGGTTTGATGCACTCTCTAACTACATCACTGCTCATGGCTACGGCACCGACGACCAACAATTCGCCGAGCGCTGGCCGGTGGACTGGCACTTCATCGGCAAAGACATCATTCGATTCCACTGCGTGTATTGGCCCGCGATGCTCATGTCGGCGGGCATCGAACCACCCAAAGGCTGGGCTGTTGGCGGGTTTTTGATGGTCGGTGGCGAAAAGATGTCGAAGACCACGGGCAACGTCGTGAGCCCGCTCGAACTCATTGACGAGTTTGGCGTCGACGGCTTCCGCTATTACCTGCTCGCCGACACGGTTTATGGCAACGACGGCGATTTTTCGTATGAAGGTTTGGTGGCGCGTTACAACTCTGACTTGGCCAACAACCTCGGCAACTTGGCCGCGCGTGTGGCAACCGTGGTCGAAAAAAAATGTGGCGGTCGCGGGCCAGCGCCACGACCCGATTCACCGTTGGCCCAAGTGGCCGCCGATGTGGTGCGCGATGCAGACGCAGCGTGGCGCGGTGCGCAACCAAGCCGTGCTCTTGAAGCAACGTGGAACTTGATTCGCGCCACCAATGCCCACCTCGAACAGCACGAACCGTGGAAGATGGAACCTGGCACCGCCGTCGACGCTGTGATGGGTGATGCACTCGAGGCATTGCGCATCGTGGTGATTTTGGCCAACCCTGCCCTGCCCACGACATCGCAAGAAATTTGGCGGCGCATCGGCTTGGCGGGGCGCATCGACGAATGTCGAGTCGGCGTCGACACCCAGTGGGGGCTGTACCCCGGTGGATCAGTTGTAGAAAAAGGTGAGCCACTCTTCCCGCGCAAAAAGGCCTGAGCAGAGAATATGAACGTGCCTACAAAAAACGTGTCTACAGAAAACGTGTCTGCTGCAAATACTGTGCAGTGGGTCGATACGCACTGTCACGTGTATGACGAACGCACACCGGGTGGTGCCGATGCATCCATTGCCAACGCCACCGCCCACGACGTAAACAAAGTGATTGTGATTGGCACCGATGCCAACACCACGCAGCAAGCACTTTCCATTGCTGCTCGCCACCACAACGTGTGGGCCACGGTTGGTTTGCACCCGCATGATGCCAAATTGGGCGTCAACACCGTGCTGCCCTTCGTTGATGGCCTGACTGCCGCCCAGCTCGAAACACAGAAAATCGTGGCAATTGGCGAGTGTGGTCTTGATTTTTACTACGACCACTCCGAACGTGATGTGCAACGAATAGCGTTCGCCCAGCAAATCGCATTAGCCAAGCAATTGGATTTGACGCTCGTCATTCACACCCGCAACGCGTGGCCCGACACATTTGATGTTCTCGATGGTGAAGGCATGCCCGAGCGCGTGGTGTTTCACTGTTTTACTGGCGACGAAGCCGAGGCTCGACAAGCCGTGCAACGCGGTGCATGGTTGTCATTTTCGGGCATCGTAACTTTTAACAAAGCCGACGACATTCGTCGCGCGGCAAAATTCTGCCCCGCCGACAAACTGCTCACCGAAACTGACGCGCCGTGGCTCACGCCGGTGCCGCATCGTGGCAAAGAAAACGAGCCTGCCCACGTGCGTCTGGTTGGTGAATGTTTGGCGCACACGCGCGGTGAAAGTGTGGCATCTATTGCGCAAAGCACTGTGGCCAACGCTCATCGGGCGTTTCCGGGTATCTCTCGCTAGCGTTCGCCAGCGTGTTTCTTACTGCTCGCGACCGTCGCCGTGTGACCCTCGTTGGGCTCTTCACACTGCTTGTTGTGCCAGCGGTGATCTTCTTTACCCGCGGCGAACCGCAGGCCGAAGTGGCATCTGTTGCCGTCGCAGGCATCGAAATTGCACCGAGTCAGCCTGACGCAAACGATTCGCCCGCCCCAGTGTTTTTGTCGGGGCCGATTGGTGCGGCACCGACGGGCACGGCCCCAACTGCGTATCCGAGCGCCGACACCGCCAAACTCACCGGGCTAGCCACGTTCAGCAGTTTCAACGGCGCTCCTGTGACCATCTGCAATTGCCCGCAGGCGCCCTACGGCATGGCGCTGTTAGTAAAAAACCTCAATAACGGTCGCACTGTCACATGTTCCAACGTGATGATGCCCTCCACTCCAGCCAACGTGACCATCGTGGTGCACGCCGAGTTGTTCGTTGGGCTTTCTGATCTGGTCAACGCACCGATTCCTGTTTCCATCACCTGGTGACTCTCACCCGCTCACAAACGTCGGAGCTACTGGCGCGCCACGGCCTGGCACCACGGCGAACTTTTGGGCAGAACTTTGTTGTTGAACCCGAAACTGTGCGACGCATCGCAGCGCTGGCTCGTGTTGGCCCAGGCGACCACGTGGTGGAAATCGGCGCAGGCCTTGGCGCACTCACGATGGCCCTTGCCGAAACCGGTGCGCAAGTGGTTGCCGTTGAGATTGATTCGGGGCTCGTCGAAGTGTTGCGTGAAAATGTGGCGTCACTCGCCAACGTAAAAGTGGTGCACGACGACGCGATGCGACTCGATTGGAACGTGTTGCTGGCTGACGCCCCACGTTGGACTGTGGTCGCTAATCTTCCGTACAACGTGGCCACACCACTCGTTGCCGACTTACTCGACCAAGTTGCGCAGGTGCAGCGACTGTTGGTGATGGTGCAAAAAGAAGTCGCCCAGCGACTAGTGGCGCAACCAGGCAGCGATGCTTTTGGTGCCGTGAGTGTGAAGGTGGGTTACTGGGCCACTGCGCGAATTGTCGGCGAGGTGTCGTCGGCGGTGTTTTTGCCACGTCCGCGAGTTTCATCATCGCTCGTCGAAATCACCCGGCGCGACCAACCAGCAGTGAGTGCACCGTTTGCCGACATGTTTGCTTTGATTCGCCAAGGCTTTGCCACCCGCCGCAAGATGTTGCGCCGCGCGCTCGATGGCGTGGCGGTCAACGAAGATTTCGTGGCTGCCAACGTCGACCCGCAGGCACGTGCCGAGCAACTCGCCATTGACGACTGGTCGCGCCTCACGCTGGCAATCAACGCTCGACGCGCGCTCACCAACGACACGGCCTCCCAATGACTGGGCTACCTAAAGACAGTGCTTCAGAAACACAGCCGATTTCCGTCGTAACAGCGCCAGCCAAGCTCACGCTGTCGCTGCACGTCGTGGGCGTGCGCAACGACGGCTTTCATCTCATTGATGCCGAAATGACCACCTTGGCGTTGTGCGACACCTTGCAGATCGACGCGCAAGGCACGGGCATCAGCGTGAGTGGGCCATTTGCCGATGGCGTGCCCACCAGTGCTGACAACTTGGTGGCGCGTGCATTGCAGTTGGCGCAACGCGATGCGGGTGTTCATATCGACAAGCAGATTCCCAACGGCGGCGGACTGGGGGGTGGTTCGGCTGACGCCGCAGCAGTGTTGCGTTGGGCAGGTTTTACCGACCTAGTTGCTGCGTCGCGCATTGGCGCAGACATTGCGTTTTGTATGGTCGGCGGCCGAGCGCGAGTGCGTGGCATCGGCGAAGTGGTCGAACCCGTTGCACCTGACCCGGGCAACAGCGAGCCGCTCGTGGTGACCCTGATCGTGCCACCGTTGTTTGTGTCAACCCCTGCGGTGTATCGCGCTTGGGACGAACTTGCAGTGCCGGCGCAACGTGCAGCAATCAATGATCTCGAGGCAGCCGCCATCGTGGTCGAGCCGCGCTTGGCGCTGTGGCGTGACCGCATTCGTGAAGCCGCTGGTGTGGCGCCAACTTTGGCCGGCAGCGGTGCCACATGGTTTTTGCGTGGACGATATGAAATTGCCGAAGCGCTTGCCGATGCGACGGTGATCGTCACACGCGCTGA
>JANQZQ010000104.1:5236-15544 GCA_030728545.1 Ilumatobacteraceae bacterium
GTCGCGAAGCGAAGTTATTTGTTGGCGCGTTGGTGGCGAGTGCGACGAAGCATCTTCTTGTGCTTCTTTTTGCGCATTCGCTTGCGGCGACGCTTGACGAGTGATCCCATGCGAGGCAAGACGCTACCCTGAAATAAGGCGCATCTGCGCTTGGAGTCTTTCCGGGGTCGTTCAATGGCAGGACAGCGGGTTTTGGTCCCGCTTATAGGGGTTCGAATCCTCTCCCCGGAACCAGCCGAGTCGCGTCTAGCGACCACCTAAAACGTGTCAAATGGGGCGCCAAGTGCCTTGCGTTCTATGATTGCCCGTAGTGAACAAATCGATCGACAAAGTCACCACCAAGCGGATGGTGCTCTACAGCGGTCGTGCCCACCCGGCGCTAGCGCGCGAAGTTGCCGGCCACCTCAATATCTCGCTCGGTGAAGCCGACGTGGTGGAGTTCGCCAATGGCGAGATTCGCCCGCGCTTCGGCGAAAGCATTCGCGGTGGCGACGTGTTCATCATGCAATCGCACTTCGGCCACAACGGCCACAGCATCAATGACGCAATTATGGAACAGCTCATCATGATTGATGCTGCGTATCGCGCGTCGGCAAAACGTGTTACCGCAGTGTGCCCGTTTTACGGATACGCCCGACAAGACCGCAAAGCCGCGGGTCGCGAACCGATCACTGCACGCGTCGTGGCCGACATGTTCAAAGCAGCGGGCTCAAAGCGAATGGTGTCGGTGGATTTACACAGCGGGCAAATTCAGGGCTTCTTTGATGGCCCCGTCGACCACCTCACCGCCATGCCTGTACTCGAAAAGTACCTGCGCGAAAATGCGCGCGAAGGCGTGGTGATTGTCTCGCCCGACACTGGTCGCGTAAAAGTTGCAGAACGATTCGCCCAGCACTTGGCCGACATGAGCGCCGACGTCGCATTTGTCTATAAACGCCGCGAGAAAAATTCGGTCAATGTGTCGAGCGCCAAAGAAGTCATCGGCGATGTCGAGGGTCGTTTGTGCGTGCTCACCGACGACATGATCGACACTGCTGGCACCATCACTTCGGCTGCCGACTTGCTGTTGGCCCGCGGCGCCAAAGAAGTGTGGGCAATGGCCACCCACGGCGTGTTGTCTGACCCAGCGATCGACCGCCTGAAAAAGTCGTCGATTAGCCGCGTGGTGCTCACCAACACCATCCCGTTGGCCGAGGAAAAACGCATCGACCGCATCGAGGTGCTGTCGGTTGCCAAGATCATTGCCGACGCGTTGGCAGCCGTGTTCGAAGAAACCAGCGTGAGCGAGCTCTTCGGTGGCGAAAACCTCGCCTGATTGGCCCCGAATTTGCGCCCTTAGACTGACCAAATGCCAACAGCACTAAAAACCAGCCTCGGGCGTGCGCTCGGTAGCGCTGCTGCCCGCCGCTTGCTCACCCAAGATCAGATTCCTGCTGTCGTCTATGGGCACGGCATGACACCCACACCCGTCACCGTTGACCGCAAAGCGTTGCGCGTTGCATTGTCGGGCCCCGCTGGCCTCAACACCGTGTTGGATCTGCAAGTTGGCAACGACACCTACCCGGCCATCGTCAAAGAAGTGCAGCGCGACCCAGTGAAGCGCATCGTGCGTCACGTCGACTTCTTGCAAATCAGCCTCACCGAGCTCATCACGGTGCAGGTGCCACTGCACATCAAAGGAACCGCCAAGGCCGTTCTCGCCGAAGGTGGTCTCGTTGATCCAGTCGTTAACTCTGTCGAAGTGCGCGCCACTGCGGCAAACATTCCGAACGACATCATCGTCGACATCACCAACCTCACCATGGACACCGTGGTGCGTCTTGGCGACCTGCAAATGCCCGAAGGTGTCTCCATTGTCGGTGACCCCGAATTCGTGGTTGTCACCGTGGTCACCACCAAGATTGAAGAAGTTGCCGTTGTGGCAGCACCCGTCGAAGGCGAAGCCGGTGCCGAGGGTGCCGAGGGTGCCACACCCGCTGCCGAAGGCGATGCCGAAGGCGATGCTGGCAAGCCGGCTGCAGGTGGCAAACCTGCCGCGGGCGGCAAGCCAACCAAGTAAATCGCGATGCGGTAATCCGCGATGGCGCTATTTGGTCGCTCGTCGCGATCTGAGCGACGCGGAACCCCGTTCTCTGCACTCGTCGTTGGTGTCGGCAACCCGGGCCGCGAATACGAACGCAGTCGTCACAATGTGGGCTTTGAAGTCATCGACGAGTTGGCGCGTCGTGCCTCGACCACACTCAAAGCGTCGCGCGACAAAGCGCTCTTAGCCGAAGTGCACTCTGACTTCTTGCATTATTTGTTGAGCAAGCCAATGACATTCGTGAACAACTCGGGCCAAGCAGTTGGCCCACTGGCCCGGCGCTTCGGCATCGACGAAGTCGCACGCATCGTCATTGTGCACGACGAACTCGATCTGGCGCCTGGTGTTGTGCGCGTCAAGGTTGGTGGTGGGTTGGCTGGTCACAACGGCCTGCGGTCGATCACGCAACATCTGAAATCGCAGGATTTCGTACGTGTTCGTATCGGCGTGGGCAAGCCGCCCAGCAAAGAACACGGCGGTGATCACGTGCTCGGCAAAATTCCGACTGCAGAACGCCAACTGCTCGATATCGCCGTGCAGCGCGCTGCTGACGCCACCGAACTGATCTTGCGACATGGTGCCGACGCGGCCATGCAACAGATCAATGCCGACTGAACGGCACCGCACATGATTGCTGCAGACAACGTGTCGCTGGCCGTGCTCGCCGAACTTGCTGCCAGCCACGGCCGCACATTGGGCATCGGGGTTCCTGCGGGTGCCGTGGTGGGGTGGGCCGAGAACGCTCGCCCACTGCTGCTGAGCGCACTGGCCCGCACACGCCCGCGCAACATTTTGGTGGTGGCGGTGCCAACCGATTCGCAGGCCCGTGTGTTGTATGACGATTTGCGCGCCTACAGCGACGCCGCGGTGGCGTATTTTCCGGCGTGGGAAACCTTGCCGTTCGAGCGGGTGAGCCCTGGCATCGAAACGATGGGCGAACGAATGCGCTTGGTGTCGCAGTTGCGCAGCGCAACGGCGCCGCAAATGATCATCGCGCCGATTCGCGCCTTATTGCAGCGACTCAGCCCGGCTGCATTGACGTTCGAGCCAATCGTGATTCGTCGCGGGGCAACGCTTGATCTTGATGCCATCGCCGCGACCCTCGTGGAATGGGGATACGCGCGCGAGCAACTCACCGAACATCGTGGCGAGTTCGCCCAACGCGGCGCGATCTTCGACGTGTTTGACGCCACCGCCGATGCACCAGTGCGAGTTGAGTTGTGGGGTGACGAAGTCGAACGGCTGAGCACTTTTTCGGTAACCGATCAGCGCAGCACCGGCGAACTCGACGAAGTGGTGTTGTATCCGGCTCGTGAATTGTTGATTGATGACAACATCGCGGCTCGCGCCGAGCAGTTGAGCACCACCGAGCCGTGGGGTCGCGAACAGTGGGAGCGCATCGCGCAACGCAGCGGCTTTGAAGGAATGGAAAACTGGCTGGCCTGGCTTGTCGACGATTCAACGACATTGCTCGATGTGTTGCCAGCCCATGCCGGGCTCGTGGTGTGCGACCCTGCATACCTGCGCTCGCGGGCGCGCGAGTTGCACAAAGAAGAGCGCGCCGTGGCCGAAGCACTGGCCTCAACCTGGTCGTTTGCCATCGACGAAGACATGCCGCGACTGCACGTGGATGTTGACACGCTGTTGGAGCGCACCACTACTGAATTGGTGTTGTCGATTACTTCACCTGGCTTGGGCGAACCAACTGATGGTGCCATCAATGTGGCCGTGAGCCGCTGGGGTTCGCCAGCCAACACCACCGAACGACTGGCCGAACGACTACGAGAACTACTGCAGATCAATTTTCAGATCGTGCTCGCCTATGACAGCAACGAGTCGGCCACTCGTGTTCGACACGAACTCGCATCGTATGGAATCCCCGTCGTATACGCCGCCCCTGGCGCAATACCCGAGTCGTCGTTTTCGCGCAATGTGGTCACGGTCGTGGTGCAGCAGTTGCATGAGGGCTTCGTGTTGCCAACGGTTTCGATCATGGTGGCCACCGAAGCCGAAATTTCTGGTCGTCGCCTCACGCGTCGTCGTCGCACACGCCGCCGTGGGGCCGCCACGATGTTCGAAGATCTCAAGGCTGGTGATCATGTGGTGCACGACGTGCACGGCATTGGCGTGTTCGAAGGCATGGCGCGGCGCAAACTCGACGGGGTCGAACGCGATTTCTTACATCTGCGATACGCCGACGGCAGCTTGTTTGTGCTCAGCGATCAAATCGACTTCGTGCGGCAATACGTGGGCGGCGACGCGCCACCGCTCAACAAGATGGGTGGCGCAGATTTTGCGCGCATCAAACAGCGGGTGCGCAACGACCTGCGAGTGATCGCCCAAGAACTCGTGGTGCTGTACCAGCGCCGACTGCACACGCCTGGGCACGCGTTTAGCCCCGACACACCGTGGCAAACGGAAATGGAAGCTGCGTTTCCATTCGTTGAAACCCCCGATCAATTTGAAGCAATCATCGCTGTGAAGCAAGACATGGAAAGTGCCAGCCCGATGGATCGTCTCGTATGTGGCGATGTGGGCTTCGGCAAAACCGAAGTGGCGATTCGCGCCGCTTTCAAAGCCGTGCAAGATGGCAAACAAACTGCGGTGCTCGTGCCAACCACGCTGTTGGCATCGCAACACATGGCCACGTTTAGTGAACGCTTCAAGCCCTACCCGATGAAGGTAGAAATGCTTTCACGTTTCGTCAGCCCCAGCAAGGCCAAGCGCGTGATTGCGGGCCTTGCCACGGGCGAAGTCGACGTGGTGATCGGCACGCATCGCTTGTTGCAAGAAAACATTCGTTTCAAAAACCTGGGCCTGCTCGTGGTCGACGAAGAACAACGCTTTGGTGTGCAACACAAAGAGTCGATGAAGATGATGCGCACCAACGTTGACGTGCTCACCATGTCGGCAACGCCGATACCGCGCACGTTGGAGATGAGTCTGGTTGGCATTCGCGACATGTCGCTGCTGAACACGCCACCGGCCGACCGACAACCGATACGCACTTACGTGACTGCGTACGACAATCGAGTGGCAGCCGAGGCCATTCGACGAGAGTTGCTGCGTGAAGGTCAAGTGTTTTGGGTGCACAATCGTGTTGACACGATCGAAGAACGCGCGGAAGATTTGCGGCGATTGGTGCCCGAGGCGCGCATCACGTTTGCCCACGGCCAAATGGACGAAGCAGTGCTCGAGCGCACCGTTATGGATTTCTGGGATGGCAAGTTTGACGTGTTGGTCTGCACCACCATCATCGAAAGTGGCATCGACATGCCGGCGGTCAACACGCTGGTGGTCGAAGACGCACAGCGGCTCGGGCTCGGGCAGTTACACCAGCTGCGCGGTCGTGTCGGGCGCGCCGGGCAACAGGCGTATGCATTTTTGTTTCATCCTCGCGACCAGGTGCTGACCGAGATTGCCTACGAACGCCTCAAGACCATCGGCGAGTCGACTGATCTTGGAAGTGGCTACAAAATCGCGCGCCGCGACTTAGAACTGCGTGGTGCTGGCAGTTTGCTGGGCGAACAACAAAGTGGCCGCATCACCGCGGTTGGCTACGACTTGTATTGCCAGATGGTGAGCGAGTCAGTGGCCGAAATGAAGGGCGAGCCGATCACTACCCCGTTGGAACTCAAGATCGACACGTTGGTCGATGCGTATCTGCCGCACGACTATGTCGACTCCGAAGAATTGCGTCTGGACGCCTATCGAAAGTTGGCGATGGTGTTTGACGACGATGCACTGGCCACCTTGCGCGAAGAATGGGCCGACCGATTCGGCCCACTACCCAGCCAGGCAACTGCATTGTTACGTATCGGCACTTTGCGGGTGGCGTGTCATCGAGCCGCACTCTCGCGTGTGGTGGTGCAAGATGCCTCGGTGCGACTGTTTCCGGTGCGTCTCAACAGGGAAGGCGAACTTCGTGTTGACAGCGTGACGTCAAAAAACACCTACGACCGTGACGCCCTAACCCTGCGGATTGATGTGCCCAAGGGCGAAGGTGCAGTCGAGTTTTTGCTGCGGGCGTTGCCACAAATCTTTCCGGCTGGTCATGCGCCAGCGACTGACAACTAGGGTAAAACGGTGCCTCGTCGTCTGATTGCCACTCTTTTGCTCGTCGGTGTGCTCGCTTCGTGTGGCACCACCCAAGACGCCGCCACCATCAACGGCGTAGGTATTCGCACCGCCGACTTAGACCAAACCGTCGCCGACTTCGTGACGGTTGGCGAAGCACAACTCACCAACGGTGTTGCCGATGGCGAAACGGTGCGCGGGCTACTGACTTCGTTGATTCGTTCCCAAGCAGGCGTGCAAGTCATTGCCACAGCTGGTGAATCGGTCACCGATGATGATCGCGCAGCGGTGCTGGCCCAAGTTGAAGAGCAAAACCTCGAGGGTTTTCCGCAAACCTTGCTTGATCTCATCGTCGAACTCAATGCCGCCACAGCGGTGCTGGGTCGCATCAAGGCTCCGAGCGCCGACGTGATCGCCGAGCAATACGCCACTAACCCCAAGTCGTTGGGCATGTTGTGTGTGCGTCACTTGGTGGTCGACGATGAAGCACTGGCCAAAACTGCGTATGCCGAACTCAGTTCGACCCCATCCGACGACGAGTTCGCCGCTGTCGCTGGCAAGTATTCCACCGAGCCCAATGCCAAAGAGTCGGGTGGTGCGCTCACTGGGCAAACTGGCGACTGCATCAGCATCAACGAATGGCAAGCCGGTTTCGACCCTGACTTCGTCGCAGGTGCGCTTGGGGCTCGCACGGGTGTGCCAACCAAGCCAGTGCAATCGTCGTTTGGCTGGCATGTGATTTTTATTCGACCGTTCACCGCAGTTGCCGAAAGCGTTACTGCAAATCTCACATCTGCGCCTGGTGAATATTTGTTGTTGGGCGCACTTGCCGACGCCGACATCACCGTTGCCTCTCGCTACGGGCGTTGGGATCCGCTCGCAGGCAGCGTCGTCGCTCCGTAATTTTCGTGAGCCGTCCGGTTGTAACCGTCGTCGGTTTGGGGCCTGGCCCAGTTGGGTTGGTGACCCAAGAAACTCGTGACGCCATTGCGAGTGCAACTACTCGCTTTGTGCGCACCACTCGTCACCCGAGTGCTGCTCTCGTTGGCGATGCAATATCTTTTGACGACGAATACGAGCGCCACGACACATTTGCCGAGGTGTATGCCGCCATCGCCACTCGGGTGAGCGAAGCCGCCGTGCGCGATGGCTCGGCGTTGTATGCAGTGCCTGGCTCACCTGGCGTGCTCGAAGACGTCGTGCAACGACTGCTTGCCGACACGCGGCTTGATGTGCAGGTGATGTCGGCGGTGAGTTTTTTGGATCTTGCCTGGTTGCGCCTCGGCATCGACCCGGTGAATCACAGTGTGCGGTTAGTGGATGCCCATCGCTTCGCAGAAGTTGCTGCCGACGACCGCGGCCCATTCTTGGTGGCGCAATGTCATGCCGACTGGGTGTTGTCAGAAGTAAAACTGGCTCACGACTCGGCCCGCGGCGACGAGCCCGTCGTGGTGTTGCATCACTTGGGCTTGCCCGACGAACAGGTGGTGACCACCACATGGAATGACATCGACCGGCTCGAGCGGGCCCATGGCGTAGTGGCCGACCATTTGACGTCGATCTACATTGCGCAACTCGCCGAGCCGATTGCCGGCGAGATGGCCCGACTGCACCGTTTGGCGCGCACGCTGCGCGAGCAGTGCCCGTGGGACCGCGAGCAAACTCACGCTTCGCTCGTGCGTTACCTGATCGAGGAAACATACGAAGTGGTTGATGCGCTGAACGCACTCGACGCCAATGACCCCACCACCGACGACGCGCTCATCGAAGAACTGGGCGACTTGTTGTATCAAATTGAATTTCACACCACAATTGCCGAGCAAGAAGGCCGGTTTAGCCTGGCCGATGTTGCACGCGCGACCCACGACAAATTGGTGCGTCGCCACCCGCACGTGTTTAGTGATGCTTCAGCAACCACCGCAGGTGACGTGGTCAAGACCTGGGATGAAATCAAACAAGCTGAACGTGCCGAACGCGCAACTGACGAGCCAGACTTTTTTGCGGGTGTGGCGCGTGCTGCCCCGTCGCTGTCGTTAGCCCAAAAGTTGCAGAAGCGCGCTGCCGAGGTTGGCTTTGACTGGCCCGATGTTGCTGGTGCTACCGCCAAACTCACCGAAGAAATCTCCGAACTGCACGAGGCGACGCAGACGGGCGACCCCGATGCCGTACGTATGGAACTTGGCGACGTGCTCTTCAGCGTGGTGAACGTGGCGCGCAAACTTGGCCTTGACGCCGAGACAGCACTTCGCCAGGCCTCCGACAAATTCGTTGCACGTTTCACCCGTGTGCAACAACTGGCCGCTCAACGCGGGCTAGACCTAGCAAATTGTGACCTCGCCCAACTTGATGCGTTGTGGGACGACGCCAAACGCGAACTCGCCTGAGCCACCCACCGACAGCCAACTAGAGACAGCCAACTAGATTGGGCGCGCCATGAACATCGTCGACATAGTCGGGCGTGAAGTGCTTGATTCGCGCGGCAACCCCACGGTCGAAGTCGATGTGCATCTCGACGGTGGAGCAATCGGCACGGCAATCGTGCCATCGGGTGCTTCCACTGGCGAACACGAAGCAGTGGAATTGCGTGATGGCGGCTCGCGCTATCTGGGCAAAGGCGTGACCAAAGCCGTAGCGAACGTCAACGGCGAACTGCGCGCCGCACTCATCGGGCGCGACTCGGCAGATCAACGCGGCGCTGACGAAGCAATGATTGCCCTCGACGCCACTGCCAACAAAGGTCGGCTCGGGGCCAATGCGATGCTCGGTGTGAGCCTGGCTCTGGCGCAGGCCCATGCTCGCGCCACCAACACCCCGTTGTATGCCTCGATCGGTGGGCCGGCTGCGTATGTGTTGCCAGTGCCAATGCTCAATGTGTTGAACGGCGGTGCCCACGCCGACAACAACGTGGATTTGCAGGAGTTCATGGTGATGCCAATTGGTGCACCGTCATTTCGCGAAGCGTTGCGCTGGGGTGTCGAGACCTATCACGCGTTAAAGAGCGTGTTGCGTGAACGCGGGCTCAGCACCGCAGTGGGCGACGAAGGTGGGTTTGCGCCGAACCTTGCCAGCAACGAAGAGGCAATTGTGGTGCTATTGCAAGCAGTCGAGCGTGCCGGATTCGTCGCGGGCAAAGACATCGCGATTGCACTCGACCCCGCGATGAGCGAGCTCTACAAAAATGGTGCGTATCACCTGGCCGGCGAAGGCAAGACCATGTCGGCTGGCGAACTGTGCACATGGTGGGGCGACCTGGTGGCGCGCTACCCCATCGTGTCGATTGAAGATGCAATGGCCGAAGACGACTGGGATGGCTGGTCACAACTCACTGCAGCACTCGGCGACAAAGTGCAGCTCGTGGGTGACGACCTGTTTGTTACCAATGCCCAACGCCTGCAACGCGGTATCGACAGCAAAGTGGCCAACAGTGTGCTGGTCAAGGTAAACCAGATCGGCACGCTGACCGAAACACTCACCACCGTGAGCTTGGCCGACCAACACGGCTACACCAGTGTGATGAGCCATCGCAGCGGCGAAACCGAAGACTCCACCATTGCCGACCTTGCCGTGGCCACCAATTGCGGGCAGATCAAGACTGGCGCCCCCGCCCGCAGCGACCGCGTGGCGAAATACAACCGGTTGTTGCGAATTGAAGCCGAACTCGGTTCACGTGCCAAATTTTTGGGTCGTGACGCGCTCAACCCGTAAGACGGGGAGTCCACCGAGATGCGCAGGCCAGCCGTCACAATAGAGGTGTGAACTTTCCGCTTGCTCTAGCCAGCCGTCTGCGGTCGTTCACGACGCCCATCGTGTTGTTGATAGCTGCGGGCATCACCATCACATTTTTGGTGGTGCCGGTGCGCACCTGGCTGTCGCAACAAGATTTGCTCGACACCCGATCTCGGCAGTACGGCGTGTATGAAGAAGTCAACGATGCGTTGCAAGACGAAGTCGACGCGTTGTCGGCGCCAACCGGTGTGCGCCAAGCAATTCGCTCACAACTTGGGTACCTGTTGCCCAACGAACGACGCATTCCCCTACTCGCTCAACCCGAAGCCCCAGTGACCCTGCCCGATCGCTGGCCTTACACCTTGGTGGCTGGCATCGTGAGCGTGCGCGAGACGCAACAAGTGGGTGTGGCCGAAGGCAAT
>JANQZQ010000105.1 GCA_030728545.1 Ilumatobacteraceae bacterium
CACGAGTGGTTTGGTGCAAAAGGTGCGTGAGATTTTAGTGGATGACGACCAAGACGCCGTGTGGTTGCGGGTCGATGTGCAAGGTGGGGCGAGCTGCCACGTGGGATATCGCTCGTGCTTTTATCGCAGCGTGCCGATTGCACCAGCGACGCAAGGCCCACTCGACATGAAGTTCACCATCACCGAAAAAGTCTTTGACCCGCAGGTTGTTTACGGCGACGCGCCGAACCCGACAAAGCTCTAGACGTTTTGTGTTGAGCGCGCTACGCGGCTTCGTCTGTGAATCGCTACGCGCTTTTCGGCCGGAATGCGGCGAGCCCGCCGCCGACTTCTAACTTGGCGCCACCGATGAGGTCGACGCAATAAGGAATCGCCGGTAGCACTGCGGTGAGGCAGTCGGCGATTGCCGATGGCTTGCCTGGCAGGTTCACGACCAGTGATGAGCCGCGAATGCCAGCAGTTTGCCGCGACAAAATTGCCGTCGGCACCACTTGCAGCGACACCGCCCGCATGAGTTCGCCAAAACCAGGCATCATCTTGGTGCACACCTGCTCGGTGGCCTCTGGGGTCACGTCGCGTGGCGCGGGGCCGGTGCCACCCGTGGTGACAATCAGGCTGCAGTGCTCAACGTCGGCCAATTCGCACAACGTGCGCGCAATGGTGTCGACATCATCGTTGATGACACGAGCAACCGCCTGCCACTCACTCGTGAGGTGGGCGGTGAGAAATTCGTGAATTGCCGGGCCACCTTTGTCTTCGTACACACCTGCCGAGGCACGATCGCTCACGGTCACTATGCCAATGCGCGCTAGAGGCGAGGTGGGTGGTGGCGGCATGGCTAACAGTGTTGCAGGCGAAAGCGCAATAGTTGTTGTTGGTTAGAAGGTCTCTTTGGGGCGTGTCGGTGAAGTATCGAGCCGAACAAGCTTCTTTGCAGCGTGGCGCATCTGTCGCACACCATAGCGGGCCCCAGTACGCCGCTGCGCTTCGCGGGCCACGCTCACCCCGCGCTCGAAAGTCCGTCGGTATTGCCCAAGTAGGCGAGCCTCCATCTCGTTCAACAAAAGTGGTTCCACGGTGGGCGACCAGTCACGGCGGGCAAAGCCAAACGTCTCGTAGTCAACCGCATACGTCGCCATGATTCGGTTGGCGGTGTCAATGTCGCACACGCGGTCCACTGGCATACCCAGACCTTCGTTGAGTCGCTGTGGTGCAATGGTCTTACCGGAACGAACAGTGAGCAATTGGGCAAGCGTGCTGAGCTCGCCAGGCTGATCCACGCGCACTTTGGTGGTGTAGTCCATGAGATCAGGACGCGTCAATGCTGCCTGCGGCAAAAAGTGGTGGTCAGACATGAAGACTTCGGTATTTTCACCGAGCACTTTGGCAAAATGTGAAAACGAAGCCGCCAGATCAAGCTGTCCGTCGGTGTGCACATCGTGGGCTAAATCGGCAAGTCTCGTGGTGCGGCGGTGAGCACGCATGAGAATGCGATTTTCCCAGGCAGAGTAGGCGCGTGATACGGGGTCGCGCAGGCTCGTGACACGTAACCAGTCTGGAGAATTGAGCATCTGACGCTGCTTGCGAGTCGAGAAGTTGGCGAGAGTGCGCAACCCATTGACTTGCGGGTGATGAATGGTCTGGGCATGCGACACGTGCATGACGGCCAATTTGTTGGCTACGTCAGGATTGTGCGTGCCCTCAGCGGTGGCCAACATCAGCTTGATGGTGGTGCATGCTGCTTTGGGCGTTGGGGTGTAGAGCACCTGCAATCGAGGAGCCACCAAAACTAGTGATGCGATGGATTGAAGTGCGTCGTTGTTTTTGTTGTGTCTCACCAATGGATTCCGCGGGGCGTGTTGTACATACGTCCCAAAGTAATTCTTCGGAGGAATGCTTTACGAATCTGACGGATGCCATAACGCGCTGACATCTTGGCTTGTGCGGCTCGTGACACACTTGTGACACGCTCAACTGACTGTCGCACCAACGTCACGAGTTGTGTTTCTGATGCGCTCAAGATGTATGGCTCGACCTCTGTGGCAAATTCGCGTCGCTCAAAACCGAATGTTTCGTAATCGCTTTGATACACGGCCATCAGGCGCTGGGCAGTTGCCGCATCACAGGCACGATTAAGTGGCACGCCGATGCTTTCGTTATGACGACGCGGTTGGATATCTTTACCTGAGCGCTCGCGAAACAGGGCAGCGATGCTGTCAACACCACCGGGTTGGTCAACGCGCACGAGCACGTCAAAGCTCACGAAGTCTGGGCGAAGCACCCGCGACTGTGGCACGAAGTGCGGGTCGCGCATGAAGGCCTCTTGATGCTCGGTAAGCGCTTGGGAGTAGGTGGCAAAACTCGCGGTCATATTGATGCAACCGTCTTCAATTGCGTCGGGTGACAACTCAAAGCCTCGATCGGTGCGCCCCGGGGCACGCATGAAGATGCGGTTTTCCCAGGCTGAATAGGCACGGGCAATTGGGTCGCGCAGTGCAGCAACACGAGTCCACTCGGGTGATTGAAGCATGGCTCGGGCTTCCTCGGGCGGCAACTCGGTGAGTTTTTGCAGCCCACTCACATGTCGATTGTGAATCGTCTGGCTGTAATGGGAGTTTGCTGCGAGTAGCCGGGGAATCGCCTCAAGATGGAGCGACCCTTCGGCTTCAGCCAGCATCCACTTGATGGTGGTGCAGGCCACCTTGGTGGTGGGGAAATACAAGATCTTCAGATTTGGCGCCACTAATGCAGACCTGGCGATCACGTTGAGGGGCGGCATGGCACCGAGTGGGGTATGGGCGGACATGATCAGTTATTTGTCCAGAATCCGGTAA
>JANQZQ010000106.1 GCA_030728545.1 Ilumatobacteraceae bacterium
AAGTTGGGGTCGTCAGGAAAGTTGCGCACCCACTCGCGGTGGATGGGCTCGCGCTCCAAGACTCGCCGCCACATGGTCTCGGGTTCGCGGTCAAACGCGTCGGCCGGTTGTGCGTCGATCACAAACCAGTGGTCATCGGCAATTTCGGCATCGAGCTGAAATGGCCCCCAACCTGAATAGCCAACGAATAGTCGTATTGCGGCGCATTCGACTCCGTTGGTGCCATCACTGTTGAGATCGACGGTGTGCAAGCCTGCGCCGACAGCACTGGCCCACGGGCGTTCAGCATCGTCGGCAAACCGTGCCAAGCCGATGACCGAGTTTTGTTGCACTGGGCCGCCTTCAAAAAACACCGAGGGCGTTGAGGTATGAGTAATCCAGTCGTCTAGTGCGCCATCATCGCCAAACGAGTCCACTTCGGTGGGGCGCGAAATCACCAACCCGAATGCACCCTCGTCGTTGTGGTTGAGCATCAGAATCACTGAGCGTTCGAAATTCGGGTCGTCCATTGGCGGTGTCGCAACAAGCAGACGTCCAGTGGTGCTCGGCATGATTAGCAGTCGACGGGCATCATCTCGCCAGAGTGCACGTCATAAATGGCTCCAGCAACGACCAATGATTGGGGCAACAACGGGAAGGTTCGTATCGCGTCGACGTCTACGGCGAGTTGTGCGCGTTGATCTTGCACGGTTTCGAAACGGATGGATGAAGTATCTACGCCGCTGCGCTCAGCGATAAGGCGGTGGATGTCGCTTTCGTCGCCTTTGGCCATGCGACAGTCGGTGTGGGGGAGCACCAATACGCGCTCGACGCCCAACAAATAGGTAGCCAGCACCAGGGTGCGTAAAACGTCTTGGGTTACTCGGGCTCCGGCGTTGCGCAGAATCTTCACGTCGCCTGGGGTCATGCCGACCACTGTGAGGGGGTCAATGCGACTATCCATGCAGGTCACAATGGCTAAGCCCTGGCGCGCGAACCCGGTGAGGCCTGAATCGCTGAACTGTCCAACATGGCGCTTATTGGCTTCCAAAACATCGCTAAAAGACTCACTCGGAAACTTTTTCGGCTCGACCATGGCCCCGAGACTATTGCGCTGGGTGGGGTTCGGCCCGACTTTGCGAAAACTTCCCCAAAATTGCCTGCATAAGTATGCAATAGTCTGTATCGTTATACAGATGGGTTTATCGGGCACTTTGCGCACGGCAGTAATTGGTGCCTCGGGCTTCACTGGTGCCGAGTTGTTGCGATTGTTGGATGCGCATCCGGTGCTCGATGTGGTCTATGCAACCGGCGATTCGCAGGCTGGCACGTTGGCATCGAGTTTGTATCCCTCGTTGGCCAAGGCGTATCCGTCGCTGGTGTTCGCTGAATACGACCTAGCCGAAGCGTTGAAATGTGATGTGGTGTTTCTGGGCTTGCCACACGAAGCCTCGATGGCGTTAGTGCCCGAATTGGTAGACAAGGTGCGTTTGGTGGTGGATTTGTCTGCGGCGTATCGCTTGAAAGACGCAGCGCAATACCCAACTTGGTACGGCTTTGCTCACGACCAGCCCGAGATGTTGGAGCGTGCCAAGTATGGGTTGCCCGACTTGTTTCGCAGCGAGTTGATTGACGCCCAACTCATTGCTACGCCCGGCTGTTATGTGACTGCTGCATCGTTGGCACTCACGCCGTTGGTGCGCGCGGGGCTCATCGAAACGTCGGGTGTGATAGTTGATGCGGCTTCTGGTGTGTCAGGGGCTGGCCGCGCAGCAAAACCCAATACACATTTCAACACCGTGAACGAAGACTTCACGGCCTATGGCTTGCTCGACCACCGTCACACACCGGAGATCGAACAAGTTACGGGTGCGACCGTATTGTTCACCCCGCACCTGGCGCCGATGAACCGTGGCATTCTGGCCACTTGTTACGCCAAGCCCGCTGCGGGCAAAGCGCCCACCACGCAGTCGTTGTTGGCCGCGCTGGCCAAGGCCTACGCCAAAGAGCCATTCGTCGTGGTGCGACCGACTTCGCCTTCGACCAAAGCAACTCTCGGGTCGAATGCTGCTCACATCACGGCGCGCTTTGACGAACGTACCAACACAGTCATGGCGATCTGCGCTATCGACAATCTCGCCAAGGGCGCGTCGGGTGGGGCGATTCAGGCAGCCAATGTGGCACTAGGAATTGCTGAAACAGCTGGTTTATCGGCGGTGGGGATGTATCCGTGAAGATTGCGCCGAAAACCCGTGCTGCGGTGCTTAGCGAAGCCTTGCCACACCTGCAACGTTTTGCTGGGCATGTAATTGTGGTGAAGTACGGGGGTAACGCACTGGCTGAATCCACCGAGGATGCGATGGAAGTATTCGCTCGCGACATTGCGTTGTTGCATGCAGTCGGCATGAGGCCAGTGGTGGTGCATGGTGGCGGGCCGCAAATATCGGCGCTCATGGATCGCCTCGGTAAGGAGGCCTCGTTTCACAACGGCCTGCGAGTCACCGATGCTGAAACGATGGAGATCGTCAGCATGGTGCTGCTGGGCACGGTAAACCCGATGTTGGTGTCGATGATCAATACTGCTGGGGCGAATGCCGCCGGTGTGAGCGGCCAAGACATGGGCTTGTTTAGCTGTGTGCAGCGCGACCCAGCGTTGGGGTTTGTTGGCGACATCGTCAATGTAAACCCCGCTGCCGTGCAGGGCTTGCTGGATGATGGCGTGGTGCCCGTGGTGGCAACTTTGGGAACCGACGATAAAGGTCAGAGCTACAACGTGAATGCTGATACTGCTGCGAGTGCATTGGCGGTGGCGCTGAAGGCGTCAAAGATTTTGTTCCTCACCGATATTGCCGGGGTGCTGCGCGACCAAAACAATGCAGAGTCGTTGCTGCCCACACTCACCACAGCCGAGGCAAACACTCTGCGAGAAGAAGGTGTCATCACGGGTGGCATGATTCCGAAAGTGGAAAGTTGTTTGCATGCCGTGCAGGGTGGGGTGAGTGCTGCCCACATTCTTGATGGGCGAATGGCCCACGTGGCGCTTTTGGAACTGCTCACTGACACTGGCGTAGGCACGATGTTCGTGCCCGATAAGGCGGCACAATGACGAGCCACGCATTTGGGGCAGCAGCATCGGCAGGAGTGCAGATGGGTAATCACTGCCCGTTCATGCCGGTATTCGGTGCACCCCAGGTGATGTTTGTGCGCGGCGAGGGCACACAACTGTGGGATGCCAACGGCAAGCGCTATCTTGACTTTTTGGCGGGCATCTCGGTGACCTCGCTCGGGCACGCGCATCCAGAGGTTGCCGATGCCATTGCCGAACAAGCCCACACGCTGTTGCACGTGAGCAACTTTTTTGCCAACCCGGTGGCAGCACGTGCTGCGGTGATGGTTGACGAACTGCTGGGTGGCGGTGG
The DNA here is from genome assembly GCA_030728545.1 of Ilumatobacteraceae bacterium. Classification (GTDB taxonomy): domain Bacteria; phylum Actinomycetota; class Acidimicrobiia; order Acidimicrobiales; family Ilumatobacteraceae; genus F1-60-MAGs027. The sequence continues at coordinate 3,399 of JANQZQ010000106.1, forward strand.
CCAAGTGTTTTTCTGCAACTCGGGTGCCGAAGCCAACGAGGCGGGCATCAAATTGGCGCGTAAATTTGGTGGGCGAGGGCGCCACAAAGTGGTGAGCATGCTCGGAAGTTTTCACGGCCGCACGCTGGCGGCGCTGGCAGCAACTGGACAGCCAGCAAAGCACGAGCCGTTTCAGCCGATGCCCGAGGGCTTTGTGCATGTGCCATTTGGTGACATTGCCGCACTTGAGGCCGTCGTTGACGGAAGTGTTGCAGCAGTACTGGTGGAGTGTGTGCAGGGAGAAGGTGGCGTGATACCAGCCACCAACGAGTGGCTGCAACAGGTGCGCCAGTTGTGCACCGAACGTGGTGCACTCATGATGATTGACGAAGTGCAAACCGGGTTTGCGCGCACAGGTGACTGGTTTGCCTTTCAGCATGCTGGTGTCCGACCAGATGTCGTGATGCTGGCCAAAGCAATGGGCAACGGAATGCCAGTGGGCGCGTTGTGGGCGCCGCGTGATATTGCCAAAGTATTCGTGCCTGGTGATCACGGCAGCACGTATAGCGGCACAGCAATTGCGACCGCAGCAGTGTGCGCGGTGATCGACATCATGCGCCGCATCGATGCACCGCGATTGGCGCGCGAAAAAGGTGAGCTCATCACATCGCAGTTGCTGCGTTTGCCCGGTGTGAAGTCGGTGCGCGGTCGTGGGCTCTTGCTCGGCGTCGAGTTGGGTGAAGGCATTGATGCCAAGGCCAAGCAGGCAGCGATGCTCGAGCGAGGGCTGGTAACCAACGCAGTTACTGCCACTGCGTTGCGTCTGGCCCCACCCATCACGGTGACGGTTGACGAAATCGGCGAAGCAATGGCAATTATGACGGAGGTGTTGGCATGAGACATTTTCTTAACACTGTGGATTTAAGCCGCAACGAGTTAGCGCGGGTGCTGGAGCTTGCAACCCATCGCCAAGAGGCATTGGGTTGGCCGTTGGCCGACTATGGCGTAGCGCTCATTTTTGAAAAACCGTCTAATCGCACCCGCCAGTCAATGGAAATGGCAGTGGTGCAACTGGGTGGACACCCAATTTTTACTCGCGGCGACGAGGTGGGGTTTGACGTGCGTGAGTCTGTTGAAGACATCACCCGCATCATGGCGGGGTACCACGCAATGATCGCAGCGCGAGTCATTAACCATGCGGTGCTCGAACGCATGGCATCGATCAACTCGGTGCCGATTATCAACATGTTGAGCGATGTTTCGCACCCACTGCAGAGCTTGGCCGACGTGTTGACCATGCGCGAAGAGTTCGGTTCGCTGAAGGGCAAGACCGTTGCCTGGATTGGTGACTACAACAACGTTGCACGATCGTTGGCCGAAGCCTGTGCGTTAGAGGGTATGCATCTGCGGCTGGCAAGCCCGCACGGTTATGGCGCTAGCGATAACGAGTTGGCTCGTATCGCTGCACTTGGGGCAGCCAGTGTCGAAGCCTTTGATGAAGCGCAAGCTGCAGCGGTTGGCGCCCATGCTGTGCACACAGATGTGTTCGTGAGCATGGGGCAAGAAGCCGACACCGACCAGCGCCTCAAAGATTTTGCTGAGTTTCAAGTGAACGAAACGATGATGGCGCTAGCCGACCGCTCGGCGATCTTCATGCATTGCTTGCCGGCACACCGCGGGGTTGAAGTGGCAGCCGAAGTTATCGATGGCCCCGCCAGCCGCGTAGAACGCCAAGCCCACAACCGAATGCATGCAGCCCGCGGACTGCTGGCGTTTTTGTGTGAAGCAAATGACATTACGAAAGGTGACACCAAATGACCAGCAAAGTGCAGCGACAGCAAACCATTGCGCGCATCATCGCTGAGCAAGCAGTTACCAATCAACCGATGCTGCTCGAGCTGCTTGATAAAGCCGGCATCGAGGCCACGCAGGCCACGGTGTCGCGTGACCTCGAAGATTTGGGCGCGGTCAAAGTGCGCGTGCGCAAAGGCGAAGCGGCATATGCGATTCCTGATTTTGCGCCAGACCGCCTAGCGCCACAGGACCAATTGCGTCGAGTGCTGTCGGAATGGGTTGCCGAGGTGGAGTACAGCGACCCGATGGTAATCATTCGCACCCCGCCAGGTTGTGCACATGTTGTGGCCTCAGCGTTAGATCGCTCGCGCATTAAGGGCGTCGTCGGGACCGTCGCGGGCGACGACACGTTGTTTTGTGTGGCTGAAGCTAAATACGGCGCCAAGCGGCTAGCCACCGACTTGCGCGTGCTGGCTGGGTTGTCTAAGGCTGCGCGATGAACGACAAACATTTGTGGCACGGGCGCTTCAACGAAGCACCTGCCGACTCGCTCATGGCTTACACCGCCAGCATTGGTTTTGACGTCCGACTTTGGCGTGACGACATTGCTGGGTCAGTTGCCCATGTGCAGATGCTGGGGGAGTGCGGGGTGTTGCCGCGAGTGGATAGCGAAGCAATCGTTGCCGCGCTGCGCCAGGTGGAATCTGAGTTCACCGATGGAACATTCGTTCTTACGGCCACCGACGAAGACATTCATACTGCAATCGAGCGTCGCGTTACTGAAATTGCCGGTGCCACCGGCGGCAAGTTGCACACGGGTCGCAGTCGCAATGACCAAGTGGCTACAGCACTGCGCTTGTTTGCCAAGCGAGAGTTCACCGCCACTGCGCGTCGAGTGCTGGCCCTGATCGATGTGCTTGATCGTCGGGCCGACGCCGTAGGCGATGCGTACTTGCCTGGCTATACCCACATGCAGCGTGCCCAACCGGTTCTCTTGTCGCATCACCTGCGCGCTCACGCCTGGGCGTTCACGCGCGACGTGGGGCGACTGGCTGATGCCTGTGTACGGCTCGATGTGTCGCCACTCGGTGCTGGCGCACTTGCCGGTACATCGCTATCCACCAATGCGCGTGATGCACAACAGCGCTTGGGTTTCGCCGATGTGTTTGCAAATTCGCTCGATGCAGTGAGCGACCGCGACTTTGTGGCCGAAGGGCTTTTTGCGCTCACGCTCATTGGGGTGCATCTCTCGCGACTCGGTGAAGAGTGGGTGTTGTGGACATCTGAAGAATTCGGCTTTGCGTCACTAAGCGACCAACACGCCACTGGTTCGTCGATGTTGCCTCAGAAAAAGAACGCCGACATCGCCGAGCTGGCCCGCGGCAAAGCAGGTCGAGTCATCGGCAATTTGACGGGCCTGCTCGCCACGTTGAAAGGTTTGCCGTTGGCCTACAACCGCGATCTGCAAGAAGACAAAGAACCACTGTTTGACTCACTCGACCAAATCAACCGTGGCTTGGTCGCGCTCAGCGAGATGATTGCTGCCGCCACGTTCAACACCGACGTAATGCAGCAGGCTGCCGATGCACCAGCGCTCGTGGCCACCGACCTTGCCGAGTGGTTGGTGGCGCAAGGCATGCCATTTCGTGATGCGCATGCCAAGGTAGGCGCACTCGTTTCGCTTTCGCTGACAAGCGATGTGCCACTGGTTGACTTGGTACGTCGCGACCCAGTCCTTGGCGCAGATGCTGCGGCACTGTTTGCACCAGGGGTGGCGGTGCAACGTCGCTCAAGCCATGGGGCTGCTGGCCCGCTAGCTGCCGCTGCGCAGCGCCAAGAACTGCACCGAGTGATTGGCGTCTTGCAGGCCCGCTTGCTATGAGCGTCGACGACCACGGCCGCCCCGAGCCGCCGATTGCAGCAGGCGAGTGCGACACCCTGATCGGATATTTGGACTATCAACGAGCCACACTCGAATGGAAGACGCGCAACCTTGACGAGGCACAACTAGCGCAAACCATTGCGTCGAGCTCGATGACCTTGGCGGGCCTCTTGAAGCACAGGGCATTTGTCGAGGATTACTGGTTCACCAGTTGGGTATATGACTTGCCGCGAGTTTCCCCGTGGGCCGAGGTGGACTGGACAGCGACTCCCGATTGGGAATGGGAGTCGGCCATCGGCGAGCCAGCCGATGTGGTGCGCGCACAATGGCAAACCTCGGTGGAGCGCTCACGAGGTGCGTTGGCTGCCGCGCTGCAAGCTGGCAACTCGGCCGACCCACTCGGCACGTTGACCAAGCGTGCCTGGCCGAGCGGTGAGCGTCCGTCGCTGCGCTGGGTGGTGGTGCACATGATTGAGGAATACGCCCGGCATAACGGGCATGCAGATCTTTTGCGCGAGGCAGTGGACGGTGAAGTTGGCGAGTAGTTGACAACCAACAACGAACTCGGCTCGCCGCGAGCTAGGCGAGGCGTGCGACTTTGGCCAGAGCAGACATCAGGGAGAAGTAATCCAGTCGTTGTGGCTGCGGGGAGTATTTGGTGAGTGCAACGAAGCCATAGCCGAGTGCTTGCTCGGTCGCCGTAATCTGCGCGGTGATGGCATGGGGAATTTTGGGAAACATCGACTGCAAGATTGAGTCAGCGCTACGGGTGAACTTTTGCAACTCACTTCGCGTAGCCGAACGATGCCGTGATGCAATGATGCACTCGAGGCGAAAATCCAGGCGAGCGCGTCGCGCAGGCATCATCCCGAAATACCAACTGTCGGTAAAGCCGAAGTCCCCACGGTTGTCCGTGAGCGCTGCAAACTTGGCGCGTGAGCTCTGGCCGTAGTCGAGCACCAAGACTGCGTTGATTGCTTCATCGAGCATGGTTTCTTTGTCTGGCCAGAGTTGATAGATCGCGCTCGTTGAGAATCCGGCACGGCGGGCGATGCGCGTGACGGTGGCGTTTTTGAAACCCACTCGCGCTACCACCCGTTTGGCGCTGGTGAGCAGGTCGTCGCGCACAGGGTTGCCAGTGTTGATTGGCTCGGGCGCAATATCGCCGCGGGGTGCGGTGAACTGCTGGGGTGTGGCGCGTGCAGCAGCGGTGCGCAGCGAGGTGAGGGTGGCGCCCCAGCCAGGGTTGGTGCTCGAGATGAACGAGCGAAAGATCGTGCCTAAGCCTGCAGATGCGCCGACCATGATGACGGCTCCAGCAAGTGGGTCGGTGCGGTCGTTGAGGCCTAAGTCATCCATGGTGGCAACAATCGCTGGGGTGATGACTTCGCTCAAAGTGTCGTTGCGTTGGGCGACCACCAAAAACTCTGCACCGAGCCGCAAGAGGGGAGTCGGCTTTTCAACTGCACGCGTAACGGGATGTTGCAGCGGCAGTGTGCCCTGCACATAGCCGACTACGTCGCGCAGATGCTGCAAGAACGGCACGCAAACACGGTGTTGCCACAAGGCAATGAGCATCTCGTCGGCGTTTTCATAGCGGCTGTACAACGCACCAGTGGTTAAGCCGGCTGCTTTTGCTACCCGGCCTGACTGCAGATTGTCTAAACCAACCTCGATGGTTTCAGCCACCATGGCATCGAGCAACTTCTCAGCATTTTGTTGCTGAGTTTTAGTTCGTTGTCGCTTGCGCATCGGCGATTTGGGTGCAGGGCGAGCCTGCTGCTTGGTGCGGCCTGCGCGAGATGCTCGGGTGCGCTCAACCATGGCTATTCCAGCGTGCCATACGTGCCTGCACTACTAGCACTGCCTGCACCCGTGGCACTGCCTGCACCGCTTACGCCCTCCAACGTGGCGGCCAAGTCAGCCAGAAACTCGTGATGCGTCTGAGCGTGAATCGCATTGACGGTGAGGTGAATCGACGGCGGGGGAGCCTGGCGATCGACATACCAACCGCGCGCTGCCAGCCCATCGGCCACCGCGTAGATATTGAGCTCAGGCGTCGCTGCGCCAAACGACAACAACGTTGCATCGGGCGTGGCACGTAGCACCAAGCGAGAGTCGGCATTGATGGCTGCTGCGATAGCGAGTGTGGTGTCGCGGGCACTGCGCGTGAGTGCTTCGTAGCCGTCGTCACCAAGATGATGCAACACCGCCCACGCCGCAGCAATTGGTCCGCCCGATTTGGTGCCGAGCGCCCCCGACGAGCCATACATGCCGCCGAGCCAGTTATCGGTAACAAAACCCTGATGCGAACGCAACTCAGCGTTGCGATACATAATCACCGATGCACCTTTGGCGGTGTAACCAAATTTGTGTAGATCCACACTCATCGACGTAACACCATCCACGACAAAGTTCCACGCTGGCAGTGGCACGCCGAGTCGCTGTAGATAGGGAAGCGTGACACCACCCATGCAGGCATCCACGTGGCAGTTCACACCTCGCTCAGCCGCGATGGCAGCAATATCGGCAACTGGGTCGACCACACCTTGGGGGTATTGCGGGGCGGAGGCCACGAACAAAATGGTGTTGGCGTCGCTTGCCTTGGCCATGGCCTGAGGGTCAGCATGCCAGGTCTCGCTGCATACGGGAACGAGGCGTAGCTCTACATCGAAATAGGCGGCTGCTTTGTGAAACGCCGCGTGGGCCGAGGTGGGCAGCACCATGTTGGGTTGGGTGATCCCGGCTGCACGAAACTGGCCACGCGCCGATTTGACCGCCATCAAAATGCTCTCGGTGCCTCCGCTAGTGAAGAACCCGCGGGCCGACTCGGGCGCTGCTAGCCAGCGGCTGGCGATGGCCAGCACATCGCTCTGCATCGCGCGCAGCGAAGGAAAGGCCTCCACATTGAGTGCATTTTCACCAGAGAAGCGTCGGTAAGCCTCGGTGGCCAATTCGTGGGCTGCGGGGGTCGCCAGGTAGGCGAGTGAGAACGCGCGGCCTTCTTTCCACCGCACGTCGGTGGCGCGCAGAGCTTCGAGGCGTTCCAGCGTTTCGTCGGTGGACCACCCGTGGGCAGGCAACTCCGGGGCATTCGGCAGGGCACCGCGACGAGATGATGCTGGAATCCCCATTGGTTATTGCTCCTTCTTAACTTTACATAACTATGATTATGGGCGGTGACTAGGACGTAGCGGTTCAGCCACTACGGGCTTGGCGGCTTCTAACAACCATTTCAATGCTGCACGGTAGTCGCGAGTTGTTGGGTCGATGGCCGGGTCTAGGTCGCGCTCAACATCCGCAATGGCGCACTTTAGAACAAAGATCTGATCACGAATGGCGTTGAGTTCACCACGGGTCATTACGAGTTCGTTTTCGTTGAGTGCCAATTCGCTGGCCCGTTGGCGAGCCACCCAGTCCCATTGGCGACACGCCTGTGAGCAAAAACGTCGCGGACGACCTACCCCGTCGCGGGTGGGCAGCGGGGTGCGACACCACTCGCAGCGTGGCCGGTCTACTTTGCTTGATTTCGTCATGACGAAACCCCCGCTACGAATCTTAGGATGATGAGCATGGCTGGCGCATCTTTGTCGTCAGGGTCGATGCCCACGGCGCCAGCGAAGTTGTTTGCCTCTGACAACGTGGCTGGCGCCCACCCCGCGGTGCTTGAGGCCATGGTGGCGGCCAATAGCGGTCATGCACTCTCCTACGGCACCGATGTGCACACTCAACGCGCTGAGCAAGCGTTCAGCGAATTGTTTGGTCGTGATGTGCGCACCTTGTTTGTGTATGGCGGCACGGGTGCAAATGTGTTGGCTCTCGCTTCGCTGCTGCAGCCAGCCGAGTCGGTCATCTGCACCGACTGGGCACACATTCACGTTGACGAAACCGGAGCACCCGAGAAGATACTCGGCGCCAAGTTGTTAGATCTCCCCTGCTCAGATGCCAAGCTCACACCCGATCAAGTGCGTTCAGCGGCCCGTGCTCGTGGCAACCCGCATCATGCTCAACCAGGCGTGGTCTCGCTCACCCAGCCCACTGAACTTGGCACGCTCTACAGCGCCAGAGAAGTGCGAGCAATCTGTGATGTCGCCCATGAGTTGGGTTTGGTGGTGCATATGGATGCTGCGCGCATCGGTAACGCCACGGCAGCGTTGGGTGGCAGTCGCGAGGCGCTGCGGGCATTCACTGTTGACGCGGGTGTCGACGTGTTGTCGTTCGGTGGCACAAAAGCGGGCATTGTGTTTGGCGAGGCCGTGGTGTGGTTCAACCCGCAACACGCTGCCCGAGCGCAGTATCTGCGTAAAAATGTCACGCAATTGCACTCCAAGATGCGTTTCATTTCTGCTCAATATTCGGCGCTCTTGGTCAACGATCTGTTCATCGAGCTCGGAGCCTCGGCCAATGCGGCAGCCCTCACGTTGTTTGAAGCAACCAAACACCACGTGTCGCTCGGGCTCACGACTCCCCCAGCGGTCAACAGCATGTTTCCGACCCTCGTTGACCCAGTCAAGACCCGCCTGCAGGAGTGGTCATTTTTCTGGGATTGGGATCAAGATGCCCACCAGGTGCGCTGGATGACCGCCTGGGACATCTCAGCTGAGGATGTAACGCAGTTTGCCTCAGGTGTTGCTGCAGCCCTGGAGAGTCCGAATAGGTCCGAATAGGCCCAAAGAGCCCGGCTCAGGCCGGCGTAGCGGCTAATTGACTGGTCGGTTAGTTCTGGTCTAGCCTGCCCCGTAAGCGGGTCAGCCCGCTGACAAGGAGCCAAGATGTCCACACTTGATTTCAAGTTTCGCGCCGAAACTAACGACGACTGGATGGAACTCGGCTCGTGTCGTGGGCTCTCGGATATCTTCTTTGCTCCGCTGGCTGAGCGCCCTCAGACTCGCCATCGTCGTGAAGAGAAGGCTCGTACAGTGTGTTTGCAATGTCCGGTGCTCGAAACCTGTCGCGAGTTCGCGCGTGCGCATCGCGAATATGGTTTTTGGGGTGGCGAAAGCGAAGAAGAGCGCCATCAGGCCGGGTATCGCTTGATTGCACCCATTGGAGTGCGCGCCTAAGCCGCAAGTTCTCGCTGCAGGGCTGGTCGCAATGACCACCAACCCTCAGCTGCACCCATTAATCGGCGACGCTGAGCACATCGTGCGTGAAGCCTGGGCCGATTACGCGCGTCAAGCTGCGGACGCCCGCAGCATCGCCGCGCTGCACGAGATGAGCGCCCACGTTTCGACGAATCGCGTATTTCAGATTCACTTCACCGACACCAGCACGCTGGTGGCCAAGGTGTCGTCGTATGGCTCGTATTTTTTGTTTGCCGAAGACCACGACCGCCTAGCACGCTGCAGTTCGTTGCTTCGACACGGTAGATGGGCGGGTTTCTTGGCCGACATGTTGACCCTCGAGAAGCGCCCATACACCTGGTACGACGGTCGACGCTGGTGTGCGTTCTATGGCGAGGTGCAACGCGCTGAGTCACTCCCCCGCGTATTGTCGAGCGCCGATGTCGGCGCTTTGGCGCGCGAGATTGCCCGGTTTCATCATGCGTGCCAAGAAATATCGAGTGCCTTGCCGAGCGTGTCCAACTCAGTCAAGGGTGACGCCATCCACTTGCTGGATCAACTCACGAACCCTTTTGCCTCACGCAACTTTGATCTGCCGTCTGAAGACATCGGGGTGCTGGTGCGATTCACTCACGAGTTGCTAGTGCATCTCGAAGCCGTGCATTATGACGAATGGGACAAGATTCCCATCCTGGTCGACTGGAACCTCGGCAACTTCAGTGTGGTGCGTGACAACGGAGAACTCCGATTGTTTTCGCGATGGGACTACGACTGGTTTCGTGTCGAGTCGCGCCTCTTGGATTTCTACTTCTTATCGCGGGTGTCGTCGAGCACGGGTGATCGCACCTCGTTCACCTATTCGCCACACACGTTGACCGAACCACGATTCTTGAACTTCATTCGTGAGTACCACGCCATCAACCCACTCAGCCGTCGTGACGTGGAGTTTTTGCCGTACGCGTATCGAATCTTCATCCTCAACTATGTGATTCGCGAAGGGGCCCGTTTCTTTCGCGCCGACTTGTGCTCGCAGTTTCGTCGCGACGCAGCCCGGCAGTATTTGGATGCTTCAACTCGGCTTGACTTGCAACCCCTGTTGGAAATCGTCAACGCCTAGGGCCGGTCAACAGCTGGCTGAGCGGGGCTCAGTCGATGCGACGTAGCTCGCGTCGGAATCGCTCAGTGCGCTGCACGTAGTTGTTGGCGCCAAACACGATGTCTTGTGATCGGGCGCGGTTTTCTTTGATGATGGCTGGGCTGCCCACGGCCAGCGCGTTAGCGGGCACCAAGGTGTCGTTGAGCACCACTGAGTTGGCTCATACTATCGCACCACTGCAGATGCGAGCTCGGTGCAAAACAATGGCCCCAGAACTCACCTGGGCGCTGTCTTCGATGATGCATGCTTCAAGGTGCGCCAGATGCCCGATCAAACAATCATTGCCAACAGTGGTCGGCCATTCCAGGGTGGTGTGCACGACGGTTCCATCTTGAATGCTGGTGCGGGCTCCAATGCGAATCTCGCCGTCATCACCGCGCAATACGGCGGTGGGCCACACACTTGATTGTGGGCCGATAAAAACCGAGCCAATGATGACCGCGTCGGGGTGAATAAAAGCCGTGGTATCGATGGTGGGCTCCTGTGAGCCAAGTGCGTAGATGGGCATGAAATAGTTCTACTAGCGTGGTCTGCTCATGACACGGCGAATGGACATTGAAGTCACCAGCACTCGCCCCGACGGCACTTTCACTTGGCGTCAGGCGGGCGCAAAAGCACCCAAAGGTTCGGGCGGTGCGGACGTGCTGCCAGCTGAGGCAAAAGTTGGCGACGTGTTGCGTGCCGAAATCGATATGGACATGGATGGCCCAGTCGTTGTTTCGCTGAGCCCGGTCAAGCAACGTGAACGCAATGTGAAACTGCTCACCATCACTGGCTCTGGTGCCGAGTTCAAGCCCGTGACCGAAGTGTCGACCAACCGTCGCTCAAAGGGCGGCGATAAGCGGGGCGACAAACGCGGTGATAAGCGGGGCAACAAACGAGGCGACAAACGTTCGGATAAGCGCAGCGACAATCGTGGTCCGGCGGACACCAGTCGTGCCAGTGGCCCAGGTGCACCGCGCCGACAGTTCACTCCTCCCCCACCCGAATTGGCCAAGCGCCCACGAGCTGCGCGTCTGCACCCATTGAACGTTCATCGAAAAGCTGTGCTCGAAGCGCTTAAGCCAGAGGAACGCGTCTTGGCCGAAAAGGCGTTGGCTGGCGGCATTGGAGCCGTGCGCCAGGCGGTCAACAAACAAAACGCGCTGCTGGCAAAAGACGGCAGGCCCAAGATCAACTCTGACAGCTTGGTCAATTTGGTGGTCGAAATGTTGCCGCGCTTGCGGGTTGCTGAATGGCACGACAGTGTCGAAGCGGTAGAAAAAATTATCGAAACTGTCGACCTGCGTGACTTGCGAGCTGTCGTTGCGCGATCGAACGACCCAAGTTTGATGAAGGATGCATCGCTCACAGAAAAGCGTGAGATGTTGCGTGCTGCGCTGGAGCGTCGACAGGCAGCCGAAATGCAAAATTGGGTGGATGACCTGCGGGCTGCAGTCGATGTGGGTCGCATTGTGGCAGCACTCAAGATTGCTGCTCAGCCCCCCAAGGCTGGTTCGCGCCCACCTGATGACCTTCGCCCCCGCCTCGTGGCGTTGACGCTTGAGCAATTGTCGCCGCTTACCACCAGCGATCGTTGGGTGATTGTGCTCGAGGCTTTGGCGTTTGCGCCAATTCACAACGAAGTCGTACCCACGGGTGTGCCGGCCACTGTTTCGCCAGAGCTCATTGCAACGGTGCAACGTTTGGCCCCAGCGATACCGCG
>JANQZQ010000107.1 GCA_030728545.1 Ilumatobacteraceae bacterium
CAACACGAGTGAATCCCCAGCCGTGATGAACACCTCAGGAATCGCCGCAGCATCAACAAGCGCCATGCCACGTGGTGTGCGCATGGCTTGATCAGCCGGAATCGTGAGGTATTCGGCATAAGCGCCACCCGAAACAATGCCCATCACCTGATCGCCCGTCTTCCAGCGCGTGGCGTGGCGACCCGCGGCTGCGACAGTGCCAGCAAACTCCATGCCGGGCACATTGTGTTCGGCAGCAAACGGGTTGGGATACAACCCACGGCGCTGCAACAAGTCGGCGCGATTGAGCGCCGTTGCGGCAACTTTGACCAACACTTCGTCGTCGGCTGGTGTTGGCACGCCAATGTCGGCGATACGCAACACATCGGGCTCACCAAACTCGGTGAGCACCACGGCACGCATTACTTAGACATTTTCTCCTGCAGGCGACGATCAATCGCCGCGAGGAACTCTTCGGTGGTTTGCCATGGCGTGTCTTTAGAGATGAGCGACGCCAAGTCTTTGGTCATCTCGCCACCTTCGACCGCTTCGATGCACACGGCTTCGAGCGTGTTGGCAAAGTTGGTGAGCTCGGGCGTGCCGTCGAGCTTGCCGCGATGCGCGAGGCCGCGCGTCCAGGCAAAAATCGATGCGATTGGGTTGGTGCTGGTTTTTCGGCCGGCCATGTGTTCGCGATAGTGACGAGTAACGGTGCCGTGTGCGGCTTCGCTTTCCATCACGCGACCATCGGGCGTAGTGAGCACCGACGTCATGAGACCAAGCGAACCAAAACCCTGGGCTACGACGTCAGATTGCACGTCGCCGTCGTAGTTCTTACATGCCCACACATAGCCGCCTTCCCAACGCAACATGCATGCGACCATGTCGTCGATCAAACGGTGCTCGTAGGTGAGGCCTTGCTTGTCAAACTCGGCTTTGAACTCGGCAGCAAACACCTCTGCAAAGATGTCTTTGAATTGGCCGTCGTAGGCCTTCAAGATGGTGTTCTTGGTGCTGAGATACACCGGGTACTTGCGCTGCAGGCCGTAGTTGAACGACGCACGAGCAAAATTACGGATGCTTTCGTCGTAGTTGTACATGCCCATGATGACGCCCGAGTCTTTGAACTTGGCGATTTCCATTTCGACTGGCTTGCTGCCATCGGCAGGCACATACGTCATGGTCACCGTGCCGGGGCCAGGCACCTTCCAGTCGGTGGCGCGGTACTGGTCACCGTGCGCGTGACGCCCGATGATGATGGGCTTGGTCCACCCCGGCACCAGACGCGGCACGTTCTTAATGAGAATAGGCTCGCGAAATACGACACCATCGAGGATGTTGCGGATGGTGCCGTTGGGCGACTTCCACATTTGTTTGAGGTTGAATTCTTCGACGCGGGCTTCGTCGGGGGTGATGGTGGCACACTTCACGCCCACACCGTGCTTCAAGATGGCGTTGGCCGAATCGATGGTGACCTGATCGCTCGTCTTGTCGCGGTATTCAATGCCCAAGTCGTAGTAATCGAGCTCGATATCGAGATACGGGAAGATCAGGCGTTCTTTGATGAAGGCCCAGATGATGCGGGTCATTTCGTCGCCGTCGAGGTCGACAACAGGGGTTACGACTTTTATCTTTTTTGCCACGCAGGTACTCTACTTCACCATGGACTTCGCGTGGAACGCCGACCAGATTTTGTTGCGTAAACGCGCCAAAGAAATGGCCACCGACGCCGTGGCACGTTACGGCAGGTGGAACGACAGTTGGATGAATGGTTACTCAAAAGAGTTTTCACGTGAACTGGGCAGCGAGGGCTTTATCGGCATGACCTGGCCGAGCGAATTTGGCGGCGGCGGGCGCCCCGCCATCGACCGATTAATCGTGGGTGAAGAAATGATTGCCGCGGGCGCCCCGATTGCCGGCATGTGGTTTGCCGATCGCCAAATGGGCCCTGCACTCATTGGCTATGGCACGGCCGACCAGCGTGAAGAGTTTTTGCCCGACATGTTGCGCGGCGACACCACTTGGTGCATCGGTATGAGCGAACCTAACGCTGGCAGCGACCTCGCATCGTTGACCACCTCGGCAGTGCGCGACGGCAACGAGTGGGTCATCAACGGACAAAAAATTTGGACCAGTTTCGGCGAACTTGCCGATTTTTGCTACCTCATCTGTCGCACGAGCAAAGAAGGCCCACCGCACGCCGGCATCAGCGAAATAATCGTGCCGATGGATACCCCCGGCATCGAAGTGCGGCCGATTACCGACATGACCACCAACCGGCACTTTTGCGAAGTGTTCTACACCGACGTGCGCGTGCCGATTGAAAACTTGGTGGGTGTCGAAGGTGGCGCGTTTAAACAAACCATGCGCCAGTTAGAGCACGAACGCGGCGGCATCGACCGCCTGGTGTCGAACCGAGCGCTGTATTTGATGGCCCGCGAACGCGCTGACACCACCAACAAGTTGGTGCGCCAAGAAATCGCCGATATCGAGATCGGCTACACGCTCGGGCGCATCCTCGTGATTCGCGAAGTGTTGAAGCAGGCACCAACCGGTTTTTCGGCTGCCACCAAATGCTTTTGCACCGAACACGAAATGCGCGTAGCCAACTTTGTCTCCGGCGTGTTTGGCCCGTATGCCACGTTGTGGGACGACATGTGCCAAGGCCTCGCCTATGCGCCGGCCTACACGATCATGGGTGGCACGTCGGATGTAATGCGCAACATTCTGGGCGAGCGAGTGCTGGGCCTGCCGAAA
>JANQZQ010000108.1 GCA_030728545.1 Ilumatobacteraceae bacterium
TTGTTGTTTCCGTATCTGAACAACGCCATTCGCATGCTCGAAGACGGCACTGCATCCATGCAAGATATCGATACTGCGATGAAGGGTGGCTGCAACTTCCCGATGGGGCCATTCGCCTTGCTAGATCTTGTTGGTCTTGACACGTCGCTCTCCATCCTCGAAACACTGCACACGTCATTCGGTGACGAAAATTTCGTGGCCCGACCAATGTTGCGAGACCTCGTGGCGCAAGGTCGCCTTGGTCGCAAAACCAAAGCCGGCTTTTACGTCTACTAGGTCTGGTCCTCACGATTCCCGATGGGGAGATCTTGCACTTCTGCGAGCCACTTCGGGGTGGGACCGCACGCCGCGACCAGTCGGTGAGTGCGACTTCGCATGGCCCGAAGTGTCGCAGTGGCCCGAACAAGACGATCTGATTGGGCAAGGTGCGAATCTGGCGCCGGCCACAATCATTGATGGATACCGACACGGTTTGTTTGCGATGGAACGTTCGATTGATCATCCTGCTTTGTTCTGGTGGTCACCAGCAGAACGCTGCGTGATTCCGCTCGATGGGCTGCGGGTTACCCGTTCAATGCGCAGTAGTGCGCGGCGTTACCACATTCGTATCAATACCTGCTTCGAGCGTGTGATGCTTGGCTGTGCCGCGCGCGAGGATGAAAACAACGTGTGGATTACCCCGCGATTTATCGACCAGTACACCGAGTTGCACGAGATGGGTTGGGCCCACAGTGTGGAAACCTTCAACGATGACGGCGTGCTCGTGGGTGGCCTCTACGGAGTACGCATCAACAAATTCTTCGCTGGCGAGTCGATGTTTCACCTCTCGCGCGATGCATCAAAAGTTGCACTCATGGCACTGGTTGACATCATGCGTTCGGCGCGTATGACCCTGCTCGATGCGCAGTGGCCAACCCCCCACCTAGAAAGCCTCGGGGGGAAGGTGGTTCCGCGTGGGGACTACCTCACCCGACTAGCGACAGCCATCACGGCTTAGCCTTGGTCTCGTGACTGAGACGAGTTCACGTCGCCATCGCGACGAACCTTGGCTCATGCGCACGTATTCCGGCCACTCGTCAGCCGAGGCATCTAACGAGTTGTACCGCACCAATTTGGCCAAAGGTCAGACGGGGCTTTCCATCGCATTCGACCTGCCTACGCAAACTGGCTACGACCCCGACCATGTTCTGGCGCGCGGCGAAGTAGGCAAAGTTGGCGTGCCAGTCGTGCACCTCGAACACATGCGGGCTCTGATGCGCGATATCCCACCTGGGTCGATGAACACATCGATGACCATCAACTCCACCGCGGCTTGGCTACTGGCTTTGTATGTGGCCAACGCGGCCGAGAATGGTGTTGACAGCAGTGAATTGCGGGGCACCACCCAGAACGATGTGCTCAAAGAGTATTTGTCACGCGGAACGTTTATCTTTCCACCGCTGGCCTCGCGGCGAATCATCGTTGACATGATCGCTTGGGCAAACGTGCATGCGCCGAAGTGGAACCCGATGAATGTGTGTTCGTACCACCTGCAAGAAGTCGGTGCAACACCAGTGCAGGAAGTGGCATTCGCCTTGGCCAATGCTGTCGATGTGTTGGATGCCGTGCTTGCCAGCGGCCAGGTTGCCGAAGATGCGTTTCCGTCTGTGTTTTCTTCGATGTCGTTTTTTGTCAATGCCGGCATTCGTTTTGTCGAAGAAACGTGCAAGTTACGAGCAATGAGCCAACTGTGGGCTCAGATCGGACGCGACCGATATGGCATCACTGACGAAAAGTCTCTGCGCTTTCGGTACGGAGTACAAGTCAACTCACTAGGCCTCACCGAAGCCCAGCCCGAGAACAACGTGCAGCGCATCATGCTGGAGATGCTCGGCGTGACGTTGTCCAAGCAGGCTCGAGCCCGCAGTGTGCAACTTCCGGCATGGAACGAAGCACTCGGTTTGCCCCGCCCGTGGGATCAACAATGGTCGCTGCGAATGCAGCAGGTCTTGGCATTTGAGACTGACTTGCTCGAGTATGAAGATATTTTTGATGGCTCACACGTCGTCGAACGCCTCACGGGCGAAATTCGAGACGCAGCACAAGCCGAATTGAACGACATATTGTCGCTGGGTGGCGCATACGCCGCCGTGGATGAATTAAAGAGTCGTCTTGTTGCATCGATGGCGCAGCGCACCCGACGCATCGAAAGTGGCGAACAAACGGTGATTGGTGTCAACTCATTCACTGAAACTGCAGTGTCACCCCTGGGTGGCAATGACAACATCATGCGGGTTGACCCCGAAGTAGAAGCAGCGCACATCGACGATGTGCAGCGCTGGCGTACGTCGCGTGACTCACAGGCAGTTGCTGCTGCGCTAGATGATTTACGGGCGGCTGCTGCAAGTGATCGCAACATCATGGATGCGTCGATTGCATTGGCCCGGGCTGGCGGCACGACAGGTGAATGGGCATCAACCCTGCGTGAAGTGTTCGGTGAATA
Source organism: Ilumatobacteraceae bacterium (assembly GCA_030728545.1). Classification (GTDB taxonomy): domain Bacteria; phylum Actinomycetota; class Acidimicrobiia; order Acidimicrobiales; family Ilumatobacteraceae; genus F1-60-MAGs027. The sequence goes on from JANQZQ010000108.1 coordinate 2,483, forward strand.
TCGCGCCCCGACCGGTGTCGGGGGTGTCGCTGTGCCACGCGGTGACCAACTTGCTGCAGTCGCACAACGCTCGAGCACACTGCCCGGCGGGCCACCCCGATTGTTGGTCGCCAAGCCAGGCCTCGATGGCCACTCGAGTGGTGCCGAGCAAATTGCCATCGCAGCGCGCGATGCCGGTATGGAAGTGGTGTACGGCGGTATCCGCCTGACACCCAAGCA
>JANQZQ010000109.1 GCA_030728545.1 Ilumatobacteraceae bacterium
CCTCTAGGCCCACCACGTCGACTGCTGAATACAGCGCCCGCACGGTTGCTTTCAACGTGCGCACCACGCTTGGCCACGCACCAACCACATCGTCAGTGGGTGCAGCAGGCGAACGTGCGGCTTCACGTCTCGCGGGTGGCCGGGTCGACGGCTGTGTCGCGGCCCGCGTGGTGCCACCAGAGGCCGGTGACGGTTGAGCACTCGACGTGAGTCGTGGCCGCGGTATCGGCCCCGTCACATCGCGCGGGTGACTTGAACCCGATTCAAGTCGTTCGACACGCGCCAACAACGAGGCTGTGTCGTTGGCGATCACATTGCTGGCCAGGCGCACGAGTGTTACTTCGAGCACTAGCCGCGGGTCGGGTGCCCGACGAATATCGACAAGAGCTTCGCCCAACACTTCAATGGCTCGCACCACTGATGCCACGCCATATCGCGCCGTCATGTCTGCTGCCACTTTGGCGTGATCATCGGCAAGTTGCACCAACTGCGGCGCCATCGACGACAAAAACATCTCACGCAAGAACCGCACGATTTGTTCGGTGAATGCTTTGGGGTCGTGGCCGCGTTGCATTGCTGCACCCACTTGGGTGAGCACGGCAGCCGCATCATGGGTAATCAACGACTCGATCACATCTTCGGGGCGCACGAACACTTCGGCCTCGCCCCCACCAGCAACCACAAGTTCGAGCGCCGACAACGTGTCGCGTGCCGAGCCGCCACCTTGTTCGACCACCTGACGAATGGCGTCAGCCGAAACTTCGAGTTTGGCGTCTTGCACCACCCAGCGCACGTGGTCTTCGAGCTCCTTGGCGGCCAGTAAACGAAATTGCAAGTGTTGCGTGCGGCTACGAATGGTCTCGCTTACTTTTTGTGGGTCGGTAGTCGCCAGCACAAAGACCACGTGTGGTGGTGGTTCTTCGAGTGTCTTTAACAATGCAGCTTCGGCGCCGGCACTCAACATGTGCACTTCGTCGAGGATGAACACGCGATGGCGCCCGGGGTTTCCCATCGACGCACGTTCAATGAGTTCGCGGATGTTGTCGACACCGTTGTTGCTAGCGGCGTCGAGTTCGAGCACGTCGAAACTTGCGCCCCGTTCGATGGCCAAACACGAATCACACTCACAACACGGCTCGCCTTCGTGGGGGTTGGCGCAGTTGAGCACCTTGGCCAAGATGCGTGCGGCCGAAGTTTTGCCGGTGCCCCGCGGGCCAGAGAACAAATACGCCTGGCCACCCCGATCATTGGCAACGGCATTGCGCAATGCCCGCACTACGTGCTCTTGCCCTTTTAGCTCGGCAAAACGCCGTGGGCGATAGCGGCGATACAGCGATTGGGTGGCCATTTCGTAGCGAGCCTACCCCTCGGGTGACCGCGCAAATTGATGCGACAACCTCACCGCCAGAGTTGGGTACGGTAGATGCACGCCCATGCGTGGAGTTCTTGTCCCTTGGCGGCGTGCCGTACTGACGCCCTTACTTGCGGTGCTGGGTGGCGTGTTGTTACTCACCCCAATCGGTGGAACCGCACAGGCGGCGTCGACGATTCCGAATGAAGTCATCTCGTCGAACCCGCAACCAAACTCCACACTCACGGTGGTGCCCACCCAATTGCAACTCATCTTCCGCAACAAGTTGGATGCCGACGATGCAGCAGCACTCGGTGTGTTGCTGCGGTGCGACGGCGTGACGGTGTCGCTCGGTTCGCCAGTTATCGCTGCCGACATGCAAACAGTTTCGGCACCGCTGGCCTCGCTGCCACCCGGCGGCCAATGCACGGTTACCTGGGTCATCAACCGCAACATCGGCAGCCTCGGCACTTTCAATTTCACTTTGTTGGTCACCCAACAAACCATTCCTGCTGCAGTCGGGGCAGATGGCACAACTGAGACCACCGTTGTAGGTGAAGTCATCACCACCACAGTGGTGCCCGAGCCACGTTTCGGGTTGCTGTTGGGGTTGTTGCGAATATTTGAATATCTGTTTGTCATCTGTGTATTCGGTGGCTTGATGTACATCGTGATGGGTTGGCCAGAAGGTTATGAATACGACACCACACAAAGCTTCTTGCGCACGAGTTGGATCGGCGCGGTGGTCTCGATGTATTTCGTGGTGGTTCTCCACGCTGCGCGCGCCAGTGGTGACTCGTTCGTTGCATCACTGAACCCGTTTTCGTGGTTTGGTGCACTCAACTCGGCGTTCGGCATTATTTTGTTTTTGCGCTTCGCGTTGGTCGTTGCAGCGCTGTGGTTGGTGTTTCGCCCCCGACGAGTATTGGCCCCCGAAACCCAGGTGCCCGCCGTGCTGTTCTTGCTGGCGATGATGGCCACCTACGGCTTAACCCGCATCGGGCAGAACTTGTCGATTTTGACATACATCTTTGGCATCTTTCATGCCTGGTCGATTGGTCTTTGGCTTGGTGGGCTGGCACTACTGGCACGTGCAGCACTTGCTGGCCCCGGCGAACGCGACCTCCTCGATGCCGTTCGCTACTTTGCAAAAATTTCTGGCGTGCTCATCGTGCTCACGGTGTTTACCGGCATCGTGCAGGTGTACTTGATGGATCGCGCGGCAATCTTCACCAGCGGTCACGGCCGCCTCAACGTGCTGCAGCTCATCATCGTGGCGGTGATGATTTGGCTCATGTTGCAACTGCGCACCTTTGCTGCCGGGCGATTGCGCAAA
>JANQZQ010000110.1:0-14455 GCA_030728545.1 Ilumatobacteraceae bacterium
TCAGTCCTGCACGATGGCAATGCCGGTCTCGTCAGATGCATTTTGCAGCGAGCCCAGGTCTGTCAGAGTCGTAAAGCCAACTGCTTTCATGCGCTCGATGGCTTGCGCCGAGCGATTACCCGACCGGCAGTACACCACGTAGGTGGCGGTGGCATCGAGCGCGGCGATATTGGCTTCAAATGATGGGTCTTGCACGTTGTAGAGCAATGCTCCGTCAAGATGGCCGGCGGCAAACTCTTCAGGGGTGCGCACATCGATAATGATTGCATCGGCAAACGAGGCGTCAACTTGACCATCTGCCACGTCGGAAACGGTAGTAGATGAGCAGCCGACAGGACCAACAGCCAGCAATGCCACGCAGGCCAACACCACAACGCGACTGATTGCAACTTGATGAATCACTGGGTGAGCCCAACCGGGCATGACACACCCGTGCCGCCCATGCCGCAATAGCCGTTGGGGTTTTTGCCGAGATATTGCTGGTGATATTCCTCGGCGTAGAAATATTCGTCTAACGGTGCAATTTCGGTGGTGATGGCACCGTATCCCGCAGTAGTGAGTTCGCGCTGGAACAACTCGCGCGATGCCTCGGCTGCCGCACGCTGCTCATCATTCGCATAATAAATTGCACTGCGATACTGCGTGCCGATGTCGTTGCCCTGGCGATTGCCCTGGGTTGGGTTGTGGTTTTCCCAAAACACTCGCAGCATGGCGTCGAGTGACGTCGCAGCAGTGTCAAACACCACCATCACCACTTCGGTGTGCCCAGTGCGCCCACTGCACACTTGTTCATACGACGGGTGCGGCGTTGCGCCACCGGCATAACCCACCGATGTGGAATACACACCCGGTGCCTGCCAAAACTTGCGCTCAGCACCCCAAAAACATCCCATGCCAACCACAAGCGTTTCGCACGTTGCCGGCCACGGCCCGACGAGCGGAGCACCGTTAATGAAGTGGGCGGCGGGTACAGGCATCATGAGCGGCGTCTTGCGAGTTCGTAACTCAAGATAGTGGAGGCCATAGCCACGTTCAGGCTCTCAGCTCGCCCAGCGTGCTCGATGCGAAGCCATCCGTCAACCAACGCAGAGTTGTCTTGGCTCACACCATGGGCTTCACTGCCCAACACCACACACACAGCACCTGTGAGGTCGGCGTCGGCCAATGTCACTGTGTTCGTCTGTTCGTGTGACGACGTTGCCAGCACCCGATAGCCGAGCGCCTTTACTTCGCTGAGTTGCACGGCTTCGACCACCGGCACATGAAACACGGCTCCGGCAGACGCCCGCACCACCTTGGGGTTAAATGCGTCGACACAGCCCGACCCCAGCACCACACCAGATGCCCCCATGGCCTCGGCGCTGCGCACGATGGTGCCCAGATTGCCCGGGTCGTTGACGGCATCCAAAAACATCACCCAGGGTGCAGCAACGCCTGTGGCTGCGACTTCGAGTTTGGCCAGCGATGCCATACGCCGCGACACCAAGGCCATGTTCGGCTGCGGAGATTCAGTCGATGCCACACGCTCGAGCACACCTTCGCCAAAGACAAACACGGGCGCATCGACACCATCGACGGGTGCTGCGTTGCTCGTAACGAACTGCGCCAACACATCCCAGCCGCCACGCATGGCCTCAGCGATGAGCACGGCACCTTCAACGACGAAGAGACCTTCGTCAAGTCGGGCCGAGCGACGCGAGAGCAAGCGCCGCAGTTGTTGAACTCGCTGGTGAGAAAACCCCAGCGTTTCGTTCAGGCGAGTGCCGCCTTGGCAGTGTCGACCAGCTTCTTGAAGGTTGCATCGTCAGTGATGGCGAGATCGGCCAGCACCTTGCGATCAACTTCGACACCCGCTTTGTGCAGGCCATCGATGAAACGGCTGTATGACATGTCATGCACTCGGCAACCAGCGTTGATGCGCTGAATCCACAGACTGCGGAATTCGCCTTTCTTGGCGCGACGGTCACGAAAGGCATATTGCCCGGCGTGCATTACCGCTTCGTTGGCGCTGCGGAAGGTCCGGCTGCGATCGCCGAAATACCCCTTCGCTTTCTTCATGATTGCCTTGTGCTTCTTTTTGGCGTGAACGCCGCGCTTTACGCGTGCCATGGTGTGTGCTCCTTATCGGTGACTGAGGTGGTGATGTGGATGAATCGGGTGGGTATATGTCGGTTGGGTGTTAGCGCTCGCAGAGCAGACGCTTGATTTTGCGGGCGTCACCTTTGTGCACATCAACCGTGCCATCGAGACGACGGGTGCGCGATGAGGGCTTGGCTTCGAACAAGTGCTGGCGCATGGCTTGCTGACGGCGCAACTTGCCGCTTCCTGTTTTCTTGAAGCGCTTCTTGGCTGTCTTGGATGTCTTCATCTTCGGCATTGCTGTCTCCTGTCGTGGTGGTGTTATGCGGTTTTCGAAATGTCGTTGGTGGCGGCTGGCTTCTTGGTATTGGCAGCAGCAACTTTTTTGTCAGGCGAGAGCACCATGGTCATGCTGCGTCCGTCGAGACGTGGTGAGGTATCCACCTTGGCAATCGGGCCAAGTTGTTCCAGCACCTCGTCGAGAACTTTCTTACCCAGTTCAGGGTGAGCCATTTCTCTTCCTCGGAATTGCAACGACACCTTTACCTTGTGTCCCTCTTCGAGGAACTCAAGCATGTGCCGAACCTTCGTGTCAAAGTCACCCTTGCCGATTTTTGGTCGGAACTTCACTTCTTTGGTCGTGATTTGGATGGTCTTCTTGCGAGATTCTTTGAGACGCTGGGCTTCTTCGTAACGGAATTTGCCGTAGTCCATGATTCGGCACACCGGCGGATCAGCCTGTGCGGCAACTTCGACTAAGTCGAGTTCTGCTGCACGCGCTCTGGCGAGCGCATCTTCGATTGGCACGATCCCCACCTGGGAACCATCGGCGTCAACAAGACGCACCTTCGCTACGCGAATGCGTTCGTTGTACCTGGGTTCATTTGATGGCGGTGCTATGACTGGTCACTGCTGTTCAAGCGGCTGTGCCTCCTATGTAGTCGGAATGGGTAATGGGTATAGCTAGAGGCCCGCTGCAAGCAGGAGAGGTGCGCAAGGGGGCGAGAGGCGGCGACATGCACCGCTGGCACTCGACCCACACTCACTCACCAACCCTTGCTCGTAAACGAACATCCGTTGGAATCTTGTGGCGAGGTGGAAAGGCCACTTTCGTAGCCGATCACTTAGCCGTGGCATTGGCCGCCGAAGCGGTGGCAACACCTCCAATAGCGTAGCGGCGATGACCACGAACGATGCCACCGACGATTCCACCGACAATCTCGACGAATCCACTGCCCTCTCCGACGCCCAAGAAGCGCTCGAAGACGCCCGCCGGCGCATCGCCGAAGCACCTGCCCAAGTGGTGGTGGTCAATCACTTGATGGGTCTGTATGAGTTGGCAGCAATCCACTTGTCGGCAGTACCACCCAAGTTGGATGACGCCTCGCTGGCCATCGATGCGTTGGCTGCCTTGGTAGACAAACTGGGCGATCGCCTGGGCGACGACATCGAAACGATGCGCGACGCCCTGGCCAATATTCAGATGGTCTACGTGCAGATGAAGTCGAAGGCCTAGTTACTCGTCGTCGTCGGCCTCGGCGGCATCAGCTTCGGCCAGTGCGGCATCCAACTCTTGCATTGCCGAGTTGTCAGATGAAATACCGCGGCTCTTGGCCAGATCTTCAATTTCACGCAAAGGTTTGTTGACTCCGCTGAACACACGGCCGGTGGTGACAGCCTTGAGTTTCTTTTGCATTTTTTCGAAGTGACCTGCGATCTCTTTCAGGTTCTTTACGTAACTGCCCCACGCCTTGCCAAAGTTGGTGAGCAAACGCAACACCTCATTGGCATTTTGTTCCATGGCAAAACTGGCGGTCGCCTGACGCACCACACCTAAGAACGCATACAACGTGAGTGGCGAACACAGCACTACCCGCTTGGCGACAGCTTCGTCGATGAGGCTCGGCTTGTGCTGCTGGATGAACCCGAGCACACCCTCGTTGGGGATGAACAACAGCACGTAGTCGAGTGCATTGGCACTTGACTGGTGCACGTAGTCGCGATCTTGTAGTTCTTTCACGCGATCCTCAACGTTTTTGATGAAAGCGTCTTTCATGATCTTGCGGGTGTTGTCGTCTTGTGCTTCAAAGTATTTGAGGTAGTTCTCCATCGGAAACTTCGAATCGAGATACAGCACACGGTCGGGTGGCAAGTGAAATGTGAAGTCGGGCTTACCGCCGGCTTCGAGCTTTTCTTGCATCTCATAGTTGATGCCACGTTCAAAACCCGCCTGCATGAGGATGTCAACGAGCATTTTTTCACCCCAGTTGCCGCGGCCCTGCGAGCTGGAGAGCACCTTGTTGAGAGCTTGGGTCTGTTGCGCCAAACCGGCAACGGCGGTGTCAACATTGCCGAACTTTTCTGAGTTGGCTTCACGCAATTTGGAAATTTCGGTTTCGAGTCGACCCATCTTTTCGTCAATTTGTTTCTTGGTGGTGTCGATGACTTCGCCCACTTGGCGTGCTGCCGTGCTGATGGCATCTTGGCGATCGTCTTTGGCCTGGTCAGCCAAGTCACGGAGTGTTTCACCGTGAATCTCGCGAATCACTTCACGGATGTCGGCAGCCGACAGCGTGGGCTGGGCGCCGGCCACGGGGGCTGGCGCAGCCGCACCGGGCTTGCGTTGGAGCACCACCAGCACAGCAACGACGGCGATGACGAGGCCTACTGCGAGGCCGACGAATGTTTCCATAGTGGATTGCTCCTTAATTGATGAGGGGGTGAAGAGATCTACGCAAGTTTGGCACTGGGGTGTGACGTGATGGCGTATTGCTCGGAGCGCTACTTCCGAATGGTGCTCCAGTAGCGCCAGATCATGACCATGGCGGCGGTGTCTAAACCGCAATAGCGATACAGCGCCTCGGCCAACTGCGTGCGGTGGGCCTCGTCGCCACGGCGTGCGCCGTAGATCATCGATTGGTAGGCACGCATCGCCCCCACACCATCGGTGACGGATTCACCAGCACCGTCGGCGTCGAGTGAATCATCGAGGTCGGGTGACTGCGAGGTCAACTTGAGAGTCTGATACGGGTCGAGAGGACGACCGTCAGCGTCAGTGGTGTAGTACTGCGCAAACCACGGATCAGTCCACAGAAAATCTCCACTGGCCCAGATGCTGTCGAGCACCCGTTTGATGGAGTGGCTGCCGTTCATAGCTGGATGACTGAAGTATCGCTGCGACCACTTGAGCATGTCGACGATGCGAGTTTCGTCTACGGGGGTCTCATCTTCGCCTTCTGCCACTTCCCGGCCAACGAGTGCATCAAACCAGCTAGCCAGCGATGCGTCCAGCACGCCACGCTCGCGCAATTGACGGCGCACGCCGCGCAGCGTTGACTTTTCGTAGTGACTCCATACCAACACGGTGCCGGTGTCACCGATCACCTTGCGCAATTCGCGAACGAACTCATCGTTGGGATACACGTCGCGCAGGTTCAACCACTGGGCATGTTGCAGCGTGGTGGCATCTGGCGAAGCCAGCGTGTGGCAACTGAACTGAAACGCGACCTGTTCGTAGGGCTTCATATCCGCCAAGTACGGCACGGGAATGCGGGAGGCTTCGAAGTCGATGAAATGGATCGGATACGTGACCGCCCTCATCTCGTTGAGTAGTGCTGCATCTTGCAACTCTCTGCCGGTGCGCGCCACCGCCACTTGATTGCGGCGTGGTGGGCCCCAGGAGCCGCCGGCATCAACGACACCGTCAGGCAAGTCGACGAGCCGATAATTGCCAGCGTCGCGCATGGCTTCGTAGACGGCCCGTTGCTCTTTGGATCGATAGCCCTGATGAATGTCAAGAATGTGGGGCGAATCGGTGGGTGACGGCCCCCAACACTCGGTGAAACCGTTCGGCGCGAGGCTGGGCCCGCGAAACTCGCACTTGCGACACAACGTGGCGGGGCGTTCGGGCTCGTACCCAGGCTGGTTGCCATCGAGAAAATCCAGCAGGTCGCGTGCCGAGGTTTCGACTTCGCCCATGAGTTGATCCACCACGTGCGCAACATCGATGAATTCCAAAAAGTGATCAGCGGCCAACGCAGCCCGATCGCCGGTGAACACTGCCCGCGGTTTGTTGCGATCTGCGTCTTTGTCGTCGACGATGTCGATGTTTTTGTAGATGCCTTCCAGGCTGGTGCGTTTGGTTTTGTTCACCACACACAACTGGGGGCGAATCTCTAGCCCAGGGTGCACCAACCGTGCCACCATGACCTGGAACGTGATGTCGAGCAGATACGGCCGCCAACTGCTGTTGACGTCGCCGTTTTTGGTGAAAAACTGTGCCGGGTCGTCTGACTCGACGCTGGTGGCTTTGATTTCGGTGAGCACGGCATGCGTGGCGAACTGCTCCCATCCATCGACGCGAGCTTGATACCGATCGTGCTTGAGCGTGACTTCAAACTCGGCAGCCGGGTTGGCATGCAGCATTACACCATGGGCAATGGCTTCGACCATGAAGCCGCCTTCGGCAAAAAATTCGAGCATGTCGTTGTCTTGCAAACTGCTCGGATACTTGGCTTTGTAGTACTTGAGCTTTTGCTTGCATTCAACGCCCAGCTTGAAATTGGACTTCGTGAGGTAGTGCTTGGTCACGTACTCATTCTCCTTCAGGGGTGTGGGGTGAAGTTGCAATACGCACAATCGCCCTATGCCTGTGCGGTAATCGGCACATCACACCTGGCTCGGCAATGTGCGTAACACCCCCATGGCACCATTGCCATGTGCCCACAACGGGTACGAACTTCATCCAGACGACCCGAGGGCCCCGGCCCGTTGAAGGTCACCAACCGATCTCAAGTCGGTGGTAAAGCCGGGATCGATGAGGAGATATCCATGACCACCCATTCACCGCAATCCCCCGAGCCTCGTGACGAGGTCGACCCAAGCCAGTACCTCTGGCATCTCACTCGGGCGCATGTTGACCATGTGTTGCACTACACCCACTGGATTCCCGTCGGGCGTGGCTTCACCGAACAGATGCTTGCTGAGCACTACCCCAGCTGGACACTCGGTGGTCTGATTCGACTGTTTGATGCCGCTGGCATTCGCATCGCCCCAGGCGACTTGAACGGTGCGTCTGGTGCACCGCACGGCGGGCGCTGCCACTGGCAGGTAGTGGCGTTGTATTTCAGTGACGACACCAAGTATCACGTGGTGTGGGATCGCACCCTGGAATACGACACCGTCTTTACCCATTCAGGAATGAGCAGCAATTTTGTGGGGCCAGGTGGCGAGGGCCCGAAAGCCGGAACGATCATCGAGGCGGTGCGAGCAGCACGCCCAGTTGATCTGGAAGGCAAGGTGTTTTTTGACTAAGCACTCGACATCGCCTCAGCACTCCGTATCCACTCGTGTGCGTAACACCCCTGTGACACACTTGGGTCAGGTGGCAAAGAGCAAACCGCGCTACGCATCGGGCGTGCTCACCACCGCTGCCCTCGGCGTGGCTGTCGAAAAGTTTGCCAATATCGCCCGCAAGGGCGGTGACACGCCGTATCTTTCGCACTTGCTCGCCGTGTCGGCTCTGGTGATGGAACACGGCGGCAGCGAAGAGCAAGCAGCGGCCGCGCTGCTCCACGACATCATCGAAGATTGCAATGTGTCGGCCACCGAATTAGTTGCCCTGCTGGTGGAACGTGGTGCCGACCAGGCCGCAGCCGAACATGTGACAACGATGGTTGAAGCCACCACCGACGGCCAAGCCAGCGACAAGCGCAACAAGTCGGACTGGTTGCAACGCAAACTGACCTACCTCGATGGCCTGGCTGCGAAACCGCCGAACCACCCCGCACTCTTGGTGTCACTCGCCGACAAGGTGCACAACGCCGAAGCCACGCTGGCCCAGGTGCGAGGTGGGCTGTCGGCCAACGATCTTTACGCCGGCGCCGAGTTCAACGCCAAGGCGGCTGATCAACGGTGGTACTACACCAACCTGGTTGCTGTGTTCAGCAAACACCTGAGCAGTGACGTCAACGCTCAACCACTCGTGCGCCGCTTGGCCACAGCGGTGGAAGAAATATTTCGTGACGTAGCCGTCACCGGCGGCCCACAATGACCACTGACCATCATTTCGACAAACTCGTGGCCGCAGTAACCCAGGCGCTCGGGCCCCAAACACCGCTCGAGTTGCGCGGCGAATGGCCAGAGGATGGCGGCGACAACACCCCGGCCAACACCGCTGAATGGCGCTGGCAGGGCCATGACGTGTTCGTTCATGCCCACGACCCACTGGCTCACGACGAGGTTGCTTACGTCGGACTCCGACTGGAAATACTCGTGGTGATTACAGCTGTCGACCCGCACACCGATTTCACCGACTTGGCGGCTGCACTAAACGAAGAAATCCCAATTCATTTTGAAGTCGATATATCTGACGACGAACCAGGGTCGCCGATCATGGTTTGTGCCACCTACGACGGTTACTCAGACTTCACACCAGAGTCGTTGGCCATCGATATCGACATGTTGTTTTCCCTTGCCGGCCAACTAGCCACCAAAGCAGCTGGATAGCCATGTCTGAACTCGACCTCGAACAACTTCAGTCCCTGCGTCGCCTCGAGGCGTGCCAGAACCGGCTGGCCAGATACGTGCGCGAGGGACGCGACTACGTCGTCGTGATCGCCCACGAAAACACCTTCGTCGGCAATACACCAGTGGAGAATCCCGGGTTTGTGCAGTTTGCGTGGCGCGACGACCTGCGGCTCCAAATTGAAGTGCAGGGCGATCACTACCGCGACGAGCCCTACAGCGCTCTGCAACAACGAAGGCTGACTCGCCTCGGCTACGCACCACCGTTCGAACACGGGGATGACTTTTGTAATTGGACACTGTTTCGCGAGGCCGAAGGATGCCAACCCGAATCCGTCGCCATGCTCCTCATTGAATCCATGCGGATGGTGTTTGGCACCCACTTCCTCGACATACCCACATGTCTGCGCGCCGGGTTGTCACACTGGAAACTGGAGTGGCTGGTGTCGCCAGACAAACGGGATATCGAAGCCGAACTTCGAGCCCGCTTCAACTCGAACTAGCCAACAGTAATTGCGGTGACGATGTCGTCTGCCACCGTCACGGTGACTCGCTGCAGCGAATAATCCATGGTGACCGCAAAGCTTTCGCCATCACGCTGCCCGACTCGATATGACCAACCGAGTTGCGCTGCGCACCGCTGTGCATCGGCTTCGCTGAAACCCAGTAACAGCTCGGCACGTTGCACACTGATTTCTACGGTGTCAGCCACATCGGCCGGCGGACACTCGGCGGGGTTAGCGATGGTGCTAGGCGCCCCTGCGTCACTTTCCGCACAGGCCACCACACTCGCCGCTAAGGCAACGATGAACATGACGCGAACAAGCACACGATCTGCCCGCATGCCCACAGCGTAATGACGGCGTAGGTTGGCACCGTGCCCCGCAACGCTTCTTTCGACGCTGAGTTTCTTGCCAATCCACGCAGTCGCTGGCGCAACCTCGCGATTCTTCATCGCATCGCTACCGAGATGTTGCGGGGCATGCGCCGCCTACATTTCGTCGGCCCCGCAGTAACCGTGTTTGGCTCGGCGCGGGTGCCAGAAACTTCGCCTGAATACGTGAACGCGCGAGCCATCGGGCAAGCCCTCGGTCGCGCTGGTTTCACCGTGATTACCGGTGGCGGGCCGGGCGTGATGGAGGCTGCCAACCGCGGTGCGCGCGACGTTGCCGCGCCAAGTATTGGTTGCGCCATCAGGCTGCCGCACGAAGAAGCAGCCAACGACTACCTGGATATTCAGGTTGACTTCAACTATTTTTTCACGCGCAAATACATGCTCACCAAATATTCGCTGGCCTTCATCGTGTTTCCGGGCGGTTTCGGCACAGCCGACGAACTCTTTGAAGCACTCACCTTGATTCAAACCGGCAAGATGCGCGACTTTCCGATTGTGGTGTTCGGAGAGTCGTTCTGGCAACCGCTACGCACCCAACTAGACGACATGAAAACCAGCGGCATGATCTCGGCCCACGACTTGGACCTATTGAAATTTACCGATGACCCAATCGACGCAGTGGCCCACATCAACAACTACGTGCGAGACAGTGCCAAGCAGTCGCGCACCATACGCGGGTTGAAGATCCTTGGTGAAAGCCGACCGTAACAACCACATGTCAGGGCTGGCGAGCGCACTCCACACGATGCACGAGCAACTATGGGACGACGAGCGTGGCATGGTGCGCCTCTATGGGTTGCATCTGGTGCGTGAAACTGCCCTGGGCGCATTTTTGGATTTAGAAAACGGCCAAGTAGAACGGGCACAACGAGCCCTGCACCACGTGCTGCAACATCAATATTCGTTGGATGCCGACCCACGCTGGGCCGGCACGTTTAAAACTCATGCCGGCCAACCCGATGCGGGCACGCTCGACGCCGACGGCCGACTGCGTGTTCGCGAATGGCGCGACTACGACCCCAACTGGCGACAGTTTCTGGCACTCATACTGTGGGCAACCGAACGGCTCTATGGCCATGTGCTCACCGATGATCTGCGGGGCAACATGCAACGCGCCGTGCACGACGCCGCGCGCAGCGAGCCCGTCAATCGAGTCGGCGCGCACTACACCAACATCGCACTCATGCACACCTGGCTCTGTGATGCAACCGACCAAACATCGACTCTGGGCGACGCCGTTGCTGCACAGCTCCAGCGTGACGGCGACATCGCTGAATACAACTCCCCTACGTACGATGCAATCTCGCTCATGGCTGGTTGTGTGCTGGCCGACTTCGGGCGCACAGCGCCAGTGCGCCAACTTGGTGAGCAAGCGATACGGCTTATCTGTGGCCGCCTTCACGAGGTATGGCATCCGGGCTTTGCCCTGCAAGCCGGGCCTCATGTGCGGTCCTACGGTTTGGATCCGCATTTGTATGTCTCGCTCATGTCGGTGTTGATGGCGGCAATCGATGTGCCCGCCGCTGGGCCGACCCGACTGGATAACAACACCACCCATGTGCACGACTTGTATTTCTTGCCGTTGTTTACCCGGTTGTGTGCACGCTTGCGCAAAGCCTTCACCGTGCAACCAGTCGTTGAACCACGGCGGCACGAGCAGCGATTCGGTGACATCGTGGCCACATCAATCGTGGAACCCAATAATGCGATCGGCTTCGAGCATGGCCGCCGCAGCAGATTTGCCATTGACCAGTACGCACCATTCACGATGTACTCTCGCGATGGCTTCATCGGTGTGCGCACCCGGCCCGACACCGACTGGGTTGATGTTTACGAAGTGGCCCCACACGAGTACGAACTGCGCAGCGCGCGACGCACTGGCCCTGGTGTGCAGCACGACACGGCAGCACTCACGGTCGTGGCATCTCGGGCACCGATCATCGGTGACTACGAGATGATTTTTGGCGACATCACGCTCCGGTTTCCCGACTTGGTCGTCGAGGTACGGCTACCGCGCTAGACAGTTCACCCACAGTGCACACGCGTTGCACCCGTACTACTAATGAATGATTTTGGAAATCGGCAACTCGAGGATGTCGGTGGCGCCTGCATCTTTCAGTGCCGGAATCACCGTATTGACGGTGCGCTTTTCCACCACCGATTCCACCGCCCAGTCGCCCGACGCCAACTTCGAAACGGTTGGCGACTTAGCCGCTGGCAACACCTTCAACACCGCTGCATAACAGGCATCGCTCACGTTCAACTTCACGAGCACCTTGCCGCGAGCTTCGAGCGAACCCTGCAACAACGTAAGCAACTGCTCCATTGCGTGACGCTTCTTCGGGTCGGCGTAGGCGGTTGGGTTGGCGATGAACTCCGTGTGGCTCGTGAGAATGGTGTCGATGATGCGCAGTCCTGCGGCTCGCAAGGCGCGCCCTGTTTCGGTGATGTCGACCACGCAGTCGGCGATGTCGGGGACCTTGGCTTCACTGGCGCCATACGACAAGCGAACATCGGCAGAAATCTTGTGCTCGGCAAAGAACTTTTCGGTGAGCTTTGGATACTCGCTGGTCACCCGCACACCTGCAGGCAGGTCTTGCACTTTTTGAAACTTCGAGTCGTTGGCCACCGCCAACACGATGCGCACTGGGTCGCTGGATGCTTTTGAGTAGTTCAACTTGCCAAGTGACTGCACGGTGCTGGATGTTTCTTCAATCCAGTCGCGACCGGTAATGCCGATGTCAAACAAACCCTCAGCGACGTACACCGGAATTTCTTGTGGTCGCAAGATGCGCACTTCATCGACGCGCGGGTCAGCGATAGAGGCCCGATAGTCGACCTGCGATGACCGCTTGACGGTGAGGTCGGCTGTGTCAAACAAATCAAACGTTGCGGCTTCGAGCGAACCTTTGGGAAGCACCAGTCGCAACATGAGTTTTTAGGCTAACGACGCCGCGGTCAACGATGTGCCGAGCCTCGCCCCGTTGGCCCAGTCAACGGCTGCCATTGCGTTCTTGCCTTCGGGTTGCACAGAAACAAGTAACACTGCACCATCGCTACAGGCGACTTCCACCCCAGCTGACGACACCGACAGCACATCGCCAGGCGCGCTCCCGGCCGGCAACGGGTTCGGCGATGGTTGGGCACGCAACACCCGCACGCGCTTGGTGAGATATACAAGCCACGCGGCCTCCAACTTGGTGCGGGCCACCACGTCACGCACGTTCATGGTGAACTGCACCTGCAGTTCACTCGGCGAAATCTTGGCGGCATGGGTTGACTCGCCTTGCTGAGCGGTGCCAGTGCCGGCGCCCTGGGTGACCGCGCGCAACAGGGCCGGTAGTGACGCCTGCACCAGTTCGTTACGCAGCGATGTAAGCGAATGGTCGCTGCGAATCGCCAGCTCGCTGCGGTCATACACCACACCGGTATCCAAGCCTTCTTCTACACGCATGATGCACACCCCTGTTTCGCTGTCACCGGCAAGGATCGCTCGTTCGACGGGGGCTGCGCCCCGCCAACGTGGCAACAGCGAAAAATGCACGTTAATCATCGCCACCTGCGACAGAACCGACATCGGAATGATGCGTCCGTAAGCAACAACCACACCCAGATCTGCGCCAACGGCAAGCGCATCGTTCACGTCGTGACTCACCGACAAACCCAACTC
Organism: Ilumatobacteraceae bacterium; assembly: GCA_030728545.1. Classification (GTDB taxonomy): domain Bacteria; phylum Actinomycetota; class Acidimicrobiia; order Acidimicrobiales; family Ilumatobacteraceae; genus F1-60-MAGs027. The sequence continues at coordinate 13,170 of JANQZQ010000110.1, forward strand.
ACCGGCTGCCACCTTCACCGGACTCGGCGACACACCCGACCCGCGACCACGTCGCTTATCGGGGCGCGTGACCACCAATGCAACTTCGACGCCCGCGGCGACCAGGGCCTGCAGCGGTGGCACTGCCACTTCGGGTGTGCCGAGATACACCACGCGTCGCGCGGCACCAGTTGGTAAGGCAGCGAGTCCAGTGACGGGCACAGTCATAGGCACAGCCACGAGCAACGAATCTGCGTCACACCAGTTTCAGGTGGAATGGTTCGGCATCTTTGGGCTGATCTTCGCGAGTGCGATACAACTTGACGGCCTCGCGACGCTGGTCTGGGGTCATGCGGTCGAACATGAGCACCCCGTTGAGGTGATCCACCTCGTGTTGAAACAAACGCGCCAATAGTTCGTCGGCTTCAAACTCCACTTGATTGCCTTGCAGGTTAATGCCACGCACCAAGACGTTCTTCGGGCGCAGCATCTCCACATACAGACCAGGAATCGACAGACAGCCTTCGTCGTATACCCACTCCCCACTCGACTCGGCAATCTGCGGGTTCAAAATCACCTCGCGCTTGTCGTCGATGTCGTAGACAAAAATTTGACGTTGCACACCAATTTGGGTGGCTGCCAACCCAATGCCGGGGGCTTTGTACATGACCTCGAACATCTCGTCAGTAAGCGACACCAACTTGGCATCAATATTGGTGACGGGTTCGGCGACAGCTTTCAATACAGGGTCGCCAAAGGTGCGAATTTCGTACGTCACGCTGTGTAAGGCTACCGATTGGCATGTCGTCGTCTGATCACTACTTCACCCCAGACCCGACATCGCCCTCGACGCCGACTACTCATCAAGTGCAGGTGCGCAAACTGCAACTCACGCTGGCTGGCGACCGCGGCGTATTCAACCACGGTGAACTCGATTGGGGCACCCGAGTGCTCATTGAGAATGCGCAAGTGCCAACTGGTGGCGTGCTGCTCGACCTTGGCTGTGGGGGTGGTGCAATCGCCGTGGCTCTGGCCAAGCTGCGCCCAAATGCCGAAGTCTGGGCTGTCGACGTAAACGAGCGGGCAATCGAAGTAGCCCGTCGCACCGTGAAGCTCAATGACCTTTCTAATGTGCGGGTCGTGACTGTGGGCGACGTGCCCGCTGACTTGCAGTTTGACGCAATCTGGTCGAATCCCCCGATTCGTATCGGCAAAGACGAACTGCATCGCCTGCTCCGCGAATGGTTGGCGCGCCTCACCCCGCAGGGTTGCGCCGACTTGGTGGTGCACAAAAATTTGGGTTCTGA
>JANQZQ010000110.1:14555-56291 GCA_030728545.1 Ilumatobacteraceae bacterium
ACTGCAATACGCACTCGCACCTTGGGGCGAACCACAGCACCGAGCGCCACAGTCAACGCTTCACTCAAGGCCTCCCACGATGCAGCACGCACCAAAGTGCGATCTTCGCTAGCGGCCACTTGCACCAGCAACGACGCCGCAAGTTGAGCGGCCAGGTCTGGCGCACCAGCACCGCTGATTTCGGCCAGTGCGCCAAACGGTGGCAAACGCAGCCGTTGTCGACGCTCGGTTTCGGCAGCCACATGAGGTGCAAGGTTGGCCGTTACCAAACCCACCATCACCTCGTGCTGTGGCACCGAAGTTTGGAGCACAACTTCACCACCTATACTGCCGCCTGTACTGCTGCCTGTTACGAGTCGCGCACCGTGCGCCACCAAACTCAACGCCTGCTCGCTGGCGCGAAAACGCGGGGCCAGCAACTCGGCGTCAATGTCCAAAAACACCACCACATCAGCACGATCGATGCGGTGCAACACCGCTTCGGTGCCGACGAACACCGATGTGTGGGGCTCAATGGCACTGGTGGTCGGTTTGATTTCTTGCACCGGTCGCCCGGCTGCGGCCTCGAGTTCGTCACGCAAGCGTGAGATACCGATACGGATAGAGCGCATCTTTTGCGACCCACATGCCAAGCACACCACGGGTCGTGTGGCTGCACATCGGGGGCACGACAACCCGTGCTCGTCGGGCTGTTGCACTGCAGCCCCGCACGCCTCGCAGCGCGCCACCGTGCGACATGCATCGCAGGCCACTGCCCGGGCCCGGCCTTTTACGTTCAGCACACACACCACACGTTTGGTGTGATCGCGCAACAACTCGATGAGTTCGCTAGTGACCAGCGACGATGCCCAGCGTTCGTCGATATTGCGATCAATCACCCGAATCGTTGGCCAGTCTGTGGCGTCGTGGGCTTGCACGACATCCGCGCCAACCGAGTGCGCCCACTGACGCGCGCTCAACGTAGGCACGGGTGACACCAACACACAGGCAATGCCGGATTGGCGGGCTCGCTCGATTGCCACATCACGCGCGTGCCACGTGGGGGCTCGTTCTTCTTGCAAGGTGTCGTCGTGTTCGTCGATCACGATGATGCTGGCGAGTTGCGCAACACTTGCCCACACCGTAGACCGCGCGCCCACCACGACGTCGACGCCGGATGCTGCTGCCACCCACTCGTCGGGATACACCGCCGTGGTTAAGCCGAGTTGACGACAGTGAGCAGCCAGGCGCCGCGCTCGCACCACAGTTGGCACCACCACCAAGGTGGGGCCGTGGCGAGTTGCAGCAGCAAGTAGTGCGGAGTGTGTTGACGCTGGGCCACATTGCACCACGCCACCCACCGCACGAAACAGCGCGTCGAGTGCTACGTCTTCCGATACGTTGTCAGTGGTAGACGCGTTTCTGTTGCGAGCGCCATAGCGACTAGCTACTAAACGTGGCACACGCTTGGGTGGCGAGGCCGAAACAAAAAATGGCCGGCGACGCGACACCCACCGCACCGCTGCCCACTCCACCAGGGCCACCACATCTGGCGACGGCCCGATTGATGTCACCTTGATAATGGGCAAGAGTCGCTTGGCGTCAACGTCACTGTCAACATCTTCGACGATTGCCATAACCCACGCCGACACCTCGCGGCGATGCAGCGACACGCGCACCCGCGAGCCAACCACCACATCGCTGCGCAATGCGTCAGGGATGAGATAATCAAACGGCTTATCGACGCCCGTGACATCTACGACGACTCGGGCAAGCAACGACACAACAGTTACGAGATTACGCAGCCGGTGGCGGCGTTACAGCCCAGTGGGCGAAGCGGTCTACAGTTTGGCGGCTTTTTTGAACGCATCAAGCCGCGACACTTGTTCCCACGTGAAGTTGGGATCAGTGCGGCCAAAGTGCCCATACGCAGCAGTGCGACGATAAATCGGGCGCTTCAAGTCGAGGTCGCGCACGATGGCGGCTGGTCGCAGGTCGAATGTGTCGCGCACGGCCTGCTCGATTTGTGATTCGGCAACCGTGTTGGTGCCGAATGTTTCGACCAAGATGCTGATCGGCTGCGCCATACCAATGGCATAGGCAACTTGCACTTCGCAGCGGCGCGCTGCACCCGAAGCCACGACGTGCTTGGCTACCCATCGCGCGGCGTAGGCAGCCGACCGATCGACCTTTGACGGATCTTTGCCGCTGAATGCACCACCACCGTGGCGACCCATGCCGCCGTAGGTATCGACGATGATCTTGCGCCCGGTGAGACCGGTGTCGGCATGTGGCCCACCCTTTACGAACTCGCCGGTTGGGTTGATATAGACGGCATAGTCATCTTTGGCAAACTTGGCCGGCACGATCGGGCGAATCACTTGCTCGATGAGGTCGGGGCGGATCACCGTGTCGCGGGAGATTCCGTCGGCATGCTGCGTGCTGATCAACACGGTGCGCAAGCGCACCGGAACACCGTCTTCATAATCAAATGACACCTGCGTCTTGCCGTCCGGACGCAGATACGGAATGGCGCCAGATTTACGAACTTCGGTGAGTTGCTCGGCCAGACGATGGGCAAGAAAGATAGGCAGCGGCATGAGTTCGGCTGTTTCGTCGCAGGCGTAACCAAACATCATTCCTTGGTCGCCAGCACCTTGAGAGTTGAGGCGGTCTTCGCCGCTCTTGCCGCCGCGCAACTCTTCACTCTTGTCAACACCCATCGCGATATCGCTCGACTGTTCGTCGATGCTGATGATGACGCCACAAGTGTTGCCGTCAAAGCCATAGGCAGCATTGTCGTAACCAATTTCTTTGATGACACTGCGCGCCAGTTTGGGAATATCGACATACGCCGACGTGGTGATTTCGCCGGCGATCACACACAAGCCGGTGGTGAGCAATGTTTCGCACGCCACGCGACCCTGTGGGTCTTCGGCCAAAATTGCATCCAACACCGAGTCGCTGATCTGGTCAGCCATCTTGTCGGGGTGACCCTCGGTCACACTCTCTGATGTAAACGTGAAGTTACGTGCCACGACCGAAACCTACTCGGGTTGTGCTTCGGCGTCCTGCGAAGCATCGAGCGCATTTGCTTCGTCCTCGAGGCGCTGCAGTTCGGCGATTTCGGCGCGAATCTCGTCGAGGGTCTTTGCCACAAATCGCACTTTGTCAGCGGCGATTTCTTCGAATGCCACCGAAAGATGCTTGGTGCTCACCGACTCGACCGTTGGGCCAACGACACTGCCAGTTTGCAGGTTGCCGAAGTACTCGGTAATTTCGCGGGCCCGCTTGGCGGCCAAGGTAACGAGGCTGAACTTGGACTGCGTGCGATTCATCAGTTTTTCAATGGCCGGCGACATCATGGAATTTTCAGGCGTGGTGGACACAAGACTCCTTGGGGCGTTGTATAGCGAGACCAAGACGAGGTCGTCTGGGACCTCTAGAGACTAGCGGCGCGGCGAGCCTGCGCCACGATGGCCAGCATGTCGGCGATGGTCTGGTCCAGCGTGTGGTTGATGATCACGTGGTCAGCCAGGGCGATGCCCACTGGCTCTTCTTCTTCGGCCTTGCGAAGCCGTTCGTCAACTTTGCGCTCATCGTCGCCACGCACCGTAAGCCGCTGGCGTTGCTCTTCGCGCGATGGCGGCAGCACGAAAATCAGCACGGCAGCGGGGTGTTGTTGTTTGACTTGGCTGGCACCATCGACTTCAATTTCCAGCACGATGTCTTTGCCGATGGTCGGTGTGGGCAGCGGTGTGCCGTAATAGTTGCCCAGAAAGGTAGTCCACTCCAAGAAACCACCTGCCACGATGTGGGCTTCGAAGGCATCACGCGATACGAAGTTGTAGGCGTCATCAGCCTCGCCGGGGCGACGCTCGCGGGTGGTCCATGATTGACTCAACCACAACTCCGAATCACGTTTCATGAGTTCGCCAACTACCGTGCTCTTGCCAACGCCACCTGGCCCCGACACCACGAACACGATGCCGCTCATCGCAACGCCTGCACCAAAGTGTCGCGGTCACTCACCGCCACGTCACCGACGCGTGTGCGTTCGCCACATCCGTGGTCAGCCAGCACGCGACGTGCGCGAACCTTGCCAACACCGGGCAACGCCTCGGCAATTTTCACGAGATACACAAACCGACACACGAGTGCGTCAGGCTCGAGCGTGGTCACGCTGGGGTCGCCTGCGCGAGCAAAAACATCAGCCAGCGAGAACGAATGGTCGTGCACCGCACCAATGAGGGCTTCGAGTTGAGTGCGCCGCTCGGCAAGGCGAGTAAGCACATTGTCGCTGTGCTGGTCAACCACTGGCGTCACTGCCATAACAGAAGGCTAGTGCGCGCTGTTGATGATCTCGCCCCACGATGTGATGCCCTGGCGTTGTGCCCAGCGAAACATCTTGCGTTGAATCTTGGCGACTGCCCGCGGATCAGCAAACGTTGCAGTGCCCACTTGCACCGCATCAGCGCCAGCCATCATCAACTCGAGCGCATCGTCGGCGTTACTGACTCCCCCAGCCCCCACGATTGGCACGTGGCGATGAGCAGCCCGCACGTCAAACACACTGCGCACCGCCACCGCGTGCATCGCAGCACCGCTCAGCCCGCCGCCACCGTTGCCCAGAACCGGGCGACGCGTATCGATGTCAATCGCCATGCCGAGCACGGTGTTGACGAGCACCAACGCATCAGCACCAGCTGCCACCACCGCACCCGCGATGGACACCAGTTGATCGGTGTTGGGGCTCAACTTGGCCCACACCGCAACGGTGGCCGGCAACACGCGTCGCACTGTGGCAATGACTTGCGCCGACTGCACCGCACTGTGGGCAAACATGCCACGGGCATGATCCACATTGGGGCACGACAAGTTGACCTCAACTGCCACGAGTTGGTCGGCAACGCCCACCAGATCGCGCGCGGCTTGTTCGTATTCAGATTCACGAAAACCCCAGATGCTGGCGACCACTCGTGCGCCACGCTCACGCAAGCGCGGCAAGTCGTGTTGCACCCAGTGCGCTGTGCCTTGGCCCTGCAGGCCGACAGCATTGATCATGCCACTTTCCGTGGCATGCAGTCGTGGTGCAGGGTTTCCTTGCCACTCAAACGAAGCCACCGACTTCACCACCACTGCCCCGAGCGTGGATAAATCCACATACGCCGCAAGTTCGTCAGAATGCCCCGCAGTGCCGGATGCCGTGAGCACCGGGCTCGGCAACGTGAGTGCGCCGACGTGCGTGTGTGGGAGGCCGAGTGGCGAAGTCACGACGACAAGCCGTGGTATTCCTGCAGTGAGCGAATGCCGAGTGGCGTATCGCGACGCTCGCGCATGCCGTGCACCGCTGCCCGCGCCGCGCGCACCGTGGTAACCAGCGAAACGCCTTTTACGTTGGCGGCTTTGCGGATTGCTTCACCGTCGCGATGAGTGCCGCTGTCCTGTGGGGTGTTGATGACAAACACGATTGACCCATCGTTAATGAGCTCCACCGCATCGCCGAGATCACTTTGTTGCTGAACGTGTTGTTGAACGTGTTGTTGAACGCTGCGCTGTGACACCTTGCCCACCACACGCTCCACGACTACCCCACCGGCAGTAAGCACATCAGCCGTGCCGATAGTGGCCACGATGCTGCAGCCCACGGCCACGAGCGCCTGGCCGATTTCTACTGCCGCCGCTTTGTCGCGGTCATTGAGCGAGACAAACACTCGACCCTGCATGGGCAATTCGGTGCCAGCTGCCGACTGCGCTTTGATGAAGGCCCGCCCAAATGTGGTGTCGATTCCCATCACTTCGCCCGTCGAACGCATCTCGGGCCCCAACGTCGTGTCGACTTCGGGAAACCGATTAAACGGCAACACTGCTTCTTTCACACTCACATGCCCAGTTGCAGGTGGGCGCACGAGGCCCTCGTCGCGCAGTTGCGCCAAGGTCGCGCCGAGCATCACCCGACTGGCCACCATCGCCAAAGGCACACCAGTGGCCTTGGCTACGAATGGCACCGTGCGACTCGCGCGCGGATTCGCTTCGATGACGTACACCTTGTCGTCGGCCACCGCGAACTGCACGTTGATGAGCCCGCGCACATCGAGCGCTGCTGCAATTTTGTGCACGTATTCGCTGATGGTGGACAGGGCTTGTTCCGACAGTGTTTGGGCCGGCAGCGCACACGCCGAGTCGCCCGAATGGATGCCTGCTTCTTCGACGTGCTCCATCACACCGCCGATGAGCACCTCACCGGTGTGGTCGCGAATGGCATCAACGTCGACCTCGGTGGCGCCTTGCAAAAAACGATCAATGAGCACAGGGCGCGACGACGACAAACCACCCTCGCGGCCGAGCGAACCAAACAGCTCCATCTCGGCCATTGCATCGGCAAGTTGAGCGTCATCGTGCACGATGCGCATGGCTCGCCCACCGAGCACATAGCTGGGTCGCACCAACACCGGATAACCCGTGGTCTGCGTTACTGCACGTGCACCCGCCAGCGTGGTGGCAGTCGCCCCAGGTGGTTGGGCGATTCCAAGCTGGTTGCACAATGCGTTCCATTGTTCGCGATCTTCCGCCATATCAATTGATGCCGGTGAGGTTCCTGCGATGAGTTCAGCCGGCAGTGACGCTGCCAACTTGAGCGGTGTCTGGCCACCCAACGACACGATCAACTTCGGTGGCTTGCCAGCTGCTTTGGTCTCGACGGCAATCACGTTCAAAACATCTTCAGTGGTGAGCGGCTCGAAATACAAACGATCGGAAGTGTCATAGTCGGTGGACACCGTTTCGGGATTGCAATTCAACATCACCGTTTCGTAGCCGGCTTGGCGCAGCGCAAAACTGGCATGCACACAGCAATAGTCGAACTCGATTCCCTGACCGATGCGGTTGGGTCCGCTCCCCAAGATGATGACTCGGTCCTTGGCTGACTCGCGAACTTCGCATTCGTCTTCGTAGGTCGAATAAAAATACGGTGTCTCAGCAGCGAACTCGGCACTGCACGTGTCCACGGATTTATAGGTCGGCAGCACGCCAGCGCTTTCGCGCGCCGAGCGAACCATTGCCTCATCTGTTGACCACAACCATGCCAGTTGGGCATCGCTGAACCCGAGCCGCTTGGCGCGACGCCAAACCTGGCGATCAAGCGACTGCGGCGTGGCTGTTGTCAGCACGTCACGCTCTTCGTAGATCGCCTTCATTTGATCCAAGAACCACACGTCAATGCCGGTGGCTGTGTGCACCACATCGAGGTCCATCCCGCGACGAATGCATTCGCCCACCTGAAAAATGCGGTCGGGTGTAGCAGTCTCGACGGCACTCAACAATTGCGCATCGTCGTAGACCGCGAAGTTCTGTTCGGCTGGGTCACAGTTGAGGCCGGCCCGACCGATTTCAAGCGAGCGCAGTGCTTTTTGCAAACTCTCAGGAAACGTGCGCCCAATGGCCATCGACTCACCGACACTGCGCATCTGGGTGCCGAGGGTGTTCGTTGCGCCGGCAAACTTCTCAAACGCCCAGCGCGGCACTTTGGTGACCACGTAATCGATCGTTGGTTCGAAGCTGGCAGGAGTCATTTTGGTGATGTCGTTCGGGATCTCGTCCAAGGTGTAACCCACCGCCAACTTGGCAGCGATCTTGGCGATCGGAAACCCTGTCGCCTTGGATGCCAGCGCTGACGAGCGTGACACGCGGGGGTTCATCTCGATAACGACTTGTTCACCCGTGGTCGGATTCACTGCAAACTGCACGTTCGAACCACCGGTCTCGACCCCGACCCGGCGAATGCAGGCAAAGGCCGAGTTGCGCATCTCTTGGTATTCCACGTCAGACAACGTCATTGCCGGCGCAACAGTGATCGAGTCACCCGTGTGCACCCCCATCGCGTCGATGTTTTCAATCGAACAGATGATCACGCAGTTGTCGGCGCTATCGCGCATGACCTCTAACTCGTATTCCTTCCAGCCCTTGATTGACGTTTCGATCAACACTTCGCCGATGGGGCTAGCGGCCAAACCAGCAGTCACGATCTGAGTGAACTCGTCCGTGGTGTTGGCGATGCCCGTGCCGCGCCCACCCAAGATGTACGCCGGGCGAATGATGACGGGTAACGCAATCTCGGCCAGCACTTCTTGCGCCTCGGCCAACGTGTGGGCAATACCGCTCTGCGGAACCTTGAGCCCAATCTCGATCATTGCGCGTTTGAACTTTTCGCGATCTTCGGCGGTGGCAATTGCTTCGGCGTTGGCACCAATCAACTCTGGTGTGCCTGGCACACCCGCTAAGCCCCGCTCAAACAATGCCATCGCCAGATTGAGCGCCGTTTGGCCGCCCAAGGTCGGCAACACTGCATCGGGGCGCTCACGCTCGATGATTGCGGCCAGCACCTCAACGGTGAGTGGCTCGATGTAGGTGCGATCGGCAAAGTCGGGGTCGGTCATGATGGTGGCCGGGTTAGAGTTCGCCAGAATCACGCGGTAGCCCTCGGCGCGCAACACGCGACATGCTTGCGTGCCTGAATAGTCGAACTCACAGGCCTGGCCGATCACAATCGGCCCCGAACCAATGACCAGGATGCTGTGCAAATCATTGCGACGCGGCACTAGTTACCCCCACTGCGCATCATCGCTGCGAAACGCTCAAACAAATAGCGCGAGTCGTGCGGCCCGGGGCCAGCTTCGGGGTGATACTGCACGCTGAATGCTCGTGCCCCGCGCACCACCATGCCTTCATTGGTGTTGTCATTGAGGTTCACATGCGTGACGTCGACCTTGCCCGCTAGCGAGTCGGGGTCGACGCAAAAGTTGTGGTTCTGACTGGTGATCTCAACTCGCCCCGTGGTCACGTCGCGCACCGGGTGATTGGCGCCATGGTGACCGAACGGCAACTTGAAGGTGCGCCCACCCAAGGCCAAGCCCAACAACTGGTGTCCGAGACAAATTCCAAACACAGGAATATCGGCAGCGATGAGTTCGCGAATGTTGGCAGGCGCATCAAGCACCATCTCGGGGTCGCCTGGACCATTCGACAAAAACACGCCGTCGGGTTGGCGGGCGATGACCTCGCGGGCTGGCGTGCGGGCTGGCACCACATGCACGTCGGCAATCTCACTCAAACAACGCAAAATTGTTTGCTTCATACCAAAGTCGTACGCCACCACCGAAAACGGCTTGGTCGTAGACGTCGTTTTCTGCGCATGCATCGTGTTGGCATGAATCGTGTTTGCTACGTCGTATGGCGCCTGGGTGCTGACCTCTGCCACCAAGTTGCGACCGGCCGTGCCTTGTTCGGCGGCCACAGCCGCCTGCAATGTGGCCAAGTCAGCGGTGCCGAATGCGCCGAGCAACGAACCCGTGTCGCGCAGTAGCCGTGTTAAGCGGCGGGTGTCGATACCGGTGATGCCACCCACACCGCGGGCTCGCAAAAACACGTCAAGGGGTTCTTGACTGCGCCAGTTGCTGCGCCGCCTGGCGATTTCGCGCATGATTACACCACGGGCAAATACCTTTGCTGATTCGTTGTCGGATTTCGTCACCCCGTAATTGCCAATATGCGGTGTGGTGAACGTGATGACCTGACCGGCATAGCTCGGGTCGGTGAGCACTTCTTGATAACCGCTGAGCCCGGTGTGAAACACCACCTCGCCCGATGACACCGGAACATCAGCACCGATGGCTTCACCTTCAAAGACGCTGCCATCAGCCAGCACGAGGAGCGCGTTCATCGTTGCGCTTCACCGTTCAAAACAGTGATGTCACCGTTGAATATCGTGTGTCGAACTTTTCCGCGCAAGGTCATCCCAACATACGGCGTGTTGCGACTCTTGCTTGCCAACGTCTCGGGCTCCACCTGCCACTTGGCGTTCGGGTCGAACACCACGAGATTCGCCGGTGCACCTGGTTCGATGTCGCGACCATGACGATCAGCGATGCCTGCGATTTGGGCGGGATGAATCGACATGATGCGCACCAACTGAGTGAGGCTCACGTCAAGCACCCCGAGCGCTACACCCAGCGCGGTCTCTAGGCCGAGCATGCCGGGTGGTGCCTGATCGAGCGTGAGCTCTTTGTCGCGACGTGGATGCGGCGCATGATCGGTGGCCAATGCATCGATCGTGCCATCGACGATGCCGGCTCGTAGCGCAGCAATGTCGGCCAGCGAACGCAGCGGTGGGTTCACTTTGAACACTGTGTTAAAGGTGGTGAGTCGGGTTTCATCTAACGACAAGTGGTGTGGCGTGACCTCGGCAGTTATTGGCAAGCCGTCACGCTTGGCGGCTCGTACCAACTCCACACTGCGAGCGGTTGACAGATGCAAGAAGTGCACGCGTGCACCGGTCAAACGAGCCAGTTCAATGTCGCGAAACACCATGAGCTCTTCGGCAATCGACGGCCAACCTGGCAAACCCAGCGACGTGCAACACTGACACTCGTTCATCACCGCACCTTTGGTGAGTGTGGCAACTTCACAGTGCTGGGCCAGCGTGACGCCGAGACCTTTGGCGTATTCCATGGCCCTGCGCATGAGCAGTTCGTCTTGCACACCGTTGCCGTCGTCAGTAAAGATGCGCACGCCGGCCGCCGCCAGCTCGGCCATCGGGGCCAGCGTCTCGCCCTGGCGGCCCAAGGTGATGCACCCGCTCGGCACCACCTCAACCAGCCCTGCACGCTTGCCTTGTTCACGCACGAAGTCGATGACGGCCACGCTGTCTTGCGGCGGGTCTGTGTTGGGCATCGCCACGAGGGCCGTGTAACCACCCTTGGCACCCGCTCGGCTACCAGTTTCGATCGTCTCGGCTTCTTCTTTGCCGGGCTCGCGTAAGTGGGCATGCAGGTCAACAAACCCTGGGGCCACCACACAACCCGATGCGTCGATCGTGCGGCCACTGGTCAACTGCTCGCCCACTTCGACCACTACACCGCCTTGCACAGCGATATCAGCGACACGCTCACCGCGTGAATCCACCACTCGCCCGCCCTGCAACACGATTCGCTCGGCGCTGGTCATGATGCCACCGTCGCTAGATGTGCAGTCGACGATTCGCCAGCCAGCAAATCAAACAACACCGCCATGCGCACCGCCACACCGTTGGCCACTTGTTGATGAATCAGCGAATTGGGCAACGCCGATGGGTCAACGAGCATCTCGACACCCCTGTTCATGGGGCCAGGGTGCATGATCACAGCCGTGCTGGGCAACTTGGCAACCCGCGCAGCATCGAGCCCGAAGGTTTCGCCGTACTCGCGCAGGCTGGGCACGTGGCCCTGCGACATTCGCTCGCTTTGTAGACGCAACATGTACAACATGTCGGTACGCGCCAGCACATCGTCAAGTCGATGCGACACCGTCACCGGCCAGTGGGCCACATCGGGGGGCAGCAAGGTGGGCGGCGCCACTAACACCACGTTTGCCCCAAGCATGCTGAACGCACTGATGTTGCTGCGTGCCACGCGGCTGTGTTTGATGTCCCCCACGATCGTGAGCGTGAGACCATCAAAACGTTCGACCCCAAGTGCTTGGCGCACGGTGAAACAGTCGACCAACGCCTGAGTCGGATGCTGATGCCAACCATCACCGGCATTGACCACCGAAGCGTTGGTCCACTCGCTGATTTGCCATGGCGTGCCTGTGGATTTGTGGCGTACGACAAACGCATCGACCCCCATGTCAGAGATGGTCTCGATTGTGTCGCGCAAACTTTCGCCTTTGTTCACGCTCGACGTCGACACGCTGAACGTCATTGTGTCGGCGGACAACCGCTTGGCGGCAGTTTCAAACGACAGTCGTGTGCGAGTGGAGTCTTCAAAGAACAAACTCACCACGGTCTTGCCGCGCAAGGCTGGCACCTTGGGCACTGGTCTGGCGTTGATTTCCACCATGTGGCGAGTGAGTTCGAGCAATCGCACCACGCCATCATGACCGAGTTCATCGATGCTGCGCAGATGCTTCATGACGAGACCCGGTTGGTGATGACGACACCGTCTTGCGTGGCGCGCACATCGTCGTCAACATGCGTGGGCAGATTTTTGCCCACATAGTCGGGGCGAATCGGCAGCTCGCGATGGCCACGGTCGACCAGCACCGCCAGTTGCACGGCGCGCGGGCGGCCGTAGGTGTTGATGCCTTCCATTGCTGCGCGAACGGTGCGACCCGTGAACAGAACATCGTCGACGAGCACCACCGTGGTGCCATCGACTGCAAAATCGATGCGACTAATCGCACCGGGCACTACTGGCCGCAAGCCAATGTCGTCGCGGTGCATGCTCACGTCGATGTATCCCACCGGCACGGTGGAATGAGGCTCAATCACATTCACCGCAGCAGCAATCGCATCGGCCAGCCATGCGCCACCGCGCTGCAGGCCAACGAGTGCCAATGATGCCGAACCTTGTTGGCGTTCCAGAATTTCGTGAGCGATGCGGGTAATCGCGCGTCTGACGTCGTCAACCGACATCACCATGTTGCTCACGTTGGTCTCCTAGCCGTTCGAGCCTCTCGGGACTCGTTTGACGGTCGCCTTATCGTATCCGCTCGTACACCGTCCACCAGTCATTGCCGTAGATCACAGTGAAAAATTCTCGTTCGCCCTGCCAATCCAGCTCGACTTCACCGCTCAACACCCGCGGCAGCACCACATGCGACACCTCGTCGGCGAATGGCAGTCGATCACCCTTGGCAAAAACATCTGGGCCGTACAACACCCGACGAAACGGGGTCGGAAACACATAGATGCGCTCGCGCCTTGCCATATGGGCAGTCAACGTATGAAACGCCGCCACCACAGCATCGTCGGGCACTTGGTTGATTGCCGCGTGGGCGGCTGCCACCGAGGGGTGCGCTGGTGACCAAGTGGCCACCTCGGTGCGCATGAGTGGCAGTGGCGACCATAGGTAGGCGCAAGCGAGACTCGCCACCACCATTGCCGACATCAACCATGTGCGCCAATGTTCGGCCATTCGTGAAATGGCATACACCGACCCGACCACGAGAATCGGCACAAACTGCACCGCGTAGTGATACTCGATTTGGCTTTGATACCAAAACGTGCTGACCAAGTTGGCCAGCAACGGCAGCGTGCCGAGCAACGCAATCTCGGGGCGCACCAGCGCGATGAACCCGACGGGAGCCAACAAGTGCAAGAGATACATCGGACGCTCGCCCGACACCAAATGCGCGACGAATTTGTCGGGGCGCAACAGCGCCGTGCGTAGCACACCACCAAAACCCCCGAACGGCAGCCGCCAAGCGTTGCGAAACGGCACCCCAACAATGCCGCGTGACACGACGAACAACATGATGAAAGCAATCCACATCGCCCCAAACACAGTGAGCAGACCGATGCGTCGATCGCGTCGCAATGCCACCCACGCCCCAAGTGCCACCACAAACAACGCCGTGTCTTCTTTAACCAGCAAGATGAGCACCACCGCAGCGGCGTATTGCACCCAGCGATAACACACCGCTGCATACAGCGCCCAGGCAATCAACGGCGCCAGCGCAGCATCGGGATGAAAATTCTCCAACCCCGTGTAGGTGAGGGCTGGGTGGGCCAGATACACCACCACTGCTGCACACGCCATTGGCAACGAATCAAGCAGCGCACGCGTCACTTTCCAGATCGGCAGTGCACCGATGCCGAGTGCTACCGCCTGCACAACGAACAACAAACCTGTCGAGCCAATCACCCAAAACAGCGGCACCAGCGGCAACAAAATAAACGACGTATGGTCGCCAAACAAGTTGCGCCCCATCAGCGTGACGAAGGGGGCTTTGCCCTGCGCAACCAGCCAGACACCCTGATCAAACAACCCAAAGTCGTAGGCCGATGTGCCCAGCCCAAAATGGTTGCGCGTGGTGCGCACCGCCAACCACACCGTGTAGAGCACCGTGCTGCACACTGCAATGGCGTGCCATACGGTCAGTGACTGCAGCCTGCGACGCGCCTGGTCGAATGCCGTGCGCAGGTCGCCGGCCATGCAGTTGTTCTAGTCGGCGGCTGGCGGTGTGGCTAGCTGTGTTGCAGGCTCTACTACTGGAGGCGGTGTTGGCGCGCCGCCTTCGCGGGTGGTGCGGGCGATGGCCGACAGCATGCCGTTGACGAAGCGACCCGAGTCGTCGGTGCCATAACGCTTGGCAAGCTCCACTGCTTCGTTGATGATGACGGCAGTGGGCACTTCGCTGCGGCCGAGCAACTCAAACGTCGACATCCGCAAAACATTGCGATCAGTTGTGGCCATGCGATCAATCGACCAAGCGTGGCTGTGGGCGGTAATCAACTCGTCAATCCGCGCGCGGTGCTCGGCCACCCCGACTACCAAAATGCTCGTCAAGTCGTCAATTGCCACCTGCATCCGCTCAACCACTTCGCTCGGGGCAACCGCCCGCAAGTCAGCTTCGAACAAAATGTTTAGTGCTCGCTCGCGAGCGTCTGAACGTGGGTCGAACTCGCGGTTCCAATCCGAGTCATCGGATGGTGGCAGCGAAACTTCAGACATGCAGGAGACGACTACGTTCAAACTCGGGTGACGTAGTCGCCCGAACGGGTGTCTACTTTTACGCGATCACCAATGTTGATGAACAACGGCACCTGGATGATCTTGCCGGTCTCGAGCGTGGCTGGCTTACGCGCGCCCGACACGCGATCGCCTTGAATGCCTGGTTCGGTCTGGGCAATGGTCAGCTCCACTGAAGCTGGGATCTCTACTTGCACGATTTCGGTGCCGAACAACGCAATCTGCGCGGTGGCCGACTCGACCAAATAGTCGGCGGCGTCACCAAGCGTGACCGGTTGGATCGAGATCTGCTCGTAGGTGTCGGTGTCCATGAACACGAAGGCATCACCCTCTTTGTACAAAAACTGCATGTCGCGACGGTCAATGATCGCTTGCTCGACTCGCACTCCGGCGTTGAAGGTGCGCTCGATCACGGCCCCGGTGCGCACGTTGCGCAACTTGGTGCGCACGAATGCGCCACCCTTGCCGGGCTTCACATGTTGAAAATCCACCACACTGAACAAACCCTTGTCGAGTTCGAGCGTGAGGCCGTTTCTTAGTTCGTTGGTGCTAATTGCAGGCACGAGATGTCCTTTGGTGATTCGGTGAGTATGTCGCAGCCTGTATCAGTGACGACCACGAGGTCTTCAATCCGTACACCGCCGAGCCCTTCACGATAGACCCCAGGTTCAACGGTGACTACTTCACCTGCCTGCAGCGGCTCGGGCATCGCCGTGCGCACCCAGGGTTGTTCGTGAATCTGCAAACCAACGCCGTGGCCAGTGGAGTGGATGAATTCGCTGCCGAAACCTGCTGCCGCGATGATGTCGCGACACACCTTGTCCACGTCACCAGCGCTCACCCCAGCGCGAACGGCGGCCAAACCTGCCAGTTGCGATTCGCGCACCACATCGTGCATGGTGCGCAAAAGCGGGCTCACCTCGCCGATCAGATACGTGCGGGTCATGTCGGAGTGATAGCCGTCGACGAGTGCCCCCACATCGATGACCACGAGATGGCCGTCTTCGATCATGGTCGAGGTCGGACGATGATGCGGCCGTGCACCGTTGGGCCCCGTGGCAACGATGGTGTCGTAACTCGGGCCGTCAGCACCATGGCGGCGCATGCGGTATTCAAGTTCGTCGCGCACATCACGCTCGGTGACCCGGGTCGACATCATCGGCAGGCACTCAGCGAGTGCGGCGTCAGTGCATTCTGATGCGCGTTTCATGCGCGCAATTTCGGCTGGCGATTTGCGACGCCGCAGATGTTGCACCACACCCGTGACCGAGACCAACGGTGCCGTGGTTTGCGTGCGCACGTTTTCGAACTGAGCGTGAGTTATTTCGGTGGGGTCAATGGCCACGCCACGAGCCGCATGCAGCGACTGCTCGAGCCCCTCGCGCAGTGCAGCAGCGCTGGTGCCCACGACCACTCGGGCAGCCGCACCAGAAGTCTCAATTTGGTGCCGTGCCTGTTCGCCGTATCGGCCGTCGGTGACGAACACCATCTCGTCGTGGCGAATGATGAGCGTGCCGGCCGAGCCAGTAAACCCGGTGAGCCAGCGAATGTTGTTCAAGTCGAAGACCATCAGTGCTTCGGCCTCACCGCGCTTGGCCAACTCTTCGCGCACCATGCGGTCGCGGCCCGTGACCGTCAAAGGTGGCAGGGCTGGTGATTGCACCTTGGTTGATGTGGTGGTCATTGTTTCTCCAGGTGTCGAGTGAGTGCTTCGATTCCGAGTACGTACGATTCGCCGCCGAAGCCGGCAATGGTTCCGATGGCCACGGGTGCAATCACGCTTTCGTGACGCCACGGCTCGCGCGCTGCAGGGTTGGACAGGTGTACTTCGACCACGGGTAGGCCGACACTTTTCAGTGCATCGTGCAGGCTCCACGCAAAGTGAGTGAAGGCAGCAGCGTTGAGCACAATGCCCGCATACTTGGTGCCCGCGGTCTGCACAATGCCAATCAGGGTGGCCAAATCATCACTTTGTTCGCTGTCGACTTCGTACCCAAGTCGCTGGGCAGTCGCCGTTGCGCGCTGCACATGATCGGCCAAGGTGGCGGTGCCGTAGATGCTCGGCTCGCGGCTGCCCAACAGATGGAGATTCGGCCCATGCAACAACAGCAGGCGACCTTTGTTCGTGGGCATGCGATTCAGGGTACTGAAAGCGCGTCGAATGCCGTGTGCAGCACTGCTTCGTCAACACCGCTTACGGTCTCGATGCCGTTGGGGCCATCCAAAACAAACGTCAGCCCCGCCACGGCTTTTTTGTCGTGCTGCATTAACGCCACTAACCGCGTGCGTTGCATGCCAGGTGGCACCGCCACCGATCCCCCGTAGTGCACAACAATCACCTGCCGATGCTCGTCCACCCGAGCAGCATCGATTCGACCCAGGGCATGAGCAACATGGGCAGCAAACATCATGCCGATTGCTACCGACTCGCCGTGGGCCAGGGCAAAGTTGCTTTCCACTTCAAGGGCATGTCCGAAGGTGTGTCCATAGTTGAGCACCGCTCGACGACCCGATTCGCGCTCGTCTTGCCCGACGATGTCGGCTTTGATCTGCACGCAACGTGCGATTCGCGCATCTAACTCGAGTGACAACAAATCGTCACCAGTCAAAAAGTGGTACTTCGCCATCTCTCCGCTCCCACAACGCTGCTCACGTGCGGGCAGTGTGTCGAGCAAGGCGGTGTCGCACACCACGCCCGTTGGTTGCCAAAAAGCACCGACCAGATTTTTTCCGGCAGCAAGATTGACCCCGGTCTTGCCACCGATGGCAGCGTCGATCATGCCCACCAATGTGGTGGACACGTGCACCACCCGAATGCCGCGATGCCACGATGCAGCGGCAAAGCCAGCGATGTCGGTGACCATTCCCCCACCCACACCAACGACCAAGTCGTTGCGGGTGAGCCCAGCGGCGGCGAACTCTTCGGTCAACCGTTCGATAGTGGCCAAAGTTTTGTGCGCCTCGCCGTCACCCACCACGTGCCGTGATACGGCCACTGCAGCAGGCAGATGCGGTGCCATATCAAATGGCAGATGTGCCTGCGTCACGATTGCCACCCGGCGAACGTCGGTCGGGATCAACGTGGCCAGTTCAGACACGGCTCCTCGCCCGACGATCACGTCATAAGACCGCTCGCCGAGATCAACGCGCACTTTGCGGGTCATGATGCGTGCTCGGCAGTCACTGCATTCATCACGAGCTGCACAACTTCTTTAATCGACTTGCCCGCGGTATTGATGCACACATCTGCCACGCTTGCATACAACGCCCGCCGCTCGACATCAAGCACAGCCAACCGACTGGCTGGATCGCCGTCCAACAATGGTCGATGGGCACCACGGCTGGTGCGCTCGCTCAGCGTGGTGGGGTCGGCGTCAAGCCACACCACCATGTCGGCTGCGTCTTGCATCGCTTGTCTGTTGACTTCGCTCAGCACCGTGCCACCCGCTGCTGCCACCAACACATCGTCGGGTGAAGCCAAAGCTGCGGCCAGCGCCTGTGACTCCGCTGCACGAAACGTTGCTTCGCCATCTTCCGCAAAAATATCGCGTACGGCCTTGCCTGCCACTGCCACCACGGCATCATCCGTATCGATAAAACGCATGGCCAAAGCCGATGCAACCTGCCGACCCACTGTGGTTTTGCCCGACCCCATCATCCCGACCAGCACAACTGTGCGCGACAAAACCGTGCGCGACATGACGCTTAGCGCAGCGACTCGGCAAAGGCGCGGGCATTGCGAACAAACTCGGCAATCGAGTCGCCGCCAAACTTGCGCTGGGCTTCGGCTGCCAACACGAGCGCCACCATGGTTTCGGCAACGACCCCCATCGCGGGCACTGCAGTCACATCGGTGCGCTCTTTGAAACTCACCGTTTCTTGCTTTGACATCACGTCAACGGTTTTGAGTGTCGGACGGTTCAGGGTTGACAGCGGCTTCATGGCTGCGCGCACAACCAACACTTCACCAGTGGTCATTCCACCTTCAGTGCCGCCGGCCTTAGATGTTTCGCGGCGATATGTACCACTCGCTTCATCCCAAGTAATGGCGTCGTGGGCCTCGCTGCCGCGGCGGGCTGCACCGGTGAAGCCGTCACCAATCTCTACACCTTTGACCGCCTGAATGCTCATGATTGATGCGGCGAGCATGCCGTCAATTTTGCGATCCCAGTGCACATGGCTGCCCAAGCCGACAGGCAGACCATACGTGAGCACCTCAACGATGCCACCGAGGCTGTCGCCGTCTTTGGCCGCTGCTTCGATTTCGGCAATCATGTTTTGCTCAGCCGCTTTGTCGAAGCATCGCACGGGCGACTCATCGATACGAGGCGTGTCATTGGGGCCTGGCCGATCGGGTGAACTATTCGTCGCAGCGCCAAGGCCAACCACGTGCGACACGATGTCGACACCAATTTGTTTGAGCAGCAGTTTGGCGAGTGCACCAGCCACCACACGCGCACTGGTTTCGCGCGCACTGGCACGCTCCAACACGTCGCGAGCGTCGACAAAGTCGTACTTCTGCATCCCAACAAGATCAGCGTGCCCTGGCCGCGGTTGCGTCAGCGGCTTTTTGGTGGCACCCGGATGGGGCGACATCTCTTCGTGCCAGACATCGCTACGAAACCATTCGGTGTTTTTGATGAGCACCGCCACGGGCGAGCCGAGCGTGCGGCCATGGCGAATTCCGCCGATGAGTTCGATTTCATCTTGCTCAAACTTTTGGCGTGGCCCGCGACCAAAGCCGAGTCGGCGACGAGCCAGCTCGTCGGCAATATCAGCAACGACAACCGGCAGATTAGAAGGCAAACCTTCGACGATTACGACGAGCGCTTGACCGTGGCTCTCTCCGGCGGTCAAGTAGCGCAACATGCGCTTTGAATTCTACCCGTGTCGTTTGGCGAGCTCGGCCAGCGCGGCACCACGCATGAGCGAAACATCGGGCAAGCGACCCAACCACAGTTGCTGTTGGCGGCGCGCTTGAGCACACAGCATGTCGAGCCCGTCAACCACGTTTGCGCCACGGGCACGCGCGGCCTGCACGAGTGGCGTGTTGAGCGGGTGATACACGGCGTCTAGCACCGTGTGACGACTTGTTAAGACCTGCACGTCAAACGGCAACGCGTCGGGTGCGGTGCCAGAAACGTCGGCCATGCCAACGGGCGTGGTGTTCACGATGGTGGCACAAGCGCCAACGTCGAGCAACACCCCCGCAAAGGTGGATTCAGCGCGTGCCGAGTTGCCGACTGCCACGGCGGTTGCCAGTCGTGCCGGCGAGCGATTCACGACCGTGACACGTGCACCGTGCGCTGCCAAAGCTGCGATAACTGCCCGCGCTGTAGCACCGGCACCAATAACTGCGACCGACGACAAATCTGCGCCAGCGGCACTGAGTGCGTCAACACAACCGATGCCATCGGTGTTGTGCCCCACCAGCAAGTTGCCATTGCGCACCACCGTGTTGACTGCACCCACCAACTTGGCTGCAGGGTGAACTTCATCGAGTGCAGCCATCACCATTTCTTTGTGGGGCATCGTGATGGACAAGCCAGCAATACCCAAGATGCGCATGGCATCAATTGCCGCAGTCGCATGCTCGGGTTGCACCTCGAACGCTGCATACATCCAGTCGTCGCCATGGGCAGCAAACACCGCGTTGTGAATTGCTGGCGACAGGCTGTGGCGCACGGGGCTACCAATCACCGCTGCAATCTGGGTGCTCACGGCAAGATGCCTGCTTGTTTGGCCGCAGCAACGTTGATTTCGTGCAAACGATATGAAGTCGAAAACGCATGAGCGCCCTGTGCATCGGCCAATACATAGAACAACAGTTGACACGGCTCGGTTTTTTCGCGGCGGTTACGCACCGTGCACAGCGGGTCGTCAGCAGCAGGATTATCGGCCGGGTTGAGTGCAGCAATCAACGCCGCTTCACCAGGGCTAGCAATGGGGGTTGGTGGCAAACCCTTGCGCAAATACACGTTGAACGGGCTATCGGCTGCCTTCAGATCAGCAAACTTTGCATCGGGTGCCGCGCCGTAGTAGAGCGCTGCATCAATCTGCAATTCCATGTCGTTGGCGAGACGATTGTGAATCACGCGTGACACCAGGGCCTGCTCTTCGGGTACCTTGACCTCTTTTTCAATGAGCGAAGCAATCGTGATGATCTCGTATGGGGTACGACCCAGCCGCTCGGCACCCGCTTCGATGTCGTTAGAGATCGCCCGCGTACGCATCTCTTCAATCATTCGCTCGATGACGTCTTGTTCGGTCTCGTAGGCCGCAATGCGATACAACGCCGGGAATAACAAACCCTCGTACGACGTCGCGCCGGCGGGGCGAAATGGTGCTGCCAGTGTGTTCGTGGACAGCACAGCATCGACTTTGGCAGCACTCAAACCCGGGCCGTCACGCTCAAGCCGGGCGGCAATCTGGGCAACCGTAAAACCTTCGGGAAACACGACAGAGACTTCGACCAGCGCGTCTTGTGCTGGCGCACTCAACTGTTCGTTGCTTTGCACTTGGCTGGCCAAGTCACGCACTTGCCAACCCGCCCAGGCGATGAACACCACCGCCACTGTGGCCAATCCCAGCAGAATCTGGCGCGAGTACGTGCGCAGATCAGGCAGCATGCCATCAGTGTCCGCCGGATCATCCGGCAACACGGTGTCCCACGGATCTTCGCGCCACGGCTCGTCGGAGGCACGTTTTTCGGTAACGCGTTCTTCACGCTCGTGTTCGGTGCCGCTCATTATGTGCGATCTGATGTGTTGCGACGATGGTCAATAAAACCTTGCAACATCACAGCTGCAGCCACTTTGTCCACGACGCGACGACGCGCATCAGCCTTCATTTGCATCTCCATCAATGACCGGTCGGCACTGACCGTGGTCAAGCGCTCGTCATGTACGTATACGGGAACGCTGATCACACTGAGCACACTACGAAGTTGCTCGGCTTCAGCCATGGCACTTTGTGCAGCAGCCGTGGCCTTGCCACTCATATTGAGTGGCAGCCCCACCACCACAGCCTGTGCTTCGTACTCTTCCACCACTCGTCGAATCGCTACGTAATCGTCGTGTTTGGTCTTGCTGCGATTCACCACCTGCAGCGGTGTAGCAACTCGTTCATCTGGGTCACACAAGGCAACGCCAATTCGCTTTGCGCCAAGGTCTAGGCCGAGACAGCGCATTACTACGCGCGCCGGGCCGCTTCAACGGCCTGCGTTGCTGTCGCCAGAGCATCGTCGATGGCTGCAACATTCTTGCCACCAGCAGTGGCGATGTCGCCCTTGCCGCCGCCACCCCCGCCAACCTGCTTGGCTGCATCTTTGATGAGTTCGCCAGCCTTCAGCCCGCTCGTTGGCGCCACAGCAGCCACAAGTGCCACACCACCAGTGTCAGAAACACCACCCAGCACCACGGCCACCACATTGGGCGTCGACCGAATGGCAATTGCCAAATCGCGTAGATCCGCTGGGGCCAGCCCGTCGACGCGCGCCACCACTACGCCATCCACCGCTTTGGCAGCAAAGTCACCCGCTCGCGACAATGTTTGTGCTGCTCGAAGTTTCTTTATCTCGTCGCCGAGTGCCTTGGCGTTGTCGACGGCGCGTTGTGCCGCGGCCACCACATCGTCTGGTTTGGTTCCCAGCACATCGGCCGCATTGGCCAGCGTGTCGGTGAGATCGAGCAGATAGCGAATGGCGTTCTCGCCCGTGACTGCTTCGACACGACGCAGGTTGCTGCCGATCGAGCCTTCACTCACGATTTTGATCGGCCCAATGTCCCCAGTTGCCGAAACATGCGTGCCACCGCACAACTCGAGCGAGCTGCCAGCCTCGAGCACTCGAACAACGTCGCCGTATTTGTCGCCAAAAAATGCGATGGCACCTTTATCGGTTGCCGCCTGTTTAGACATTTCGTTGGCGCTCACCTGGCTATTGGCGATCACTTCGGAGTTCGCCATTTGCTCGATGCGACGAATCTCAGCAGGCGTGACGGCTTCGTAATGGCTGAAGTCGAACCGCAGTCGATCAGGCGCCACGAGCGAGCCGGCTTGCTTCACGTGCTCGCCCAGCACCTTGCGCAACGCCCAGTGCAACACATGGGTCGCGGTGTGATTACGTCGGGTCGCCGCTCGGGCAACACCATCGATCGCAGCGTGCACGGTGGTGCCGGCTGCGAACTGGCCGCGAGTAATGCGCACCAGATGGCGTCGCAACCCGGGGGCAGCAAACGTGGTGTCGATTACTTGGGCACTGGCTGAGTCGGCTGTAATCGTGCCGGTGTCGCCAACTTGGCCACCACTCTCGGCATAAAACGGCGACGCTTCAAGGAACATCTCGAACACCGCTGAGCCGTCATCGTGATCAAACGGCCCGAGCACCTCAATGACCTTGGTGTCGGCAGTGTCGTGGTCGTAGCCAACGAAGTTGGTGGCGCCATGGTTGTCGACTAAGGCCTTGTAAATGGCAACCCGCTGTGGGTCGGCGGTGTCACTCTTGCGAGCGCTCTTGGCGCGTTCTCGCTGCTCGCCCATCTCTTGCTCGAAGCCTGCCGTATCGACGTCAACGCCACGTTCTGCCGCGATTTCTTGGGTCAGCTCCAGCGGAAACCCGTAAGTGTCGTGCAGTTGGAACGCCGCCGAACCCGAGATGGATTTTTTCTTGGCGCCGATTTCGTCTTCAAGGATGGTGAGACCGTTGCGAAGTGTCGAGCGAAACTTCTCTTCTTCGCGGGTGATGACCCCAAGGATGAAATCGCTGTTGGTCGCCAACTCGGGATACGCACCTTTCATAATGCCGAGCGAGGTCTCGACTAGCGAAGGCATCACCAGCTTCTCGCATCCCAACAAATAGGCATGCCGCACCGCGCGCCGAATGATGCGTCGCAGAACGTAGCCGCGGCCTTCATTCGACGGAAACACCCCGTCGTTGATCATCATCATCGATGAACGTGCGTGTTCGGCGAGCACCCGCAAACTAAAACTTGGCCGGTGGTCGTAGTCACCGACGCGGTACTCGGCACCCGTGAGGCGCCGACCCGTATCAACGAGCGGTGCCATCAGGTCGGTTTCCCAGACCGAGTCGACACCTTGCACCAAAGTCAGGATGCGTTCAAAGCCGGCACCCGTGTCGATCGACGGCCGTGGCAAGCGGGTGCGTGTGCCGTCTTTGGATTGGTTGTATTGCATGAACACCAGATTCCAAAATTCAAGAAAGCGATCGCCTGCTGGGTCGTTTAGCGGCCCACCGTCGGGGCCAAAGGCGCTTCCGCGGTCGATATGAATTTCAGAGCACGGGCCACACGGGCCAACGTCGCCCATCTGCCAGAAATTGTCGCTGTCGCCGAGGCGTTGAATGCGCGACATCGGTACCCCGACCACTTCATGCCAGATTTGTTCGGCCTCGTCATCGCTTTCGTGCACGGTGATCCACAATTGATCGCCGTCGAACCCGAACACCTCGGTCGCGAGTTCCCATCCCCACGGAATGGCTTGTTCTTTGAAGTAGTCACCGAAACTGAAGTTGCCAAGCATCTCAAAGAACACGAGGTGTCGCTTAGTGCGACCGACATCGTCAAGGTCGTTGTGCTTGCCACCTGCCCGCACGCACTTCTGCACACTCACTGCACGATTGAATGGAGCGGTTTCCTCGCCGACGAAGTACGGCTTGAACGGCACCATGCCGGCCACCGTGAACATGATTGTTGGGTCAAACGGAATCAAACTCGCCGACGGCACCACCGTGTGCTGTCGATCAGCGAAGAAACCAACGAAAGCCTGGCGAAGGTCGTCAGCCGTTTTGATATCGGCGCGGGCCATCGGCTTACTCGAAGAGGTCGTCGCTCGTCGAGTCGCGTTTGCTGCTCGTCGCGCCGTTCACCGTGTCAGAGACCTTGTCTTTTACGGTGATAACCCGGTCAACAAGACCGTCGATGAATTGGTCAAGCGACTCTTTGGTGGCCAATTGGTCGGCCTGGCGACGCAGCCATCCGTAACCGAACAACGCAGCGAGGCCACCAAGCACGAACCAGAAAAGACGACGAAACATGAGTGCTCCTAATCGTATCGGCGCGGCGGTATCACTGAGTCGTGCGGCGAGCTCCCGTCGCGTAGATGTTGCGGAACCTCGATTGATGCGCCGCCCAACAACGCTGCCTGCGCTGCATCGATGGCTTCAACAACACCCCGACTCTTTGGGGCACCGGCCAGATGCATTACGGCGTGCGCAAGGTTGTAGCGCGCCTCGGGCAACCCCACGTGTTCTACGGCGCTGGCTGCTGCGATGGCCACACCAAGTGCAGTCGCATCGGCCAGCCCGATGTCTTCGCTGGCGAACACGATCAAGCGCCGGGCAATGAATCGCGGGTCGTCTCCTGCTTCAATCATGCGCGCCAACCAGAACAATGCTGCTTGTTCATCAGAGGCCCGCATGCTCTTGATGAGTGCCGACACCACGTCGTAATGGTCGTCGCGGCCATAACGCAATGCACTGGTCGACAATGCGGCTTCGGCGTGGGCCAACGAAACGTGTTTATCTTTGGCCAAAGCGATGGCAACTTCTAGTGACGTCAACGCCTGACGCCCGTCCCCGCCACAACGTTGCACGATGAGTGCGCAAGCCTCTGGCGCCAAAGTTGCCGATTCAACTGCTGCACCGCGCTCTAACAATTTGCTGAGGTCGTCGTCACCCAGCACCTCGAGCCGCAACAAAGTTGACCTGCTGCGCAATGGTGCATTCACTTGGAAGAACGGGTTCTCGGTCGTGGCACCAATCAATGTGATGAGCCCAGCCTCAACTGCAGGCAGCAGCGAATCCTGCTGAGTCGCGTTAAAGCGATGAATCTCATCGACAAACACGATGGTGCGTCGACCGTTCTGGCCGAGCCGGTCGCGGGCTGCATCGATCACCTCGCGCACGTCTTTGACCCCCGACGTCACCGCCGAGAGTCGCACAAACTCACGACTGGTGACGGTGGCGATCACTTCGGCAATGGTGGTTTTGCCGGTGCCTGGCGGGCCCCACAAGATGATCGAGCTCAGCCGGTCTGACTCGATCAATCGACGCAGCGGGCCATCCGCGCCCAGCAGGTGGGATTGACCAACGATGTCGTCGAGTGTGCGCGGGCGCAACCTTGCTGCCAGCGGCGCCTGATCACGTAGCACCTGCAGCGCGGCCTGCGTGAACAGATCCACCGCTGGCGTCTAGTTCGCTGGTTTGGGCAAGGTTCGCAAACCGAGTTCAAGCAACTGATTGGCTTCGACTGGCCCAGGTGCATTGGTCATCGGGTCAAGACCTGATTGCGTCTTGGGGAATGCGATGACTTCGCGAATGTTTTCTTCGCCAGCCAAGATGGCCACCAGACGATCGATACCGAAGGCGAAGCCACCGTGCGGTGGTGCACCATATTTGAAGGGCTGCAAGAAGAAACCAAATTTGCGGTCAGCCGTTTCGTCATCGATGCCGAGGAGTTGAAACACGCGACGCTGCAACTCGGGCTCGTGGATTCGAATTGAACCCGAGCCGAGCTCCCACCCATTGAGCACGAGGTCGTAAGCCAGCGCCCGCACATTGAGCGGGTCGGTCTCCATTTTGGCCAGGTCGTCTGGGTGTGGATGACAAAACGGATGATGACCAGGTTGCGGCTTTTTGGTGGTTGGGTTCACACCCACAAAGAGAGGAAAGTCCACCACCCACACGTATCGGTACGGGCCTTCGTGTACGGGCGGTCGAGCAATGTCGTTGCGCAACGTGCCCAACACACTGCAAGTGGTGCTCCACTCATCGGCAACGAGCAACAGCAAGTCGCCAGTGGTTGCGCCAAGCGTCGCAACGAGCGCCGACTTTTCAGCATCAGAGAGAAACTTGGCCACCGGTGACTCGAGTGCCCCACCGTCGCCAACTTTCATCCACACCAAGCCCTTAGCCCCACTTTGCTTGGCCCGATCAGTGAGTTGGTCGAGTTTGTTGCGACCCATCGCAGCAGCCTCGGGATACGTGGCGGCATCGACGCACAGCCCCTTGATCGATCCGGCCGTAGCGAAGGCCTTGAATTCGGTGGCGGCGAACACCGCGGTGAGCTCGACGAGCTCGAGCCCAAACCGCAAGTCGGGTTTGTCTGAGCCGAAACGATTCATGGCATCATGCCAGGTGATTTGTTCGATTGGTGGCGGTGTGACACCCGTGGCCGCATGGGCTGCGGCCAACACCGCCTGAGAGATGGCGCTCAAGACGTCTTCTTTGTCGACAAAACTCATCTCGGCGTCGAGTTGGGTGAACTCATACTGCCGATCAGCGCGAAGATCTTCGTCGCGCAAACAACGTGCGATTTGGTAGTAGCGATCCATACCTGCGACCATGAGCAACTGTTTCCACAGCTGTGGCGATTGCGGCAAGGCATAAAACGAACCGGGTTCCTTACGGGACGGCACCAAAAACTCGCGAGCACCTTCAGGTGTCGACGGCATGAGCAGTGGGGTTTCGACTTCGACGAAACCCTGATTCTCCATCGCCGTACGAATGGCGGAGTTGACGCTGGCCCGCAAGCGCAGGTTGCGTTGCATACGTTCGCGACGCACGTCGAGATATCGGAACTTCAGTCGAATGTTTTCGTCAACATCATCGGCTCGCTGGTCGATGGGAAATGGTGGCGGCTCAGCCGAATTCAACACCGTCAACGTGCAATCGGTGAGCTCAACTTCACCAGTCGGCAAGTTTGTGTTCACGGTGCCGGCCGGGCGCGCCGTCACCGTGCCAGTGATCTGTACGACCCATTCGCTTCGGGCATCGGCCCCGTCGTCGATAACACACTGTGTGACACCCGAGAAGTCACGCAAATCGATGAAGGCGAGTTTGTCGCCATGCTCGCGACGGCGAGACACCCAGCCTGCCAAGGTCACCTTGGCACCGACGTGAGATGCATTGAGTTCGCCACAGAGGTGGGTGCGCAGGGTGGTGGATGTGGTCATACAGATGTGGTCTTACAAGTTAGCCGTGCAATGCTTGGCGCACTTGCGCAATGAGAGCATCTCGTTGCACGATGTGTTGCGAACCACCCTCCATCGTACGGATGATTGCAGTCTTGGCTGCCGCTTCATCTTCACCGATGATGATTGCCAAGCGGGCTCCGGCGCGATCTGCGGATTTCATTTGTGCCTTCATGCTGCGGGCGTCGTAGGCGCGATCAGTGCCGATGCCCGCGGCGCGCAATTCGGCGCACACCGCACCAGCATGTGTGCCACCCGTGGCGTCGACCACGAACACGTCCACCCGCCCGGGCGGCGGCGCAAACACGCCTTCGGCATCGCAGGCCAACAGCGTGCGGTCTAGCCCGAGCGCAAAGCCGATACCTGGCGTGTCTGGCCCTCCGAGTTCGGCGACCAAACCGTCGTAGCGACCACCGCCACCGATTGCCACATGGGCTGCCGACAGTGCCGTGGATACGAATTCAAACGTGGTGCGCCGGTAGTAATCCAAACCGCGCACCAAGCGGTCATCGACGATGAAGCCCACCCCAGCCGACAACAGCGCCGATTGCACATCCACGAAGTGCGCAGCTGCCTCGTCGCTTAAGTGATCTGCCATTTTGGGTGCTGCAGCAATCAATGCGGCGTCCTCTTGGCGCTTGCTGTCAAGCACTCGCAACGGGTTGCGCTCGAGCGTGGCGCGACTCTCAGCTGACAGCGCGTCGATATTGGCCGAAAAGTGCGTGCGCAAAGCAACTGCGTAACGGTCTCGATCACCCGAATCACCGAGTGAGTTCACCGACAACTGCACACCCTGCAAACCGAGGCGACGATAAAACTCGACGGCCAAACCAATGACTTCGGCGTCGAGTTGCGGGTCGTCAACACCCAGGACCTCGATACCTACTTGATCAAACTGGCGATAGCGACCCTGCTGTGGTTTTTCGTAGCGAAAATTCGGGCCGGCGTACCACACCTTCCACGGCGTCACCGGTCGATGTTCTACGAATGCCCGACAAACACTGGCGGTTTGCTCGGGCCGCAACGCCACTCGGCGGCCGCCTTTGTCTTCAAAGTCATACATTTCTTTGGTAACAATTTCTGTGGTCTCACCCACTCGCAAAAACACTCCGAGGTCTTCAAACATTGGTGGAATGATGTGCGCAAAACCTGCTAACTCAACGACATCGGCAAACGTTTGTTGAAACAGCCGCCATCGCGGGGCATCTGGGGCAAGGATGTCACGAGTGCCTGGGCTGGTAGCAAACGACGGCACGAGCCAAGGTTAGTTCGCAGATGGATGCGAAGAACCGATATCCGCTGTGTCTGGTGCACCCGGCAACAAGCGGTACGCGTCATACACACCATCGATGTTCTTGATGATGCGCAACATCGCCTGCAGGTGGTTGGGGTCAGAGAACTCGAACTCAAATCGCATCTTCGCTACACGGTCTGACCCAGTTTGGGTAGTGCACGAAACGATGTTGACTCGCTGATCCGATAGGGCGTTGGCGACATCGCGCAATAGTCGTGTGCGATCGAGGGCCACGACTTCGACGGCAGCTACGAACGTGTCGTCGGCCGACAGCCCTGCCCATTCCACATCAATGATGCGCGCCGACTGCTCGCTCATGAGCGACAAAGCATTGGCGCAATCCACACGATGCACTGTCACCCCGCGACCACGCGTGATGAAGCCCATGATGTCGTCACCTGGCACGGGCGTGCAACACTTTGACAGCCGCACCAAGATGTCGTCGAGGCCTTCAACGTAGACCGAATTCTTCGTTCGCGCCGCACTCGATCGGGTGCGCATAGCCGGCATCGCTGCGAGTTCACCCGACGAATCTGGTGCCCGCAATGCCTCGACCAGCCGTGCCACGAGTGCTCGTGCCGGAACCTTCTTCTGGCCGACTGCTGCCAGCAAACCGTTGAGGTCGCCATAGCCCAGTGCTGCAACTTCGGCCGCCAATTCGGGCGAGCCCTCCATGCGCCGCATCGACAACCCAACCCGGCGTAGTTCCTCGACGAACTCGTCGTGACCTTCATCAACCATGTCCTCGAGTTGCTCACGAGTCCACCACTGTTTGATCTTGTTCTTGGCTTTAGTCGACGCGACGAACTCCATCCAGCCCTGTGATGGCCCGGTGCCTTGCGCCTTGGAGGTAAGAATTTCACACGTGTCGCCCGAAGCCAACTGGTAACTCAGCGCCACGAGGCGACCATTGACTCGCGCACCAACGCACGAGTGGCCCACCTCGGTGTGCACGGCATAGGCAAAGTCGACCGGTGTGGATTGCAGTGGCAGCGACACCACACGCCCCTTGGGGGTAAAGACGAACAACTCGTCTTGCTCCAAGTCGGTCTTTAAGCCCTCCAAGAATTGACGTGGGTCAGATACTTCGCCCTGCCAGTCGATGATGCGATTCAGCCATTCCACTTCTTGTGGCGTTGCCGCATCTTTATATGCCCAGTGCGATGCCACTCCCCATTCGGCGCGTTGGTGCATGTCACGCGAACGAATCTGCACTTCGATGGTCTTGCCATCTGGGCCGATCACGGTGGTGTGCAAACTTTGGTACAAGTTGAACTTGGGCATCGCGATGTAGTCCTTGAAGCGCCCGACCACCGGCTTCCAGTGTCCGTGAATCACACCAAGTGCGCCGTAACAATCGCGCACGTCATCAACCACGATGCGAATGGCCATTAGGTCGAAAATGTCATCAAACTCGCGCCCTTTTTGCACCATCTTTTCGTAGATGCTCCACAAGTGTTTGCCGCGAGACGTGAGCTCGGCTTTGATTTTTACGCCGACCAACATTTTGTCAACTTGGCCAAGCACGCGTGCCAAGTACACATTGCGCTCGGGCGCCCGAGTGGAGACAAGATGTTCGACTTCGGCATAACGCTTGGGAAACAGCGCTGCAAACGATAGGTCCTCAAGTTGCTGTTTGATTTCTTGCATGCCGAGCCGATGCGCAAGTGGTGCGTAGATATCGAGGGTCTCTTGGGCGACGCGTTGTTGTTTGTCGGGCGAACTAGATGCGAGCGTGCGCATGTTGTGCAGCCGGTCAGCCAACTTGATGATGAGCACCCGCAGATCGCGCGCCATGGCTACCAACATTTTGCGCATGGTGGCTGCCTGTTGTGCTTCTTGCGAATCAAATTGCAGGCGGTCGAGCTTGGTTACGCCATCGACAATGCTGGCAACTTCGTCACCGAAGATCTCAGAAATCTCCGCCAACGTAAGTTCGGTGTCTTCTACCGCATCATGCAAGAGCGCTGCGATAATCGAGGCCTCATCCAAGCCAATGTCGGCAACCACACTGGCCACAGCAACAGGATGCGTGATGTATGACTCCCCCGTGGTGCGGGTCTGATGACGATGTGCTTCACGCGACATGTCATACGCGCGATTGATCGGCGAAACCGAACCCTTGGGGTGGCGCCGCTTATACGCCGCCAGCAGTGGGGCAAGTTCGTGTGATGTCGCAGCCTGATGGCGCCGCCACGGCAATACCCGCGAACCAGAAGCCATAGGCCAAGCCTACGAAGCAGGGTCGGGAGTTATCGGCGGCGGCGTTTGCGCGGGCGAGGTGGATGCGTCAACGCGCTGTTGACAGAGCTTTTCGCCACAGTTGATTCGCGCGAAGTGGTGACTTCGGCAGCAGCCTTTTGGGCCGCACGCGTCGTGGTGTGTTCGTAGAGGGCCGCCATTTCGGCGCCCTGGGCCACTTCGTCGACCAACCCGGCATATTTTGGTTCGCGATTCTTCAGCACCGCCAAGAGTGGTGTGGCGATGAAGATTGATGAATAGGTGCCGGTCAACATGCCCACCAACAATGCGATGGCAAACTCTTGCAGGTTGGTTGCACCCAGTATCACTGAGCCAACGACAAGCAGCGAGATCACCGGCAACGCCGATGACAATGTGGTGTTCAACGAGCGCGCCAACACCTGGTTGGACGACACGTTAACGATGTTGCCCATGGACATTCTCGACGACGCAAAACGATCGATGTTCTCTCGCACTTTGTCGAACACCACCACCGTGTCGTAGAGCGAATAGCCAAGAATCGTCAAAAACGCCACCACCGTTGCCGGCGTGACCTCAAAGCGAAAGATGGCATAGACCCCAACCGACACCAGCACGTCGTGCGCCATAGCCACGATGGCGGCAGCAGCCATCTTCCATTCGAATCGCCAGGCAATGAACAACGACACCAATACGAAGAACACCAGCAACGCACGAATCGACTTGATGGTGATACTGCGCCCCCACGACGAGCTCACCGCGGCCACGCTCACTTCTTCCACCGGCAGCCCAGCCTTTTCGGCAAGCGCTGTTTGAACGGCTTCACGCACAGCACTGCTTTGATCGCCAACTTGCACTCGAATGCGCTCTCCGTCGGCACCCTGCAGCGTTTGTAATTTTGCATTAGACGTTTCGATGTCGTTTGCTTCGAGCACCTCACGCACAGCATCCATGCTCAACGTGGCGGTTACTGGTGTCTCCCAGGCAACACCACCGCGGAAGTCAATACCCAGACTCAAACCACCGATGATGAGAGCCAGCACCGAGACCACGAGAAACGTTCCCGAGACGACGAACGCTGGCTTGCGCTTGCTGAAATAGTCGACCGTGGTCTCACCGCGGTACAGCCGACCGAACCCTGCGCCGATACTCACGAGATGACCTCGGCACCCTTACGAGGTTTAATACCCAGCATCGAGCGAGTGGCCATGAACTTGCTGCGGGCCAGCAGCAACATTGCCGGGCGGGTAAAGAACCACACGATCATCACGTCGGCCAGCGTTGCCAAACCAAGGAAGAATGCAAAGCCGCGCACCGAACCGACAGTCAACCACCACAACACGGCAGCCGCCAAAAATGACACCGAGTCGGCAGCCAGGACAGTTCGCCACGCACCTTCAAAGCTGCGCTGAGCAGAATTGCGCAGCGTGCGACCTGAAGCGAGTTCGTCTTTCAGCCGCTCAAAGAACACGATGTATGAGTCAACAGCAATACCAATCGACACGATGATGCCTGCAATACCCGACAAGGACAACGCCAAACCGTTGGTTTTGGACAGGTAAGTGATGATCGAATATTGAATGCCAATCGACACTGCAAGACCGCCGAACACGATGATTGCTACGAAGCGGTAGTACGCCAGCATCAACAAAAACACCAAGACCAAGCCGACCAAACCCGAAATGATTGCTGCGCGCAGCGAGTCGCTACCCAGAGTTGGCGACACAGTTTGCACCTGCGACACAGCAAACTTCACGGGCACGGCACCAAACTCGAGCACTCTTGCCAAGTCGCGGGCATCTTGCTCGGTGAAATCCCCGGTGATCTGCACTTCACCACCCGAAAAAACTGCTTCTTGCACCACAGGGGCAGAAATGACTTCACCATCAAGCACGATGGCGATTTGGGCAGTGGGGCAAGTGGCATCGCGACTAAAGCAGCGTGACGTAAGGGCATTCCAGACATCGGCACCTGCGGTGCCGCCGCGAAGTTGCACCACCACAGACCAGTTAGCACCCTGAATCGTTGCCTGGGCATTATTTTCGAACACCAGCCCAGTGGCAGCAATCGGGCCAACAAGATATGCAAAACCGTCGCGCCCAAGTAGCACTTCACTGCCCGGCGGAAGTTCTGACTGAGCTTCTGCATCAGCTGATGTTGCATCAGCTGGCGCTGCTGCAATAGTCGTCTCGGTAGCAATAGTCGTGTCAGTCGCAACTGTTGTGTCGGTCGGAATCGTCGTATCCACCATCACTCGCCCACCACGCGACTCACCGGGGCCGCCCTCGGTTGGCACGCTTGTTTCGGTTGGAAGGCTTGTCTCGGTTGTGGGTGTCGTTTCCACTTCCCCCGCGGTGGGGTCAAAGCTGCCCGATTGCAACACGGGTCGCAGGTGCAAGTCGCCCGTACGCCCCACGATGTCGAGTGCACGCTGCTGGTCTTTTACCCCAGGCAGGTTCACCACAACGGTGTCACCCTGACGAATGATTTCGGGTTCGGCTACACCAATTGCATCAACACGCGAACGAATGATCTCGACTGCTACCTCAAGCGCAACAGCGTCGTACTCGCCCTCAGGTTGCAACGTGATTGACGCACCACCTTGCAAGTCAAGACCTAGCGACGGAGCGTCACCACTAGCGACAGTAAAGCCGACCGAAACCACGGCCACGAGCAAAATGCCAATCAGCGACGCAAGTAGTCGACGATTCATACAGCCACGCGCAACATTGTTTAACGAGACGCCCCAACAACTTCGGCTAACGCCAGGTTGTTATTGCTTGTCCTTGTTCGCATCCGAGTCGGCGTTCGTGTCCGAGTCGGCCTTCTTCGACTTCTTAGGTGCCTTGGCAGCCTTGGGTGTCACGATCGGCGTACCGTCCAGATTGACGCGACTGCCTACGGAACCCTTCATCACCTGTACCTGTACCCCGTCAGCGATTTCTACCCACAGGTAGCGGTCCTCAATGCCGGTCACCACACCGAGGATGCCGTTGGTCAACAACACGGAGTCATTGACTTGAATAGCCCCTTGTAGTGCGGCGGCTTCTTTCGTGCGCTTGCGCTGCGGGCGCAACAGCAAAAAGTACATCACTGCGAAAATAAGGACCAAGGGGAGCAATCCAAGGATTCCTCCGCCCGACGAAGTTGTGGTGTCTTCGGCAGCAATTATGAGGTTGAACATGGCAACTGACACTACCGTCGCACTAGGCCCAGACGTCTAGCACTTGTTTTCGGAACGCGCCGAACGTGCCTGCCAAAATCGCACTACGCGCCTGGCCCATTAGTGCAATGGTCCACGCCAGATTGTGTAATGACACCAATCGCGACGCAGTCGGCTCACCCACCTGGAAGAGGTGCCGCAGATAACCCCGCGAATGCACCGCGCACACTGCGCACCCACAGGTGTCATCGATGGGGCCATTGTCTTGGGTGAATTCGGCCCGCTTCAAGTTCACCCGCCCCTGCGACGTGAGAGCCGTGCCGTGGCGACCCAGACGCGTCTGCAAGACACAGTCGAATTGGTCAACACCCAGACCGATGGCTTCGATCATCGACGCCGGATCACCAACACCCATTAGGTAACGCGGCTGGTCAGTGGGCAACTCGGCCAGAGCCGCAGCGAGTGCTGGCAGCATCTGTTCGCGCGTTTCACCAACCGACAACCCACCGATGCCGTAGCCGTCAAAATTGAGCGCTGAGATTTGTTGAGCACTTTCGCGCCGCATGGTTTCGCTCACACCACCTTGCACAATGCCAAACAGCGATTGGTCGGTGCGCTGATGCACCGCCCGCGCTCGCGCAGCCCACATGGTGGTGCGACGCAGTGCTTCATACACCACTTCATCCGTCGATGGCAGTGGTGGGCACACATCAAGCACCATCTGAATGTCGGCGCCGAGTTTTTCTTGAGTGGACACTGCCGACTCGGGGGTGAAGCGATGCTTACTGCCGTCATAGGTGGATGCAAACGTCACGCCCTCGTCGTCAACATCGGGCTTGAGCGAAAACACTTGGAAGCCGCCCGAGTCGGTGAGCGTCAAACCCTTCCAGCCAGCAAACGCACCGACCCCACCGAAGTGCGCCACCGTGTCGGCACCAGGGCGCAGCATGAGGTGATACGTATTGCCCAACACAATCTGGGCACCAAGTTGTTCGTAGTCGCTGGCGCTCAGATATTTCACCGCGCCGCGGGTTCCCACCGGCATGAACGTGGGCGTTACATACGTGCCCCGCGCCAGGGTGACGATGCTGGCACGCGCTGCGCCGTCAACAGCACTCACGTCTGCGTGGGCACGAAACATCGTCGTCAGGCTAGGCGTGATGGCGGTCGAGCAACATCGCATCGCCGAACGACAAAAAGCGGTACTCCTGCTCGATCGCATGGGCATACAACCGTCGCCAGCGTTCGCCGACAAACGCATCGATCATCAACAACAACGTGGTGCGTGGCATGTGAAAGTTGGTGAGCAACACATCTACATGCTGAAACGAAAACCCACGGGTGATGAACAAATTCGTGCGCCCCGAAGCTTGGCCCGTGGCCCCGAACGACTCGAGTGCACGAGTGGCCGTGGTGCCGATGGCCACCACACGTTTTGCTGAACTGACCGCGTGCTGGGTCTCGGCGGGCACGTGATACGACTCGCTGTGGATGACGTGTTCGAGCGGGTTGTCGACGGTGATTGGCGCAAACGTGTCGAGCCCCACCACCAGTTCGACTGAAACGACGGGGACGCCCTGCGCGCGCACTGCGGCGAGCAGTTCGGGGGTGAAATGCAGACCAGCGGTGGGGGCTGCTGCAGACTTCGGATCGCGGGCGTACACCGTTTGATATCGGTTCGCATCGCCCAAGCGCTGCGAGATGTACGGCGGCAGCGGCATTTCACCCAAACGTTCGATGAGCGGATCCACATCGGCGACAACAAATTCCACGCGGAAAGTGTCGCCCTGAGAGCCGCGGCCCTGCACACTCAACACTGGAGCACCGCCACCATCGTGCAGCACCTCGCCTGGCTTCATCTTTCGCCCGGGGCGAACGAGTGCCTCCCACACGCGATGTGTGGCATCGAGCGACTCGAGCAAGAGCACTTCGACTGCCCCACCAGTGGCGCGCACCAAGTGCAACCGGGCCGGCAGCACTTTGGTGTCGTTTACCACCAGCACATCGCCATCACACAGCAACTGTGCAAAGTCGCGCATCACCGCATCACGTGGCGCACCCGACCCTTGGTCGATTAGCAGTCGCGCCGAATCACGTGGCTCGATGGGTGTCTGAGCAATGAGCTGCTCAGGCAGTTGGTAGTCGATGTCAGCGAGTTGCATTAGCCGTCGCATCACGCGCCAAAGAGGCGGTGCAGCCGCAACTTGGTGCCCGCCCAGACGGCGAATGTAACGACCACTAAAAACACGATGCCCGAAACCGCAAACGCTTGCGTTCCCGAGAGGAGCACTCCCACGGTGCAGCCCAATGCCGTAAGTGAGCCCCAACCGAGCAGCACGCCCCCAACGAGGGCCGTGACCGAGTTGCCAACTGTTGGCTTTTGCATCTTGAAGCGTCCACCACCGACGGCTGCTGCCAGAGAGGCCACGACGAAGCCGATCACTAGCCAGCCGTTGTTGGTGATGGCTGTCGTCACTAGTGCCACGCAGCCGCGCATCATGTCGATGCCGTGGAGCACCTCCGGCAGAGCGTTTTGTGCATCCAAGTAGCTGCGACTCAGGGTGCTGAGTTGCGAAGTGACTCCCAATGGCGTGGTGCGCAAATACGCAGCGATGCCGATACCACCCACGATTGCCCCGGTTGCCACCGGCGACCAGCGACGCACAAGGACGAGTTCATAGACGTCACGGAGACTCGACAATCGACGCGCACCGTTTGAATGCGTGGTGTCGTCTGGTGAGCGATCCCATTTCACGAACAATGCTGCAACGACAATCGCGACGAGAAGCACGATGAGCAACGACCCGGAATATCCGAACCAGCGCGGCAACCACAGGACGGGGCTTTCACTCACCTGTTCGAGATACAAGGTGTTCCAAGTAAAGAACCCGAGACCGAAACCAATCAACGACCCAAGGAGCGCCGGAACCGCCCGCAAATATCCTTGGCCGATGCGATAAAGGTGTCCACTGATGCACGCCCCAGAAAGCACCATGCCGATTCCGAAGGCAAAGGCCCCGGCCACAAGCGGCAGGCTCACTGGCGAGATATGCGCAGCCGGAGGCAAACCTTCGCCTTTTGGGTTCGGCAGATACAAACCGAACAAGAGCGCATACCCAATGGCGCCAACTGCAATCGCTGTAACGATGGAGTTCAACTGGCGGGTTTTGCGCTCTTCAAAGGCCTCACGAAACAAACAGAAAAAACAAAAACGTCCCCGCTCGAATGCCAAACCAAGTGCTGCACCGATCAGCAGCGATACCGGCGCGTTCGGATCGGCGGTGTCGTTGCTCGCCAACCAGAATGCAAGCAACAGCAACCCAGCCAAAGAGCCGAGAGCAAACCAGACTGACCGAAGACTGTTGGCTGCGACGTTCATCCCAGCCAACAGTCTTGTGGATTCTTCGCAATCAATCGAGACGAACTCAGCCCCTACCCCAAACGGTGCCGGTGGGGTTGGCGATTGGCACACCGACTGAGTTGCCGTATTCGGTCCATGAACCGTCATACAGCTTCACTTCGTAGCCCAGGATTTCGCTCAGGACGAACCACGTGTGGGCAGCACGCTCACCGATGCGGCAGTACACCGTGATCCTCTTTTTGCCATTGATGCCTTTGGCGTCATAGATGGCCTTCAACTCGGCAGCTGGACGGAACGTGCCATCTGGCGCCACGGCAGCAGTCCATGGAATGTTTTGAGCACCAGGGATATGCCCGGCTCGAATGGCCAGTTCTTGGAAGCCTGCTGGAGCAAAAATCTTTCCACTGAACTCGTCAGCCGAGCGAATGTCGACCAACTTGGTCGTGCGGTCCACCTTGGATGCAATCTTCACTACATCAACCAGACGTGCTCGCAAGTTACGGTTGGCCGCCGTGGCAACGAAATTGCCAGCGCGCAACCTGGGCACGGCGGGCGAGAGTGCGCGACCATCCTTCACCCACTTGTCGCGGCCACCGTTCAAGATGCTCACGTCAGCGTGGCCGTAGGTACGGAAAATCCACACACCCCAGGCTGCAAACCAATTGTTCTTGTCGCCGTACAACACCACTTTTGTGTCTTTGTTGATTCCAGCAGCACGCGCTGCTTTTTGAAATTGGGCTTGGCTAGCAATGTCGCGGTTGATGGGGTCTACGAACTCGGTGTGCCAGCGGAAGTTGACCGCATTCGGGATATGGCCTTTTTCGTACACGCCAGGGTCGGTACTGACTTCGATGATGCGCACCTTCGGGTTGTTCAAGTTTGCTTCCAACCAGGCCGCTTCTACGATCGTGGCACGGGGGGTCTTGGCTGCTGCGGTGTGGTTCGCAGCTTGGGCTGCCGATGGCACAATCAGGGCAATCAGTGGAACCATCAGCCAGCGCAACGCGGTGCGCTTGCCAGAGGTGAGCGTGAGGTTTGACATGTGGATTTCTACTTTCTTGAGGCGAGGAATCGATGCGAAATCAATTCCGACTATTTTGGTCGGCTTTACCGTAATCAGCCCTGGGCCTAAATCCAACCTATTTGGTCAACAATTGACAGGAGCAGTAAAACAGGCCCAAACAGCAGGGCTGGACAACAGGGCTAGATGAGCAGGGCTAGAACAGTTCTGGCGAGCGATCGGGCGGGGTCAGGCCCAGATGCTCATACGCCGCGGTGGTGGCCACCCGGCCCCGCGGTGTGCGCGCCAAGAGACCTTCCCGAATTAAAAACGGCTCGTAGACGTCTTCGATGGTTTCGGTCTGCTCGCTGACTGCGATGGCCAACGTCGACAACCCCACCGGCCCACCACCAAAACGCTCACAGATGATCTGTAGCACCGAGCGATCCACTTTGTCGAGCCCCAAGCGGTCAACGCCAAACACTCGCAGCGCTTCGTCGGCAACGGCTGCCGTCACTGCCCCACTGTT
Organism: Ilumatobacteraceae bacterium; assembly: GCA_030728545.1. GTDB lineage: Bacteria > Actinomycetota > Acidimicrobiia > Acidimicrobiales > Ilumatobacteraceae > F1-60-MAGs027. Next base: position 53,596 of record JANQZQ010000110.1, read on the forward strand.
GCGCACCTGGGCAAAGTCGCGCACGCGGCGCAGCAACCTGTTGGCGATGCGGGGCGTGCCCCGTGAACGCGAAGCAATTTCGTGGGCTGCATCGTGATCAATGGCGACATCCAAGATGCCAGCTGCTCGCTGCACGATTTGGCGCAGCTCATCGGGTTCGTAATACTCGAGCCGCGTGACCAACCCAAAGCGGTCGCGCAGTGGCCCGGTGATCATGCCCGTGCGTGTGGTGGCGCCAATCAACGTGAAGCGCGGCAACGTGAGGCGAATCGATGATGCTGCTGGGCCCTTGCCAACGACGATGTCGATTTGAAAATCTTCCATGGCCGGATACAGGATTTCTTCGACCACCCGCGACAAGCGATGCACCTCATCAATGAACAGCACGTCGCGCTCTTCGAGCTTGGTGAGAATCGCCGCCAGATCCCCGGCGCGCTCTAAGGCGGGGCCCGAAGTGACGTGGAACTTGGCTCCCATCTCGGCCGCCACGATGCCGGCCATCGTGGTCTTGCCCAAGCCGGGCGGCCCCGCGAGCAACAGGTGGTCGGCTGCTTCGTTGCGCTGACGGGCTGCTTCGAGCACGATTGCTAGATGTTTTTTGAGTTCTTGCTGACCCACGAAATCTGCCAACTTGCGCGGTCGCAACGCGCTGTCGGTGCGCTGGTCGTGGTCGTCGCGAGCAATCGGGTCGACGAATTCTTCACGCACGACGTGCCCCCAACAAACTCAGCGCTTCACGCAACATGGTGGCGGCATCGTCGCTGAGCGTTAGTTCGCGCAGAACGGCACGAATCTCGGTGTCGTCATACCCCAACCCGCCCAATGCGTCACGCACGTCGCTCATTCCCCCGCTACCGCGTTCGCCGACTGCACGCGGCTCGTCGATGGTGGGCAGGTTTAGACGATCTTTCAATTCCAACAGCAATCGCTCGGCGGTTTTTTTGCCCACACCCGACACGGTCGTGAGCCCAGCCACGTCGCCCGCCAACACAATGTCAACCAGGGCCCGCGGTGAGTGCGTAGCCAAAATTGCCATCGCCAGCGACGGCCCGATGCCGTTGGTTTCGATGAGCACTTCGAATGTGCGTCGCTCGTCGCGATCTAAGAAGCCGAATAACAACTCGGCATCGTCACGCACATGGTGATGCACATGCAAAAACGCTTCGGTTGTCGGCTCGAGTTCACCAAGTGTGCGCGGCGTAACGCTCACCACATAGCCGACACCGGCTACTTCGAGCAGCACGGTCGAGTCGCTCATGCGCTCGAGCACGCGTCCACGCAATGAACCGATCATTGTGCTCGTGCTCCGGCCACGCTGCGGGCAAACGGTTCGCTAGCGATATGACACAGCGCTAGCGCCGCCGCGTCGGCTGCGTCGGCAGGCGTTGGCAGGGTGTGCAACCCGAATCGCAGTTGCACCATGCGCGCGATGTCGTCTTTGCTTGCTGCACCAAACCCGGCGACTGCACTCTTTACTTGAGTTGGGGTGTATTGCACGACGCGACAACCACGCAAGGCGGCTAACGCCAACACCACGCCGCTCACTTGCGCCACACTCATCGCAGTGCGGGTGTTGTGTTGAAAGAACACTCGCTCAACAGCCACCGCCGTTGGTGCAAACTCATCAAACAACGCCAGCAGATCGGTCTGGAGTTGGGCCAAACGCAATGGCAATTCTTCATCAGGCGACGTGGTCAACACACCGAGTGCATGCAGCGCCGGTTGCGCGGTGGCATGAGCACCAGGTTGCACGATGGCGTATCCGCAGCGAGTCAACCCAGGGTCGATACCCAGCACCAAGCCAGCCGACGGGCTGCTGTGTGAGGCATCGTTGGACCCTTGATGGGGGGCGAACATATGTTTGATTCTAGCCGATGGCGGTGATGGCATCGACCAATTCTTTGACCGGCCGATAGGTGACCCCGCCGACCGCCCGATGGGCGTAGCGAATCACGCCCTCGGCATCGAGCACAAAAACGCTACGCCGCGGCAGGTTCATGAGGCCCAACACGTCATAGGCCCGATGCACCGCTTTGTCAACATCAGACAGCAACGGGAAGCCGAAACCGTGTTTGGCTGCAAACTTTTCATGACTCGCCACGTCTTGTGCCGAGATACCAATGACCTGGGCTGACAACCCGGCGAACTGAGTCAGCTCGTCGTTGTAGGAGCACAGCTGCTTGGTGCATACCGGAGTGTTGTCGCCTGGATAAAACACCAGCACCACCGGTGCGCCGCGCAGTTGGGCGAGTGAATAGGAGCGCCCGCCGGTGCCTGGCAGCGTAAAGACCGGCGCCGCATCGCCAACACCAACTGTTTTGCTCATACCGTCACCGTAGCCCACTGACCCGTCATGAAGCCGCTACTTCGAGCAGTTCTTCAGAGATATCGAAGTTGGAATACACATCCTGCACGTCGTCGTGCTCTTCGAGTTCATCCAAAATCTTGAGAATCGCCTTTGCCACACCCACGTCGGTTACGGCCACGGTTTGCGACGACACCATCGTGCTCTCAGCCGACTGCACCGGCAATGTTGCGGCTTCTAATGCGGTTTTGATTTCCCACACTTTGGTGGCATCGCAAGTTATGCGCCATACCGAGCCATCATCAAGCATGTCGTCGGCCCCATGCTCGAGCACGGCATTCATGACGTCGTCTTCTTGGGCCGCACGATCCACCAGAATCACGCCGCGCCG
>JANQZQ010000110.1:56391-59090 GCA_030728545.1 Ilumatobacteraceae bacterium
GAGCGGGCTGCTACGTCGATTTGACGCGCCAGCTTGGCGAACGTCTTGCCCTTCTTCTGGTCAATGATCGCTTTTTTGCGTTTGATCGTTGCCCATTTGGAGTGACCAGACATCGTTGACTCAGCCTTGCACCATGTTCAAAAACAACTGATGCACACGATCGTCATCGGCCAACTCAGGATGAAACGACGCAGCCATAACGGTCTTTGAGCGTACGAGCACAGGCTCACCGCCGTGGGTGGCGAGCGTTTCAATCTCGCTCCCGACGCGCGAAATGCGTGGGGCGCGAATGAACACTGCATGAAACGCACGGTCTAAGCCGAGTACATCAATTTCGGTTTCAAAACTGTCCAACTGTCGACCAAAACCGTTGCGTTGCACGTCGATATCCAGCGCTGCGAACGACCGCTGGTCGGGGCGCCCATCAGCGATGCCCTTGGACAGCAAGATCATGCCGGCACACGTGCCAAAGACGGGCATGCCAGCGGCGATGCGTTTGGCCAGCGGGCCAAACAATTGTGATGTCTCCAATAGTTGCGACATCGTGGTCGATTCGCCACCCGGCAGCACGAATGCATCGCACTGCTCCAAGTCGGCTGCGACACGAACTTCTGCGGTGCTTACGCCAAGCCGTTGCAGTGTCGTCGCGTGAGCAGCGAATGCACCTTGCAGGGCGAGCACTCCGATACGGGCGCGCGCCGACATGGGTTCCCCGAGTGGGGTCCTTACCAGCCGCGTTCGGCGTAACGCTGGTTGATTTCGTCCATCGCGATGCCGGTCATTGGTGCCCCGAGTTTGCGGCTGACCTTGGCGATGATGTGTGCGTCGCGATAGTGGGCGGTGGCTTCAACAATCGCGCGGGCTCGCGGTGCTGGGTCGTCACTCTTGAAGATGCCCGAACCAACGAACACCGATTCGGCGCCAAGTTGCATGGCGAGTGCGGCGTCGGCTGGTGTGGCAATGCCACCTGCACAAAACAGCGGCACCTGCAAGCGACCCGTCTCGGCGATCTCTTGCACGAGTGGCAATGGTGCATCGAGCAGCTTGGCCCAACCAAACAATTCAGCCGAGTCGGCTTGAGTGATCTTGCGAATATCGCCGAGAATCGAACGCAAGTGGCGCACTGCTTCGACGATGTTGCCGGTGCCGGCTTCGCCTTTCGAGCGAATGAGGGCGGCTCCTTCAGAAATACGGCGCAGTGCTTCACCCAGATTGGTGGCTCCACAGACGAATGGAATGGTGAACTTCATCTTGTCGATGTGAAATGCCTCGTCAGCTGGCGTTAGCACTTCACTCTCGTCAATGAAGTCGACACCAAGGGCCTCGAGCACTTGTGCTTCGACAAAGTGTCCGATGCGCGCTTTGGCCATGACCGGAATCGAGACTGCGGCCTGAATGCCCTCAATCATCTCGGGGTCACTCATGCGAGCCACACCACCGTCTCGGCGGATGTCTGCTGGCACTCGCTCGAGTGCCATCACCGCGATTGCGCCGGAGTCTTCGGCGATTTTTGCTTGGCCGGGGGTGACCACATCCATGATCACACCACCTTTCAACATCTCGGCTAATCCGCGCTGCACGCGCATCGAGCCAGTGGTCTTGTCGGGCTGTGTCATGATGTTTTTAGCGTACCTATTCAGCGCCACGGCGTTTGAACCCAGCGCAGGTGACACTTGGCGACCAGACGAGGCCGCGGGTGCGCCGGGTGCGGCGGGCGCGGCGGGTTATGGGTAGTCGTACGAGGTCGGGTCGGTGCCAGGCAAAAACGACACGCCCTTGGCCAATCGCGGCAATTCCACCCATGTATTACCCGGGGTCAACTTGATGATGTTGCCCGCGGTGTCTTTGAGCGTGAACGGCTGGTTTGCATCATCGCGGGCCCAAGTGCCTTGGAACAGCTTGCCCGCCGTAAATACCCACGCTTCGCCCGAACCCTTGGTCTTGGCTACGGGGCTGATGCCACTCCTGCTGTACTCCACATACAGCACCACCACGTTGGCTGCATTCACTCGAACATCGTCAACGTCAACGTGCGGTTTGTCGTCTTGCGAGCGCAAAAAGCGGCTGAACTCGCTGCTCCATTCCCACATCACTCGCACACCGTCCATCGAGATCTTTGCGCCACCAGTTTCACGTGCGGTGGCCGGAATCGCTTCGTCGGCAGCGCGATACTCGAACTGCGCTGGTGGCGGCGAAGCACCTTCTGGCGCCAGCGTCCACAATTTGGAAGTATCAGCAATCAAGTTGTGGGGCGCTGAACGCGAGCTCTCGCGACGATAACCACCGGCATCGTTGGCAGCCGAATGACTGAGATCGATGAGGCTGGAGGCCCGCACCAGCTTGGTGACCTCGGCATTGCCGCCACTCCAGGCAAACAACGGCGAATTCAACGGCTCGAGCAAGTCGATGTCCTGTTTGCGCCCACTGCGAATTGGGCCAACGGGGTCACTGTCGTTCGTGTGAAACACCGCGGCAAAACGGGTGAGCATCTCGACATTTTCTTCATACACCACATCAGCTTGGTTCAACCCCCACTGTGGGCGGGCCCTGGGGTGATTGTCGATTTTGGCAACGAGTGCTGGGCGGGTGATCGCCGTGCTGACTGGCAGACCCGTCAGCGGGGCCAAAATCGGCGGGATCGTGGTGGTGGTGGTCGTGGTCGACTCGACGGTGGTGGTGGGTGCCACGGTGTCGGGCAC
>JANQZQ010000111.1 GCA_030728545.1 Ilumatobacteraceae bacterium
GGCGCTCATTTTGGCCGCTCTTACCCCTGGGCTGCGGCGACTCAGTCGGTGGCCGCGTTTGGCAGTGGCCCTGGGCGTGGTGTCGATGTTTGCAGTGGTAACTCGTTTGGAATCCAGCGTGGTACGCGCAGCAATAATGGCGGCGGTAGTGCAGATTGGTTTTGCTATTGGTCGCGACGTGGTGCCGTTGCGGGCCTTGGCCATGACCGTGCTGGGCATCGTGGGGCTCGACCCGTTGGCCACGTGGTCGGTGGGGTTTGTGTTGTCGGTGGCAGCCACCACGGGGCTCGTGGTCATTACCCCGCACTTGGGTTCGTCGGTGTTTGCTGCAACTACTGCCGCCCAACTCGGTGTGTCACCGTTTGTGTTGATGTGGTTTGGCACGATGCCTGTTGTTGCCTTGGGCACCAATGTGTTGGCCGTGCCGGTTGCTTCGGGGGTGATGATGGTGGCCCCGGTCTTGCTGGCGGTTGCTGCGTTCGTGCCCGATGCAGTGGCGGGGTTACTTGCCATGCCGGTGGTGGCAGCGGTGCGCTGGGTGTGGTGGGTGGCCGAGTGGGGCACCCGACTCAGCGTGCGGGGCCCAGCGAATGCCCTGGCCTGGGGTGTGGTTATCACCGGCGTGTTGATTCGCAAGAAAATGCGCCACCACCTGCACTAGCTCACCCTCGTGCGAGGCTGTAGGGGTGCCGACGTATCTCATCACTGGCGACGACGCCCGACTCATTTCGGCGCGGCTCAGCGATTTGGTCGACGAGCTCGTCGGCGATGCTGATCGTTCGTCGGTTTACGAGTCGTTTGATTTATCCGAAGCACAGTCCGACGACCGTGCTGCTGCCTTAGCTACGGCGGTCAATGCGGCCCAAACACAATCGCTGTTCGCCGATTTCAAAGTGGTGGTGGTGCGCAACGTGGATGTCACGCCGTTGAATGTCGAGCCACTCGTTGCATTTCTTCGCACGCCTAGCGAGCAATGCCATCTCATCGTCACTGCTGGTGGTCGCATTCCCAAAGCACTCAACGACGCGCTAAAAAAGGCAGGCACTGCCAATTTTGAAACCACGCCACCTTCTAAGCGACGCGAACTTGTCGAGTGGTACAAAGCCAAGTTCATCGAAGCTGGGTTAAAAATCGACGCCGTGGCACTCGAAGAAGTGGTGGATTGGCTGGGGCAAGATTCTGCACGCCTGCCGGGGTTGTTGGATGTGTTGGCATCGACCTATGGCCAAAAGCAACGTTTGTCATACGAAGATGTAAGCCCGTTTCTTGGCCAAGCCGGCCACGTGCAACCGTGGGATCTGACCGATGCAGTCGATGCGGGCGACACCGCCACTGCGTTGTTCATGTTGCGTCGCATGTTGCGCAGCGGCGAGTTTCATCCGTTTCAAATCATGTCGCTGCTGCAGAACCACTACACCAAGGCGTTGCGGTTGGATGGCTCGGGTGCCAGCGACCCAGCCCAAGCGATGGCGCTCATCGGTTCGCGCAGCGATTATCAAGGTCGCAAATATCTCGAGTTGTCGCGCGCGCTTGGCCCCAAGAAAATGTTCGATGCGGTGCAGTTGCTGGCACGCTCAGATCGCGCGTTGCGCGGTGGCACAGGGTTAGAAAACGAAGTGGTACTCGAAATCATGATTGCTCGGCTCAGCCGTTTGCAACCAGTGCGACCAAAACGCGCCAAAGGCGCTAGGCCTACTTCGCGGCGTTGAGTTGACGCATGAGGCGGCTCTTGCGTCGGGCTGCCTGCTTGGGGTGAATGATCCGCTTGGCGGCAGCCATATCGAGGCGCTTGACGGCCATGCGCAATGCTTCGGCGCTCTCTGGTGTGCCGCTGGTCTCGCGAACAGCTTTAACGCGGGTGCGCAACTCGCTCTTTACGGCCTTGTTGCGCTCGGTGCGCTTGGCGTTGGTGAGGATGCGCTTTTTTTGACTTTTAATGTTGGCCATGGCTCGCTCACGCTACCAGCGACTGCGAGCATCGCCCAACCCCCCACGCATACCAAGAGTAGAATTTGGCAGGTTTCAACCCAAGTGCCGTGGGGTGAAACAAGCCCTCATGGAACAGTCCACAATTCGCAACTTCTCGATCATTGCGCATATTGACCACGGTAAATCCACGCTCAGCGACCGCATTCTTGAATTAACCAACGCCGTTCAGGCCCGCGACATGCGTGCGCAGTATCTGGATTCGATGGATCTCGAACGTGAACGCGGCATCACGATCAAGGCTCAAAATGTGCGCGTGGATTGGAAGGGCCACACGCTGCACCTCATCGACACACCCGGGCACGTGGACTTCGGCTACGAAGTGAGCCGTTCGCTCGCCGCCTGTGAGGGCGTGGTGTTGGTGGTGGATGCCGCACAGGGCATCGAGGCCCAGACTTTGGCCAATTGTTATCTGGCTTTGGAAAGCGATTTAGAAATCGTGGCGGTGCTGAACAAGATTGACTTGCCGGCAGCCGACCCCGATCGCTTTGCGATGGAAATCGAAAAGGTGCTCGGCATCCCAGCCGAAGACATCCTGCGCATTTCAGCAAAGACCGGCTTGGGTGTGCCCGAGTTGTTAGATGCCGTCGTGGCT
>JANQZQ010000112.1 GCA_030728545.1 Ilumatobacteraceae bacterium
TCGCCGCAGTTGGTCGGCAGGTGATGTGGATCTCAGAAGAAACATGGGCGCGTCTCGACCCGTCACCTAACCGGGCCTCGCGGAGACAACCCCTTGCACCGGGTGTGGCGTTGATCAATGGCGAGGTGCATTTAGATGATGATGCTGACCCGGCCGGTGACCCAACATTGGTGTTGCGGGTGGCGACCGCAGCGGCTCGAGCGGGTTGTCGAATTGATCGTGATTCGCTAGATCGCCTCGGTCGCTTCGCACGCACTTGGCCATCACCGTGGCCGGCGGGGGCCAGTGACGACCTCGTTGCATTGTTGTTGGAAGGTGAACGTGCGATTCCTGTGTGGGAAGCACTCGAACAACGCGACTTGGTGAGTCGAGTGATTCCTGAGTGGAGTGCAGTGCGTTGTCGTCCACAGCGCAATGCCTTTCATCGTTTCACTGTTGATCGTCACCTTTGGCAGGCGGCGGCAAACGCTGCGGCGCTCAGTGATCGTGTGTCGCGGCCCGACTTGCTGGTACTAGCGGCGTTATTCCACGACCTAGGCAAGGGATACCCAGGTGATCACACCGTGGCTGGAATGCAACTCTTTTCAGCAATTGGGCCACGAATGGGCTTGAGTGCGCAGGACGTTCATACCATCACGGCACTGATTGAACATCACTTGCTATTGCCTGATATCGCAACTCGGCGAGATCTCTCCGACGACAGCACAGTCGCCTATGTCGCTGATCGCGTCGGTGATGTCATGAGTCTGCAGTTGCTTAATGCGTTGACCGAAGCCGACGCCTTGGCAACTGGTCCGACTGCTTGGGGTGCTTGGAAACAAGGGCTTGTGCAAACGTTGGTGAGTCGCGTGCAACAGGTATTGGTTGGCGCAACGGTGGATACGACAACATGGCGACTGTTTCCTGACGCAGCGACGCTCGAGACGATGGCAGTTGGTGAGCAACACGTGTGGGCCGACGGTGACGCCATCACGTTGGTGAGCCCTGATCGACCGGGGCTATTCACATCGGTGGCTGGCGTATTGGCAGTGCACGGGCTCGACATTCTGAGCGCCGAGGCACACAGCGACGAGCAAGGCATGGCGGCATCACGATTCCACGTGCGAGAAGCCCCAAATACTGGTTGGGGTGATGTGGTGAGTGACGTTCACGCTGCATTGGGCGGGAAACTCGATGTTGGCGCGCGCCTTCGAGAACGAGCAGCAACGTATTCTCGACGCAAACAAGAGTCGGCGCAGGGCCCGCAACCACCATCAGTCAGGTTTGATAATCAATCGTCATCCAACGCCACCGTGGTGGAAGTTCATGCGCCAGACCGCATCGGACTACTTCATGACATCACCAATGTTTTTGCCGAGATGCAACTTGACATTCGTCATGCTCGAATCGTCACCCTCGGTGACAACGTGGTGGATACGTTTTATCTCTGTGAGCAAAATGGCGAGCAGATTACTGGGGTCGAGCGACCGCAACTGGTGGAACAGTCGTTGCTACGCGTGCTCGGATACTCTGAGACGGCGTGAGCAACGAAGACAATTCACTCGAAGCACAGCTGGCGCGGTGGAGTGAATCGCTCGCAGCGATTGCTCGAACTGGTTTAGCGTTCACCCAAAATCTGTATGAACGTGAGCGATATGAAGAAGTGTTGCATGTTGCCGCCGACATCAAGGCTGCATTCGAAGAGTCAATTGAACTGCGGCGCGAGCGCGGGCACTTTGTGCAGGAATGGATGGACAACATTGGAGAAGGAATCCCCGGGTATGTCACACCAAAAGTTGCCATCGGTGCAATTGTTGGCAATGACGCTGGCGAAATTTTATTGGTGAAGCGCGCGCCGAGTGGTGTGTGGTTGTATCCCACAGGTTGGGCTGATGTCGGATACTCAGCCGCAGAGGTGGTGGTGAAAGAAGTGCGTGAAGAAACAGGGATTGAAGCCGAGCCTGTGCAATTGCTCGGTGTCGTGGATGGTATGCGCATGGGCTTCACCAAGTTTGGGATGTACATGCTGTTGTTTCATTGTCGAGCAACGGGCGGCAAACTCAACCCGCATCCGCTGGAGACCGATGGCTGCGGCTGGTTTGCTAAGGATCAACTGCCGCAAGTTACGGCTGGCGCTGAGTGGTGGGCAGAGCGGGCTTTTGCTGCCATCAATGGCGAGGTGTTCACAGCCAGCTTTGACGCACCGCGTTCACCAATGTGGCGCGGTACGCCTGCGGAATAGCGGTCTGCTTTCGGGCCAGTTAGTTGGTCAAGCGTTTTAGTCGGAGTTTTGTTCGCGTAGAAAGCGTTCAACTTCGTCAACAAACTCGGCTGCTTCTTCATCAGACGCCTCGTTGGTGAACTCGAATTGCAGTTGATCATCGTTCACTTCATCGCTCAGAATCATGCCCGAGTCTGTGGCGGTTTCTAGTCGCTCGACATACTCCACGAGATCTTCATCGTCATTGACCAGCGAGTTGACCTGTTCTTCATAATTTTCCACCAGATGTAAAATCGCAGCAACCGGTGCCGGTGTGCCGATCATTTCGCAGGTTCGCCGCATGAGCGCCAGCGACGCCTTAGGTGACGGCA
>JANQZQ010000113.1:0-9845 GCA_030728545.1 Ilumatobacteraceae bacterium
GCAGTCGTCATGAATCTGCTGCATTTGCTCGCCCAGCCAGGGGTCGAAGAAGTACTCGAGCTTCGTGGTCAATTCGGCTTTATGGCATTTCATGGTGGTGCACTAGAAGAACGTACTGATCTCATTGCCCGTAGCGCAGCAGAGCGCTCGGGGGCTTCGTACTACGGCGTGCATCAACCAGCAGGAATGCGTGAGCATGTGCCCTCGCACCGCTTTACTGCCGAACAATCACCAGCCTTGGCGCAATACCTCGCCCATGTGGATGTTGTGGTCACCGTGCACGGCTATGGCCGACGTGGGCTCTTCACCACGATGCTGCTCGGCGGCAGCAACCGAGCACTCGCTGCCCATGTTGCGCCATGTTTGCGCCGCGCGCTGCCGGCCTATCTGGTCGAAGACGACATGGAGCGCATCCCGAAAGAGTTGCGAGGCTTGCATCCGAACAACCCAGTGAACTCCACGCGTAGTGGTGGTGTGCAACTCGAGTTGCCACCTCGGGTGCGTGGCACAAGCCCGTTGTGGTGGGATTGGGAAGGCCCGCATCCCACCCCGCATACCCAATCACTCATTGACGGATTAGTTGATGCCGCCCAAACCTGGTCGATCTCGACGCCTGTGCCGTCTACCACCAACTGAATTCACGGCGCCAAGCGGGCAATGCCCCACTGCTCATCCACTCGCTCATAGCGAAATCGGTCGTGCAGTCGACTAGGGCGACCTTGCCAAAACTCCCACATCGAAACGTTGATCAACCAGCCACCCCAAAATGGCGGGCGCGTCACCACACCGTCACCAAATCTGCTGCGCACTTCGGCGAGTCGTTGTTCTAACACGTTGCGATCAGCAATCTCCTCCGATTGCGGTGATGCCCAGGCTCCCAACTGCGATTCACGCGGCCGTGAGGCGAAATACTCGTCGCTTTCCGACTCGCTCAGGCGCTCGACTTCGCCCCGCAGGCGCACCTGGCGATGCAAATCAAGCCACGCAAACGTGCCCGACACACACGGCGCGGCAGCGACCTCACGGCTTTTTGCACTGTCATAGTTGGTAAAGAACGTAATACCACGTGCGTCAATGCCACGTGCCAACACCACACGGGCGTTGGGCCAACCAGTGTGGTCAACACTTGCCAAAGTGAACGCGTTCGGCTCAGCCACACCGGCTGACAATGCTTCGTTGTACCACTGGTTGAACTGTTGAGTGGGATCTGCTGCGAGATCTGCGCGTTCGAGACCGGCTGTTTCGTATTGCACTCGGCGGTCACGCAGGCTCATGATGAATGAGTTGCTGCTGCAGGTACAACAGGAATCACGGTCGCGCCTCGCATGTACGGGTGCAGCACCGCCGGAATCGTTACCGAACCGTCAGCATTACGGAAGTTTTCCACAATCGCTGCCCACACTCGCGGCACCGCCAATGCCGAAGCATTCAACGTGTGCGCAAAATCGGTGCCTTTCTTGCCTTCCCGACGAAATCGAATCTCGCCACGTCGCGCTTGATAGTCACTGAACCAACTAATGGAACTTACTTCCAGCCATTGATCACAGCCTGGGGCATACACCTCGACGTCGTAGCTGCGATAGTGGCTTTGACCCAAATCACCTGAGCAGATTTCTAGAACGCGATACGGCATTCCCAGGGCTGCGATGGTGCTGGTAACACGCTCGACGAAGTCATCCAACATTGCACTAGCCGTTTCGGGTGTGGTCACGGCAAAAATCTCGACTTTGTCGAATTCGTGGCTGCGTAACATGCCGCGGGTATCACGGCCTGCCGAACCTGCTTCGCGACGAAAGCACGGCGAGAACGCCATGTATCGCAACGGCAGTGCCGACTCGTGAAGGATCTCACCCGCATGCAGCGATGTCAGCGGGGCTTCGGCGGTGGGAATCGCCCACAAATCATCACGACCGATGTTGTAAGCATCGTCGGCAAACTTCGGCAATTGCCCCGTCACGGTCAGGGTCTGGGTCGTCACCAACGACGGTGGGCGAATCTCTTCAAAAGCATCCGCATTGCGATCGAGTGCAAATTGGCACAATGCCCGCGCCATCGTTGCCCCAAGCCCTCGTTGCATGGTGAACATTGCCCCAGAAATTTTCACGGCACGTTCAGCATCCAAGATGCCGAGCTCAACCCCGGTCTCCCAATGGGGCACCCGTTGATGCGTTGCGAACGCCGCGGGCATCTGCAGCGGCCCGCGCACCACGACGTTGTCGTGGCTCCCCGTGCCATTACTTACATCAGGGTGGGGAAGATTCGGAATCTGCAACAACAACTCCCGCAAAACCGCTTCAACTTCGCCGTACTCGCCGTCTAAGACCTTTTCTCGCTCGCCGAGGGTTCGGCTTTCGGCTACGAGATGTTCGGCATCCTGCTTGTCCCGACGCAATGCTGCGACCTGTTTGGATACATCGTTGATTCGCGCGCGGGCAGTGTCGCGCTCGGCAACGATGTCGCGCAAGCGCACATCCAGCCGAATGGCGTGGTCGAGTTGTTCCAGTAGTTCGGGCTTGGCCCGCCGCTCAAGGGCCGCGCGCACCACGTCGGGTTGCGAACGCAGCAACCGGACATCTATCACGCCTGCCAAGGCTAGTGCTGTGGTGCAGCGCGAGTGTTTCATGTCTACTGTGTTCGTAGTGAATCAGCGTCAACACAACAACGCATTGGATGTACAAAACCTCGTCATTCGATATGGCGATGTCACGGCAGTCGATGCTGTTTCATTTAGTGCAGCCTTCGGTGAAGTCACGGCAGTGTTGGGGCGCAATGGCGCCGGCAAGACCTCCACATTGGAAGCATGTGAAGGGGTCCGCCGTGCAGCATCCGGCACGATTCGCGTGTTGGGTGCCGATATCTCCACCATCAACAACAACGTTCGTGCGCGCATCGGAGTCATGCTGCAAGATGGCGGCATCGCACCCAACGCCCGCGTGCGATCGCTGGTTCGTCACTATTGCACCCTGTATGCACGCGGCGTCGACGCCGATGAACTCGTGGCCAAAGTTGGTCTGCATGACCGACGTAGTTCCACATGGCGGCGATTATCTGGGGGCGAGCGGCAGCGGTTCTCACTGGCCCTTGCATTGGCGGCCGCACCAGAGATTGCCTTTTTGGACGAACCAACAGCAGGTGTGGATCTCGATGGGCGCGAGATGATTCGCGGCATCATCGCCGATCTGGTGCAGGGCGGCTGCGGTGTGGTGCTGGCAACTCACGACTTAGATGAAGCCGAGCGAGTAGCGCACCGAGCGGTGGTGTTGCATCGGGGCAAGGTGGCACTCAATGACACCATCGCATCGTTATGTGCAGGTGGGCGACGTCTAGAAGATGTCGTGCGTGAGGCAACCCGATGAGACTCGTGCTGGCCCAAATACGAATGGAGCTCACCACCCTGGTGCGCAACTATGAGCAATTGCTGCTCATCATGGTGATTCCCATCGGCGTGCTGATCTTTTTTGGCAATGTCGCAGTGCTACCTGACAGCATCACACTCACCCGCTTGGTGGCATCAGTGCTCACCTTGTCGCTGATCTCCACCGCGATGGTGAGCACTGGTATTGCAACCGGGTTTGAACGCTCGTACCACGTGCTCAAACGCCTTGGGGTCACCCCGCTCGGGCGTGGTCGCCTCATTTGGGCCAAGGCAGGGTCTGTCAGCGTGGTTGAACTCGTGCAGGTCACCGTTTTGGTTGCCATTGCAGTTGGCCTCGGATGGTCGATAGTGGAGTTGTCGTGGTGGCGGCTCGCACTGGCTTTGTTACTGGGCACTGCAGCGTTCGCTGGAATCGGACTCTGTTTGGCTGGGCGTTTGCGCGCCGAAGCAAACCTTGCTGCGCAAAACGGGTTGTACCTCGTTTTGCTCGCGCTCGGGGGCGTAATTATTCCTGTTGATGATTTACCAGATGGCCTTGGTGCCGTGGCTCGCTACTTGCCATCTGGCGCACTCGCCGAGGTGGTGCACGCCTCGCTCGGTGGCACGCCGAGCGGCGTGTGGTTGTTTATTGATGCACCGCTTGGAGCCTGGCTGGTGCTTGCTATCTGGGCGCTGATTGCGCCATTGGCTGCCGCGCGACTTTTTCGTTTTGACGGCTGAGCCAATTAGTCGCGCGACGGCTCAGGCGCGGCTGGCACTCGATCAAATTCGCGTGTCACTTCATCAAAGGTCAGCACTGGATCGGGTTTGCGGTAATAGCTCTGCTGTTGGCTGTAACCGCCCATGAACCGCTTGAACCACAAAAAGATGATGATGCTCCACAAGAACACCGAGCCACCCAGTTTCATTACCGCACCCGCAATTTGTTGATCGGTTGTCACCGACAACCCCCACACGCGAATTGCGATGTCGTACTGCTGGTAAACGACGCCTTCAGCGAAGGTAAGCCAGGCGGCTGGCAACGTGGGAACTACTGACATCAAAAACAGATACACCATTCGCCCGCCGTACCCAATCCGCATCGCAGGGTCGGGTGAAACCACTGGAATCCACATCAACAGCGCCGAGGCCACCACGGCCACGTGCAACGAATAGTGCAGCACTGGATTCGAAACGCTCTGGTTCACCATCGTTGGAACATGGGTGACCATCACGACCAGATTGAACAACACACCAGCAATGACTGGTTTGGCTAGCCAGCGAATTACTTTTCCGGCACGCTGCGACCCAATAATGGCTCGGAACAACCACACTGGGGTTGCCAGCAACACGAGCGGCGGCAAAAAATATGACAACGCCATGTGCTGAAACATGTGCACTGAATACAAATATTCTTCGCTGATGTCATGGATTGGCCAGTCACTTGCCCCCCACAGCAGTGCGATGGCTGCAGCGAACATCCACCCTTGACGGCGTGAGAGCACTGGCTCGCCGGCTTGTACTTCGGGGCTAAGTGGGCCGATAAAGCGAACGGCGTACAACCATGCACCCACTAAGAAGACCACCAGCACCCACACCTCAGGGTGGGCTTGAAAACGCCACGGGCTCACAAGAGTGTCGGCCAACTCGGCAGCTATCTGGAGCCTTGGGTGCACGGTGGCCTCAGCGCAAGAAGAACTGGAAGGTGGCTAGTGCCGTGATATACACACCAACGGCAAGAAACAAGCCCGTGTAAAAGAGCCAGCTGAACAATTTGTTGTCAAATTTCAGGTGCATGAAATAGCTCACCACCATGACGAACTTGATCACCATCATGATCAGCAGCGATGGAAGGAACAATGGCCCGAAATCTACGTAGTAGGTAGACACTTCGAGTGCAGTGATGGCCGCCAAAATGAGCGCAATAACGATGTAGCCGCGCGTCGACATGCCGTGCTCAACCGGCTCTGCGTGCGCAGAGTGATTCGTTGTGTCGTGTGTGGTTTCAGTTGTCATGACATCACACCGGAATCAAATACACGAGGGTGAAGATAATGATCCACACGATGTCAACGAAGTGCCAATACAAACCGATCATCTCGACGGATTCCGACTTGCTTCCTGGTACTCGGCTCCGCTTATTGATGGCCACGAATGCCAACAGCATGATGATGCCCACTGTTACGTGCACACCGTGAAAGCCAGTGAGGGTGTAGAAGCTCGAGCCAAACAAGCTGGTGGTGAAGCCGAGCCCTTCGTTGTAGAACGCAGTGAACTCGTACACCTGGCCACCAACAAAGGTTGCCCCGAGGAGTGCGGTGACCGTGAGCCACAAGTTGGTGCCCCGATCGTCACGTTTGTGTGCCGCTGACACCGCTAGCACCATGGTGAGCGAACTCATGAGCAACACGAAGCTGCTTACCGACGTAAACGGAATGTCATAGATCTGTTCAGGTGTTGGGCCGTCAGAGACGCGTCCGCGATACAACATGTACGTCGAAATCAGACCGCCAAACAGCAAGCATTCCGAACCCAAGAACAACCACATGCCCAACTTGACATTGGAAAGTCCTGTGCTCGTCGCGTGTGCGTCGTGGGTGGCGGTCTCAACCATGGGTTGCCCCTACTTCATGACCATTCGATGATGGCCCTTCGTAGTCGCTGTCAGCAGCCACTGACGGCTCGAGCGACCATCCGTAGATGGCGTACAAGATGACCAAGCCACCCACAATGGCAACCGGAATTGAATACAGGATTCCGAGGGCCACAATGGGCAGACCAGCAGCGAGTACCAACGGCCAATACGACGGCGACGGCATATGGATGTGGGCGTCGGCATTGCGCTCGAGTTCAGCAAGAATCTGCTCAGCGGTTGCCACCTCGCGCATGGTGTGGGTAACGGGATCTTCTTCGTACTTGCGATGGAAGAACTCATCTAGGTGATGCACATGCGGAATGGAGTCGAAGTTGTGTTCCTTCGGCGGGCTCGAAGTCATCCATTCGAGACTGCGGGCATTCCACGGGTCGAGTGGCGCGCGCACCTTGCTACGAGCGGTGATGGCGATATTGATAAGGAATAACAGAATGCCAAAGGTCAGGACGAGCGAGCCAATTGATGCGACCAAGTTCCAGAAAGCAATGTTGAAGAAACCCTCGCCCGCACGCGCTTCAGTCCACTGGTACATACGGCGTGGTTGGCCTTGCAAGCCGAGAATGTGCATCGGCCCGAACGTCAAGTTCATACCAATAACCATGAACCAGAAGTTCCACGAGCCGAGTCGCTCGTTGAGCATCTTGCCGAACATTTTCGGCCACCAGTAATAAAAGCCGGAGAACAATCCGAAGATGGCCCCGCCAAAGAGCACGTAATGAAAGTGAGCAACGATGTAATACGTGTCGGTTTGCTGGGTGTCGCTTGGAGCCACCGAGTGAGTCACACCTGACAAGCCGCCAATGGTGAACAGCACGATGAGCCCCACCGAGAATTTCATTGCAGTGCTAAACACCAACTTGCCGCCCCACATGGTGAGCGTCCAGTTGATGATTTTGACACCTGTCGGCACCGCGATGGCCATGGTTGCCACCGAGAACACCGCCACCGACACCGGGCCAAGGCCTGAGGCAAACATGTGGTGGGCCCACACACCCCAGCCAACAAAGCCGATTGCGGCGCCAGAAAACACCACAAACGGGTAGCCAAACAGTGGCTTGCGACTGAACACCGGCAACACCTCAGAGACGATGCCGAACGACGGCAAGATCAGCACGTAGACCTCGGGGTGGCCAAAGATCCAGAACAAGTGCTGCCACAACAGTGGGTCAGCGCCTGCCGCAACATCAAAGAATTGGGCACCGAAACTGCGTTGGAACGTGAGCAAAAACAGAGCAACCGTGATGACGGGAATCGCGAACAGCAACAGAAACTGCACCACTGTGATGAGCCAAGTGAACACTGGCATCTTCATTAAAGACATTCCTGGTGCCCGCATATTCAGCACGGTGACAATCAAGTTGATTGCACCAGTGAGCGATGCGATACCAGCAATTTGCAGACCGAGTGTCCAGAAGTCGACGCCTTTGCTCGGTGAGAATACTGGGCCTGAGTTCGGCGCATACATGAACCAGCCACCGTCAGCGGCACCGCCGAGAAACCAAGCGAGGTTGATGACGATGCCACCAGCCAAAAAACACCAGAACCCAAACGCATTGATACGTGGAAATGCCACGTCGCGGGCCCCGATTTGTAGAGGCACGAAATAGTTGGCAAAGCCTGCAGCCATCGGCATCACGAACAAAAACACCATCGTGGTGGCATGCATGGTGAACATCTGGTTGTACAAATCAGCGTTGAGCACTTTGCCTTCGGGGGCTGCCAACTGCAAACGAATTAATACGGCTTCAAGGCCACCCACGATAAAAAAGAACATCGCCGTAGCGCCATACATGAGGCCCAATTTCTTGTGATCCACGGTGAAGAGCCATGACTTCCAGCCCGTTGATGCAACTGGGCGCTTCAGAGCTCCAAATGTGCGCGTCGGGGTGATTGCTGGTGCCCCCGCGGGTAGGGCAGGCACGATGATGCCGGGTGCTGGGCGTTCAATGATGGCCATGTTCGTCTCCTATTTGAGGGTAAGCAAGTAAGCAACAAGTTTGTCGATGTCGGATTCACTCAGCCCGAGGTTGGGCATGCCGCGATACTTGCCATTCGTGTCGGCAAGCAATGCAGGATTGGCGTACATGGGCTTTACTTCTGGTGCATTACGCAGCCACGCACGCAAGTCGTTGACATTCAGGCAAGTCTCATCAACGCCCGCCAAATATTTTGCGCCGAATTCAGCGCTGTCAGCACGCCACACATCGTCGCGGCATGCGTCGCGCAACAAATCAAACATTGCGCCAGCGAAGGTATTGCGCGACATGAGCTTGGTGAGATTTGGCGCAGCGCCTGACCAAACATTTTCGTCTGGGGCAGCAATTGCCAGGGTGCCATCGGCACGCTGCAAACCTTCGACTTGATGGCAGCGCACACACTGGTTAAGGAACACCGACTCGCCCTCTTTGGCCAAAGTTCCCTCGGCGGGCGATTGATATGCCGCCTGTTGACCGGCAACCCACTTGGCAAAGTCTTCGTCAGATAGCGCCACGGCTTCCATTCGCATGTTGGCATGCGACAGACCGCAGAACTCGGTGCATTGCCCGGCATAGATACCAGGGGCATCGGCTTCGAGCCGCAATGTGTGAACGCGACCGGGAACGGCATCACGCTTGCCGTTCAACGCCGGAATCCAGTACGAGTGAATCACGTCGCGACTGGTCTCGCGCAACAACACCTTGGTGCCAACTGGCATCACTAGTTGCCCCGAACTGATGATGGGCTGAGTGATACCCCATTCGTTCTGCACTGGGTAGTCGTATTCCCACCACCACTGTTGCCCTGTCACATTGATGACAAGTTGCGTGTCGTCGGTGCGTGCCAAATCAAAGATCACTCGAAACGTAAATACACCGACCACTGCCAAAATGAGTGCGGGAATCACGGTGAGGGTGATTTCCAATGCTGGCTTGCCGTGGGTCTGCTCAGGAATTGGCTGACCGCGATCCTTGTAACGCCAAATCGCAAAACCAACGGCAGCGGCAACGATGACACCGATGATTCCCGCAACGGCAAACACCGGTTGCTGGAGGTCGTCGATCATCTTGGCATTCGGGCCTTTGGGCTGCCACGTGTCTTGCGGGGCATTCGTCGCACACGAGCCCAAAAAGGCAGCAGCACCAGTAGCCGCAAGGGCACGTAGGGCAAGTCGACGCGACTTCATCATGGTCACGCTAAGGGTCGAGCCCGTTCGCAGCAGCGACAAGCGACGGTGATTCACGGCACGAACACTTCAATGGATTGCCCAGCTACCCCAGGCACCGTCAGGGTCAAGGGTGCATCCTGGGCGACCGAGGGCTTGTCGTATTTCACCGTCAGTGCCTGCTCGGCACCTTGGGGAATGAGCTGTGTGCAGGTTTCGTTCTTTTCGGCATGGCCGTCACCCTCGGTGGCTTCGGGGGCCGCCATGCCAGCTGGCATGGCACTACCGAGTGATGCAACCATGCGTCGCTCAGCTGCATCAAAGTTGCGGAAGATGAACGTGACTGGGTTGGCACGCGACGCAGTGACACGTTGTTGTGGTTCGTTGAAGCCCACCATTGCCGCTGAGAGTTGACCATTTCGTAATTCAATAATCGCCGTAACGTTGCTGCGCAGCGACAGCGTCTTCATCGCTTTTTTGTCGAAGTACTTTGATTTTTCTACTCCACACTCACGATGTAGGTAGTGGCCCTCTTCTGCCGCTTCTGCCAAATCCGTTCGCAGGCCGACACCTGCACCGGCGATGCCACCTGCGACGATGCCGACAGCACCAACCACACAGATGGCACTCACGAGTGCTCCTTTCAAAGCGGGGCGCAACGCAAACCACGAGCCAGCCAACAACACCAGGCTTGC
>JANQZQ010000113.1:9945-13929 GCA_030728545.1 Ilumatobacteraceae bacterium
ACCAACAGCATGAGGCCGACCACCGTCATGAGTGGCCACAGCGATGCACCCGTGAGCGCGTTGTCGCGAGGCTGGGATTCGCTGTCGCCTTCATTGATCAACAGCACGATGGCGGTGAGGCCAACCAGAGCAGCAAGCACCATGCTGAGCGCAACACCACCGATGGCTAAGCGTTCTACAAAAATGATGTAGGCAACCAAATTGAACGACGCAAAACCGCTGAGGCCGAGGAAGAGTTTGGAGCCGACTTTGAACATGATGGTTACTTCTGTACGTACACAACGAACCACATCGCGGCGAACGTGCCCGACACGGCGTACCAATAGAGCGCATGACCGGCCAGGACGTCTACATCATTGACACGACCAGCCAGAACACGAAACATGGCAACAAACGAATACGCCATCGCGCTAGCGATGATCGCAAACATGGTGCCAGTGATGGCGTAGAACATCGTTTCGTAGGCGTCGGTGCGAAGTGCAATGCCCATCTGCACCCACAAGGCAATCTGGGCATTCAACAACGCCAAACCAGTGAACAACGTGATGGCCAACGCCAATGTGGCGTGCGACTTGTCGCCACGACGCGCTGCGTACACCGCCCATTGGGCCATCAAACAGGCGACGACGAAGGTGAACATCATGGTGTTCGATACGACTTCAGGTATTGCGACGTCTGCTTTCAACCAATCTTTAATGAGCCGACCACCATCTTCAGCAACACGTGTCGGCGCATTGGCACGGAAATCAAGCCAGATGGCCAACATGCCACCCATCAACATCACCACTGCACCAGCCACGAACGCCGAAGCAACGAACACCGTGCTGGTGCGACGTGCTGGCCCAGCGGTGAGTGCGGGTGCGGTCATGTCGACACCTGCGTCTGATAACGATCGGTAACGGGTGTGCCGCGACGCGACTTAGCAACCAGACCAAAGAAGGCAACGACGACCACCAACATCAATGCATGTCCAAGGGCCACGGCAACATTGGCAACCCCCACGACACCAGCATCGCTGTAGCCCGTGGCGGAATTTGCCGGTTGGTCCATGAACCCCGCAACATAATGCGGCAGTGACGCCAGCACGGTGGCAAGAAAACCGGTGAGTGCCAGCAAGATGACGGGCACATCAGGCAGTGGTCGGCCAGTGAGCGAACCAATGTGCAACGCAACGCCGCCGAGCGCAGCTAGAACCGAGCCGTACACCACATATACGAGTGCGGCTTCGCCAAACACAGTGCCCACCAACCCGAGTGCATCAATGTGCATTGCTGCTGAGCCAACCAACCCGGTAAACACCATGCCCACCCCGAACAACGAGGCCACCAGTGCTCCCGACACCGACGGCTTGCCGGCCTTCAGCGCCAGCAACGACAGCATGATCACCACGAGTGGCGCCAACAATGGCAACAGATTGAACAGTGCGAACGGCACGAATGACTGCAGTGTGGCAAACGGTGTGTCACCGAGGGCAAAAACATGGGCTTGTTGGGTTACCGAACTCATGATTACGGTCGCCGCAATACCCACACCAACGAGCAACACACCACGCAACGGCTGGCGAGCGGATGTAATTCGAGCCGTACGTGCGGCAGCATCAGCCAAGATGCCAAGTGTTGGCACGACGTAAATCAAGCTCTGTGGTTCGCGGGTGGTCCAACCCAGCCATGTATTGATGAAGCCCGCACCACCAAATGCCACGCGAGCATTCACAAAATCCACCCACACATAAACAATCGCACCAATCGCAACAGGAAGGGTGAGCGCTATGCCGATGGCACCAACCAAAGCAGAGAACGCCCCGAGTGGAATGCTGGCCAGACGTTGACCATTACGTCGTGTTAACACCGTCGTGGCCACGACGACGGCGAGGGCGATCAACCCGACGAACACGATGCCAAGCCCCAGTAAGTACAGCTCTACGTATTGTTGTGCGCCGCCACCGGGGCCCCCATTGAACAGATACGACACCAACACCGTTGCACTGCCAGCTAGCCAGGCCCACCAACCGAAAGCTGCGAGCCGAGGCAACGAAATATTCGAAGCATGCAGCTGCGCTGGCAGTGTCCACAGCGACAACCCGAGCATGAGCGGGGCCGCAACACCGAACACCAACGCAAATCGATGCAGCGAAAACAGCTGGGTCAATGCACCAGCGTCAACGAGTGCTGCGGATGAATCCAGTCGCTCCAAGCCCAACACCACACCGACCACACTGGCAATGATGAACCACAGTGCGGCACCGAGGGTGAGCGAGAGCCCAATTCGCACATGGTCGGCAGCAGTAATCCATCGTGCCAATGCACCGAGACTCGCGGGTGCTGGACGGCTTGCCGTCGACAGAGTTTCTGCGTGCGTAGTCGTCATCACCACGTGGCAAGGCTACTCAATTTGGCTGTTTATCTTGATGTCTCGGCTGGTCGCACCCGACCAAACTGACCAATGTTTTGCGAACTAACGCACGAGCACATCGAGCATCACTGCCAAAAACAGCAACGTGACGTACGAAATGGAAAACGTAAAGACCCGCATTGCGGCAGCGGTGGTCGGAGCGCGACCGAGACCAAACGTAAGCGCGATGAATGCAACGCCAAGCACGACTGCTGCCACCGAATAAACCACACCCATGTCATTCAGCGGAATCAAGGCAAAGGAAACGAGCGTGACCGCAACCGTGTACCAACCCATCGTGCGCACCGTGCGCGACAATGTTTCGACCACTGGCAACATGGGCACTGACGCCGCTCGATACTCGTCGGCGTGGCGAATCGCTAGCGCCCAGAAGTGTGGTGGTGTCCACAAAAAGATGACGAGAAACAACACGACTGCCGACCACGAGACCGAATTGGTCACCGCGGCCCAACCCACCAACACCGGTGCAGCCCCGGCTGCCCCACCAATCACAATGTTTTGCCGGGTCGTGCGCTTTAGCCACAGGGAATAGACAAAGACATAAAAGAGCGTTGCCGAAATCGCAATCGCACCAGCCAACACATTGGATGACAACGCGAGTACGACAAACGCAGCGATCTCTAACGCGATGGCAAACACCAACGCATCACGCGGTGCAATGCGTCCAGTCACGAGCGGTCGGTTACGGGTGCGTTCCATCAGTTGATCAATATCTCGGTCGATGTACATGTTGATTGCATTGGCGCCACCAGCAGCGAGTGTGCCGCCAACGACTGTCCACACAACCAACCACGTGTTAGGCCAACCATCGGCGGCCAGCACCATTGCTGGCACGGTGGTGATCAAGAGCAGTTCGATGATTCGTGGTTTGGTGAGGGCTACATAGGCGCCAAGTGTCGTGCGTGACGGACGAGAACCCACATGGGAGAACGCTTTGGAAAGCCGCGAAGGAACAAGCGGACGACCCAGTACCACGCGCACGAAGGCTACGAGCCAACCGACCCTGCGCGACCACTCGGCAGACTGGAAGCATGTCAACGGTGACCGATGTCAAGCACGACAGCACGGTTGACCTCGACCGGCCTTGGGTGGTGATCGTCTGGAATGATCCGATCAACCTCATGGCGTACGTGACATGGGTGTTGCAGAAGCTTTTCGGATACAGCTTGGAAAAAGCCACTGCGCTCATGCTGGATGTTCACGAAAAAGGTCGGGCAGTCGTTTCCAATGGCTCTCGCGAACATGCCGAAGTCGATGTGCAGCGGCTCCACGAACACGGTTTGTGGGCCACGATGCAGCGAGACGATGCATGATTTTTGAGCCCGTTGACGGCGGTCTGCGCCTCACGATTGATAACCATTCACGTGATGTCGTAGCCCATCTCTTGGGCGAACTACGCCACGAGGTGGAAGTTGCCAAAACCACAACGCCAGCGGCACTCGAGCCGCATATGAAGCGTCTGTTTCCTACCGCGTATCACAACGACGAACAACACAACGACGAATACCGCCGCCTGACCCACAGCGACTTAGCCGACACGCATCTTGCAGCACTCAACGATGCGGTGCTGCT
>JANQZQ010000114.1:0-12245 GCA_030728545.1 Ilumatobacteraceae bacterium
GGCAACTTCACCGAGCCCACGTCGGTAACCACCCCCGCAGTGCTGCGCAACATGGCCTGCACACCGTCGATGACCTGCGACACCGGTGTCGCCACGAACGAAATCTCAGCGGTGGCGTCTACGCCACAACTGTCGATGATTCCACGCGAAAGTGCTTCGGCTTCACGCCCACTGCCGGCATCGCTACCCGAAACATGCCAACCCGACGCGCGCAGACCAGCGGCAACCGAACCCCCAATGAGGCCTAGCCCAAGGACATTTGCTCGCCTCGTCACGACATTTCAGCGTACGGCTAGCGAACGCACCTCTTGGGTGGTGAGTAGCCGCCACTCGCCGGGCTTCAATGCTGCATCAACGAGGGTGCCGATGCGGGTGCGCACCAGCCGATTCACTTCGTGCCCGACCGCATCACACATGCGGCGCACTTGTCGATGACGCCCTTCGTGGATCACGATGCGCAATACCCCCGGCTGCACTTGGCCCACCTTGGCCGGCGAGGTAATGCCGTCGTCCAACTCCACACCGCGACGCAACTTGTTGAGCGCAGTTTCAGGCACTCCATCTGGCCCGCAGCGAACGTGCACCAAATATTCTTTTTCCACGCCGAAACTTGGGTGCGTGAGGTGGTGAGTGAGCTCACCATCGTTGGTCAAGATGATGAGCCCTTCGGAATCCAAGTCCAAACGGCCGACCGGAAACACCCGCGGTTCGCTCGGCACCAACTCCACCACGGTCACGCGGTCGTGGGTGTCTTTCACCGTGGTGATCACGTTGTATGGCTTGTGCAACAAGTAGTACACGAGGTCTGGTCGCACACCAACAGCCACCCCGTCGACGGCCACTGCGTCGCGTTGCACATCGACTCGCCTACCGAGTTGAGCAGGTTCACCATTCACGGTCACCCGACCCTGTTCAATCAACTCTTCGCACACGCGACGACTGCCAAAGCCGCGCTGGGCCAACACTTTTTGTAGGCGCTCTCCGTCGACTGGTTCTGGGTTCACGGCGTGGTATCAGGCACCACACGAAGACCTGCCTCCAACGCCTCGACGACGTTGGCATCTGGCACGAAGTCACTGATCGGTGGCAAGTTCTCTAAGGCATTGACACCGAGTCTTTCCAAGAACAACGGGGTGGTTCCATACATCACGGCCAAACCTGGGCCGTCGTCGCGCTCCAACTCGGTGATGTAGCCACGAGCTTGCAGGGTGCGCAACACCGACTCGGGGTCGACACCACGAATTGCCGAAATCTGAGTTCGCGAAATCGGCTGCTTGTACGCAATGATTGCCAGCGTCTCAAGCGCCGCAGCCGAAATGCGCGCTTGTTGCCCATCGAGGATGAAGCGCTCGACATACGACGACACCTCGGCGCGACTCTGCAAACGAAATCCGCCAGCCACGCTGACCAGAGCAAAGCCATGCCCCGCTTCGTCGTAGGCCGCGGCCAGACGATTGCACAACACTTCGACTGTCGCGGTGGGTTGCTCCAACACCTGCGCCAACAACTTGACCGTCACGGGTTCGACCGCCACCAGCAGAATCGCTTCGAGCGCTTTTACGATCTCGGGATCGATATCGCCCTCTGTCACACGGGTCATCGTTTACCTCTCAGCCGTCATAGTTATCAATTGCTCCCATGTCATCGAACGTTGCATCAGCGTTCCACACCACTGCGATGTCGCCAAACCGCTCGGCTTGCACCAAGTCCACTCGACCCTGTTTAAAGAGTTCGAGCAGGGCCAAAAAGCGCACGACGACTTCGATTCGATCGGTGATGCCCTGCACGATGGTGCGAAACGATGTTGGCCCACTCGTGGGCAGTGACAGCAACAACTCGTCAAGTGCATCGGCCACGCTGGCACGAATCGGGGCCACGTGAAACAAATCAATCGACACGGGCGCCTTGGGCTCGGTGGCTCGCAAATACGCACGCTGCAACCGCAGTGGCGTGACACCTTCGAGCATGTCGGGCATCAGCGACTCGAACCGCTCGTCTGGGCCAGCCAAGCGTGGTTGCGACAACTCGGCGCGCTCGATCAGGTGCTGCATCACGGCGGCTACGTCTTTGAACGTTTTGCAATCGAGTAGACGCGCCAGCAGGATGTCGCGTTCTTCCCAGAGTGCGAGTTCTTCGTCAAGGTCCCCGTCGTCGACCGTCGGCAACAGTCGCCTGGTTTTGAGGTCGATCAGGGTGGCCGCAATCAGCAAGAATTCGGTCGCCACTTCGAGGTCGAGTGATTCCATTTTGTCCAATTCGATGAGGTACGCCTCTACGATGCGACTGAGCGACACCTCATGGATATCCACTTCTTGCTGCAAAATCAGATGCAAGAGTAGGTCGAAAGGGCCCTCGAAGACCGGAGTAGACACCGCGTACGGCATTTGTACGAGAGTACCGCTGCGCGCACGAGTAACTTGGGATTGTGGCTCGAGTCCTGTCATGCATCCAACCCACTGGTCACGTGCATCTTGGCAACTATCTGGGTGCACTACGCAACTGGGTATCGGGCCAGCACGAGAACGATGTGTTTCACGGCATCGTTGACCTGCACGCATTCACCGTGACTGAAGGGCCCGGAGTACTGGGCGATCAGACGTTGTCGTTGGCCGCGATGCTTTTTGCCGTCGGCCTCGACCCCGATGTAGCAACCGTATTCGTGCAGAGCCACCTACCGCAGCATTCACAGTTGGCCTGGATCATGGAATGCACGGTGTCGTACGGAGAACTCAGTCGCATGACGCAGTTCAAGGACAAGGCAGCCAAACGCGAAGCGGATTTTGTCTCGGCTGGTCTCTTTACATATCCGGCGCTACAGGCCGCCGACATTTTGCTGTACGACGCCAACGAGGTGCCAGTCGGCGATGATCAACGACAGCACATCGAGATCACCCGCGACATTGCCATCCGCTTTAATCATCGTTTTGGTGACACGTTCGTTTTGCCAAAGGCTGTTACACCCAAAGCCGGTGCGCGCGTCATGGACTTGCAAAACCCCGAAGCAAAAATGTCGAAATCGGCAAGTGGTGAAGCCGGCATCGTGTATCTGCTTGATGACCCAGCCGCCATAGAAAAAAAGTTCAAGCGTGCAGTCACCGATAGTGGCAACGAAGTGGTCTACGACCGTGCCGCCAAACCTGGTGTGGCAAACCTGCTCGAAATTTTGGCCGCCGCCACGGCCAGCACACCCGAGGCAACCGCAGCTTCGTATACGCAATATGGGGCACTGAAAGCAGCCACTGGCGCAGCAGTCGCCGAGATGCTCTCACCAATTCGCCGGCGATACCACGAACTCATGAACGACCGCGGCGAACTAGCGCGACTGGTACGACAAGGCGATGCCCGCGCTGAACTCGTGGCCGCCGCCACTCTGGCACGTGCCCACAACGCCATCGGCATGTTGCCGCGCTAACCCTTCCTTTATATTGCGTCAGCACGTCGCAATGCAGCCACTAGCTGCGCATCACCTTGACCCCGCAGCAGCATCACTGTGATGGGGTCGCTACCTGCTTGTTCCAGCATTGCGACGCCAATTGTCTCGTGCTCGTGATAGCGACGAAACGCTGGCGTGCGCGGGCCGACGATCGTTGCCACGACTCGCATCACGGTGCCGAGCGGAGCCTGTGCTTTGCCAATGTCATGCAAGAGTGCAGCCCGCCGACCAGCGACTGGTGGCGCTACATCAAAAGCCTCGGCAACAAAGGCGTCAAAGCGCCTGAGCACGTGCAGTGCGTGTCGTTGATCAGGTGTAGAGAGTTGTCTGAACAGCTGCAACTCGGTCGGAGTCAGGATTGCAGCAACTTCGTTCGCCTCAGCACTTCGCAGCGGCTGTGCAGCGGCTGCACCCACCAGGCGCTTGGCTAAATGCCAGGGTGATGTCATCGTCGCACCGCGCGCGGGTGCGACTCGCGATACACGCTGACTAACAACTCGTCATCGACCTTGGTGTAAATCTGCGTGGTGCTCACCGAAGCGTGGCCCAACAGCTCCTGCACAATTCGCAGGTCGGCCCCGTGCACCAACATGTGCGTGGCGCACGAATGGCGAAGTGAATGCGGTGATACCTCTTCTTTGATTCCGGCAAGGGCTGCGTATTTACGCACGATGTGAAACGCTGCCTGGCGCGTCAAGCGCGTGCCGTGCACCCCCAAGAACACGGCATCGGAGTTGTCGCGTGACTTCCATCGTTTGGGCACGCGCATTGTGCGCCCACCTTCGTCGAACCAGTCGCTCAGGGCTGCGTGGGCGCTGCGCCCGAACGGCACGATGCGTTCTTTGTTGCCTTTGCCCAACAGTCGCACGAGTGAATCCTGCATGTCGATGTCTCCCAATGACAGCCCGCACGCTTCAGAAATGCGGGCACCCGTTGCATACAAGAACTCCACCAAGGCACGATCACGTCGGGCAAACGAATCATCACCAGTGATTGCAGCAATCAACAGCGTCACGTCGTCTTCACGCAACGGCTTGGGTAGACCACTCGGCACTTTCACGCCGTCGACCAACGCAGCCGGGTCGTCGTCGCGCTCGCCTTCCACTACTAGGTACTTATGCAACATTCGCACAGCTGCAAATTGGCGGGCTACCGAACGAGCCGCCTTGCCGTGTTTGCGTAGGTAGGCCACGAAGGCTTCAACATCTCGACTCTGGGCGGTCAGTGAAGAAACGCGACGGGTGGCCAACCAGTCTTCGTAGTCGCGCAGATCACGCCGATAGGCCTCGATAGTTTTTTCGGCTCGACCTTGTTCGATTTGCAGCCACGCCAAGAATCGTTCGGCTGCCTCGAGCGCCACGTCGCGTTATCCTCGGCGCAGGAGCTGCTCGGTGAGGAGCAACCCAATCACTGTTTTGGCGTCGTCAATGACACCATCTGCCACCATCGCCAGCGCGTCAGGCAGGGCAACTTCTTCAATCGTCATGTGTTGTTCCTCAGGGCCGTGACGATCCACCTCTACCTGCTCGAGCGAGCGGGCCAAAAATAGCTCCACCTGCGAGTTGGAAATACCAGGTGCCGACACATGACACCCCAAACGTGTCCAGTCGCGGGCCGTCAAGCCGACTTCTTCGCGCAGTTCACGTTGGGCAGTCTCGAGTGCGGGTTCTTCTGACTGGTCGCGCATGCCGGCTGGCAGCTCGAGCGTGAGGCGATGCAAGGCCGGGCGATACTGGCGCACGAGCACCACGCGTGGGGCCTGTGCAACATTGTGTTCTTGTAGCGCCACTACACCGACTGCCCCGGGCGAGGTGACAAAGCTGCGGGTAAATGTCGCGCCGTCTGGCCCGATGAACTTGCCTTGCACCAACGACCACAACGCCCAGTCATGGATGCCCTTGATCGACTCTGTGACGAAGCCCCCGACGGGGCCGCTGGGGCGTTTGGGCATCGTGGCGCGACTTAGCGCGCGTGCTCCACTGCCCCGCTCTGAGCATTCACCTGATTGACACCCAAGCGGTGAGTTCGGTATTCAAGCGCAGCCCCAATCAAGTCACGAAACAACGGATGGGCTCGATCGGGGCGACTCTTGAACTCGGGATGCGCCTGAGTGCCGACCCAAAATGGATGCTCCTCAAGTTCGATGAACTCCACCAAGCGCTTGTCAGGCGAAGTGCCACTGCACAAAAATCCGGCTTCTTCGAAGCGCGCGCGGTATGCGGAGTTGAACTCATAACGATGGCGGTGCCGCTCGCTCACCACCGGCTCGTTGTAAGCCTTGGACACTTTTGAACCTGGTTGCAACACGGCGTAATAAGCACCGAGTCGCATCGTGCCACCTTTGTCAGTGACTTCTCGTTGGTCATTCATCAAATCAATAACTGGATGCGGTGTAGCCGGATTGAACTCGGTGGAATTGGCGTCATCGAGCCCGAGCACGTTACGCGCAAACTCCACAGTCATTACCTGCATGCCAAGACATAGCCCCAAGCACGGCACACCGTGTTCACGCGCGTATCCAGCGGCCCGAATTTTGCCTTCAACGCCACGCGGCCCAAAGCCACCCGGAATCACAATCCCATCCAAACTGGTCATGCGATCATCAGCGAGCAGACCTTCGACTTCTTCGGCCTGGATCCATTCAATTTCTACCTTTGCCCCATGATGAAACCCGGCGTGACGCAGCGACTCGGCAACCGACAAATAGGCATCGTGCAAATCGACGTACTTGCCGATGAGGCCAATGCGTACGGGCGATGTGGCTGCTTCAACACGTGCGACCAACGCCTGCCATGGCGACAAGTCAAGCTCGCGCTCGATGCGCAAGGTTTCGCACACCACGGTGTCAAGACCCTCATCGTGCAAGATCAACGGCAACTCATAGATGTTGCCCACGTCGGCGGCATTGATCACATTGCGTATCGGCACGTCGCACTGACCTGAAATCTTTCGCTTCAATCCATCCGACAGCGGCTGGTCACTGCGACACACGATTACGTCGGGTTGAATACCGCGACTGCGCAGTTCGGTGACGCTGTGTTGTGTGGGCTTGGTTTTTTGCTCACCACTCGGGCCGATGAACGGCACCAAGGTGACGTGGATGTAGCACACATTGTCGCGACCCACTTCGTTGCGCCATTGCCGAATGGACTCCAAGAACGGCAGAATCTCGATGTCACCCACGGTGCCACCGACTTCGGTGATCATGACATCAACGTCTTCGGTGGTGATGCGCTGAATTCGACGTTTGATCTCGTCAGTGACGTGCGGAATGACTTGCACCGTGCGCCCGAGGTAATCCCCGCGGCGTTCGGCGGCCAGAACAGCCTGATAAATCGAACCCGTCGTGGCGTTTGACGACCGGGTGAGGTTTTCGTCGATGAACCGCTCGTAGTGACCGAGATCCAAATCGGTTTCACCACCGTCGTCGGTGACGAACACTTCGCCGTGTTCAAACGGATTCATCGTGCCCGGGTCGATGTTGATGTACGGATCCAGTTTTTGCATGGTGACGCGCAAGCCACGCATCTTGAGCAAGCGACCGAGTGACGAAGCAGTGAGACCTTTACCGAGGGCGCTGGCTACACCGCCTGTGACGAACACATGCTTTGCCACTTCTTGCCTCCCGTCATCATCATCTGAGCGGGGTGCCGCCAGAATCAACCTTGACGGAAGGTCAGCCTACCCCTATCTGCGGGGCGGGGGTGTTTTCTGGCGAGTTTTCAGCAGATTCTTGGCATGTTCCACGGCCGATTCCACGGCCAGGCTTCCCGACAGCATGCGGGCAATCTCTTCGGCTCGCTCATCTTCAGCCAGGGTTCGCGCTGTGGCAAACGTGATGCCCTTGCGTACTTCTTTATTGACCACCACATGATTCGCTGCGCGTGCGGCAACTTGCGGCAGGTGGGTCACCACCAGCACTTGGTGCCGTTCGCCGAGCACTGCCAGTGCTTCGGCCACCGCCACTGCTGCATCACCACCGATGCCTGCATCAACTTCGTCGAACACCAACGTGCTGGGTGCCTCGGTGAGCACTAATCGCAGCGCCAACATGGTGCGCGCCAACTCACCACCCGATGCCACCTTGGCTAGCGGGGCGGGTTCGCTACCTGGGTTTGCGGCCAGCAAAAACGTCACCTCGTCGCCGGCTAAATCGATGGTCTCGTCACCGCCGACGATGATCTCTACTCGCGCGGCCCCCAAGGCCAGCCGTGCCAGGTTTTTCTCGACTGCTTTGGCCAACGCAGGTGCAGCCGCCTGCCGAGCAGCACGCACCTTGCGCGCAGCTTTCTGCAATGCCGCAAGTGCCGCGGTGCGCCGAGCATCCAGGTCGCTAGCCCGTTCTTCCCATGATTCAAGTTCGCTCAAACGACCAGCAGTCTCGAGGCCATAGGCAATAACGCTGGCCACGGTGTCGCCATACTTGCGGCGCAGATCAAACAGTGTCTGGCGCCGCTCGACCAATGCCGCCAATCGTGTTGGATCTTGATCCACTTGTTCCAATACCCGACGCATGTCGTCAGCGGCGTCACCGATGAGTGACTGCAGTTCGCGAATGCGTTCCACGTGCTCGCGCATCGCATCGCCGCGCCCCAGCGCACCAGCGGCATGACCCATACGGTCAAGTGCCCCATCGTCATCGGTGAGTGCACCAATAGCCGTCGCTAAAGATTCGCGATGTGACTCGGCGTCTTGCAGCAAGTCAATGCTGCGTTCCAGTGCTGCGTCTTCATCTGGGTCGCTCAGTTCGGCCCGCGAAATTTCGTCTACTTGAAATCGCAGGAGATCAATTTCGCGCGCCCGAGCCCGCTCATCGCCACCCATCGTG
Organism: Ilumatobacteraceae bacterium; assembly: GCA_030728545.1. Lineage (GTDB taxonomy): Bacteria > Actinomycetota > Acidimicrobiia > Acidimicrobiales > Ilumatobacteraceae > F1-60-MAGs027. The sequence continues at coordinate 8,262 of JANQZQ010000114.1, forward strand.
GCCAGCGCGGCATCAATTTCCGTCACCTGCGCTCGCGCTGTGCGCAGTGCCGACAGATCAATGTCGGCAAAGGTGTCGAGGGCGGCCCGCTGGGCTGGTGCAGTCAACAGGCTTTGGTGTTCGTGCTGGCCGTGCAGGTCTACGAGTTCTGCCCCCAGCTCGCTGAGGTGGTTGACCGTCGCCAAACGGCCATCGACATAGGCCCGCGACCTACCATCGCGTGGCACCACGCGACACAGCACACGTTCGGTGCCATCAGCAGATACAAACCTGCCTTCGACGCGCAACTCATCGGCCCCTGGTCGCACTACCGATGTGTCAGCACGTTGACCCATCAACAAGTTGATAGCTTCAACCACCATTGTTTTGCCGGCGCCAGTTTCGCCGGTGAGTGCCGACAAACCATCTTTCAGCACGATTGTTGCTGACTCGATCACACCGAAATTTTCGATGTGTAGTTCTGCGAGCACGCCTACTCCGACAGCCCGAATTTGGAGCGCAAAATTTGGTGAAACTGTGGTTCGGCAAATCGAATAAATCGCGCCGTGCACAAGTCGGGGGCAAACGTCACCACATCGCTGGCTGCCAAACTCGCGACGCGTTGACCATCGAGCGACAAGTCGACAGGTCGAGTACCCGCAACGGTCATCTGCAGATGCTCGTCGGGGCCCAACACCAACGAACGATCAAAGTTCATATGCGGCGACACAGGTGTGACGATCAGCGCGCGATGACGCGGCGAAACAACTGGCCCACGAGCCGACATGGAGTATGCCGTAGACCCAGTTGGCGTAGCCACGATCACGCCGTCGGCCGAGTATCGCTCGAACAACTCGTGATTGACCGCCACGTCAATCCATACGGTGTGGCCGGACTGCTGTTTTTCCAACACTGCTTCATTGAGTGCACGCCAAACCAAATTTGGTTGGTCTTTTTTGGCCACGGTCACCTGCAACAGCATTCGCTCGTCAATAATGAAGTCGCGACCAGCCTCGCCGCTCAGGGCCGCAGCAACAGCCTTGACAGCGCCATCGACGCCCACTTCAGTGAGATAGCCCAACACCCCAACGTTGACCCCCAGCACTGGCGCGGGCGCACCATTGAGCAAACTGATGGCGCGCAGCACTGTGCCGTCGCCACCCAAGACCACGACGAGGTCTGAATCGGCTGCGTCTCGGTCGCTCGCCACATCGACCAAACCGTGCGCTTGGGCATCAGCGCGACACATCCACAAATGATGACCAGAGCGCGAGAGTTCTGCACGCAGTTCGCCCAACAGCGGGGGCACTTCACTGCGCGTATGGTGGGCCACCACCATGACATTGGCCATGTGGTTCAGGCTATTCGCGCGTCAGGCGTAGCCAGTGCTCACGATTGCCGGCTGGCCCAGCCACTGCCGACTCCACTTCCCCACGCGGTTGCACCCCGTGGCGCACGAACGCTTCCCGCACCTCTGCAATGCACCGCTGGCGAATCGCATCATCGATGATCACCCCGGCACCTTTGTCGACTTCGGCTTTGGTGGCCTCAAACTGCGGCTTGACCAACACCAACAACTGGCCCGCCTTGCGGGTTGCCGCAACGAGGCTTTCGGCAACCAGCGTGAGTGAAATAAACGACAAATCTGCCACAACCAAATCAAAGTCGCCGACTAAGGCCCCAGCCCGAATCGATGCGCCAATGTCGCGGGCATTGAGTTCGTCGCGCACTTCCACCCGCTGGTCGGCGGCAATCTTCGGATGCAGCAAGCCACGCCCCACATCGCACGCCACCACCTGACCCGCACCGCGCTGCAATAAACAATCGACAAACCCGCCGGTTGATGCACCGGCATCCAGCACACGCGCGCCGGCTACGGCTACGGCATCGCCTAGTAGCGCAAAGTGATTCAGTGCGGCGTCAAGCTTGAGACCACCACGGCTCACAAACTGCGCCACCTCCACCACGGCAACCTGATCGCGTGGATGCACTTGTCGTGCCGCATTCAACACTGGTGCCCCATTCACCGTCACGCGATCTTGCGCAATGAGTTGCAACGCCTCGCTGGTGTCACGCGCCAAACCGGCGGCTACTAATGCGCGGTCGATACGTTGCAATTGCGTCACGCGCTATGCGCCCGCAGCTGCACTCAACACGTGGTCGGCAAGTGCAGCGAGGTTGTCAAACACACCATCGGGGGCCACCTGGTTGTTGCTGGGCTCGTTCACCCCCGACAACATGAGCCCAAACTTTGCACCAACAAGACGCGCGAATGCGCCATCTGTCGAGTCGCGATCGCCAGCCATCCACGCGCCGCTCAAGTCATTGATCGCCAAACGTTCACGCACGAGTTGACCCATCGCTGCACACGGTTTGCCGGCGATAGTCGGGGCCACCCCGCCAGCGGTAGCAAAAGCAGCCAAGATGGAACCACCACCAGGAATCAGCCCAGCCGGTGTGGGATACGTCGGGTCGTCGTTGGTGCCAATCAGTCGCGCCCCAGCCAAAATCGCTGTGGTTGCTCGGGTCAAACCTCGATAGTCAAACGAAGCGTGATAGCCAACCATGACGGTGTCGATATCGGTGGCACAAGCGGCAAACTCAGGCTCACTCATGTCACTGTCAGTGCGCGCCACAACGACGGCCCCCCGCTGCTCGATTGCCTCAACGATGCCCGGGCCACCCGCAACGAGCACGCGTTCCCCTGGCGCCACAAGCAACGCCGCTGCTTGCGCTGAAGTGCACACGTCGCCTGTTGCAGGGATTCCGATTTTTCGCAGAGCATTTTCTTGGGTGCTCACCGTCGCCGACGAGTTGTTGGTTACAAACAGCACCCGATGGCCCGCTGCTCGCAACCGGGCGATGGCCTCAACTGAACCCGCAATTGGTTGGTGCAACAGCCACACCACACCGTCAAGATCACAGAGAATCGGCGCTTTCACGGTGCGCCCGACGCTAGTTGGCATCTGGGGCGCCAACCTGCCACTCTGGAACGATGCCGATCTTTGCTCCGTTCCGCGCGTTGCGCTATTCGGCGCAGCAACATTTGCTGCAGGTGACCGCACCGCCCTACGACGTGTTGAGTGGCGCTGATCGCGCCGCACTCGCCGCACGAGATGCCCACAACATCGTCGCCCTCGATCTGCCCGTAAGCAGTGACGCGTCAACTAGCCCGTATGAAGCCGCTGCAGCAACATTGCGCGAATGGCGCGCCAGCGGCGTGCTCACCCTCGACCCGCGACCGTCGTTCACGCTGTATCGCATGTCATTCGTTGACGCCAACGGCCAACATCGCAACACCGTCGGAGTCATCGGCGCATTAGAAGTAGTCGACGAGGGCGCCGGTGGCGTGCTGCCCCACGAACGCACCACCCCCAAGGCAAAGACCGACCGCCTCGATCTCACTCGCGCCACTCGCGCCAACATGTCACCGGTGTGGGGGCTGTCGCTCCGCGAACAACTCACCGACGCGCTTGTGGCTGGCGGAGACCTCCTTGGTGAATTTCAAGACGACGACGGTGTCACCCATCGAGTGGAGCGCGTCGATGACCCGCTGCGAGTGCGGTCGATTTCTTCACTGGTGGCATCGGCCCCGGTGCTCATTGCCGACGGGCACCACCGCTATGCGATTGCGCGCACCTACCGCGACGAGATGAGCGAAACCGCGCTTGCTGACGCCGCACGCACCACGATGACCTACGTCGGGGAACTGGTCGAACAGCAGCTGAGCATCGCAGCCATCCATCGCTTGTATCGCGATATCACCAGCCAACAATTGCGCAAAGTTCTGGCATCGACTTTTGATGTGGTGCCGCTCGACAAGCCGGTCGACGCCCGCATCATCGCTGAGATGTCTCAGCGCGCAGCGTTGTGTCTGGTGGATGACCAACTTTCGGGTTGGTGGCTCACGCCCAAGGCCGCAGCCTTCAGCGGGTTGCGAGATTTAGACAGCGACCGACTCGAGTCGGCCTTGCGCACGGTGACCCACGAAGTGGCCTACCAACA
>JANQZQ010000114.1:12345-13915 GCA_030728545.1 Ilumatobacteraceae bacterium
CCTGGCACGATGTGCTCAGCGAGCAACTCGGTGACACTCTGCGTGCGTGGCCCAACGCGAAAGAACCGCCTTCGCACATGGCCCAGCGCGGTGACTTCGTCGCCAATTTTGATAACTGGAAGATCCATGTTGAGCGCCACAACCGGCACCACCACACGTCGTCCGTTAACCACAGTTGCCAAGTCGAACGTGGTGGCTCGTTGATGACGATCAATGACGCGCACCGTGGGCTGAGCCACGAGTGCTCCGCGCACCAGAGCCATGTTCGTGGAATGTTCTTTTTTGTTGCTGGCCCCGCGGGCGATGCGTGTGGTTCGTTTTGACACGAAGACTCCTTCACTAGACCCGCCGGCGGCGGTTATGAAGGTGTGTGACGCCAATGCGTCAAACGGCGGTGGAAAATCGAAACAGTGTGAAAAGTCGGGAAACTATTCGCCGAGCCCGGCAAGACGGGCTTCGACATCAAAATACTTGGCATCTTCCTTGGCTACCTTCACGAAAAACCGTTTGGCCGACACAGGGTCGCCGGCTCGGTCATGCAGGTCGCCCAGCACGTACCACTCGAGGAGGTGATGAGGCTGTACCTGGCGTGGCTCGGTGCCGTGGGTCATGATGCGAATGGCTGTCGCCACATCGTGTCGATCGGCGTACGACATGGCAGCCGAGACCCGACCTTCAGCCATGATCATCGGATGCGGAGACGCTTCTTTCAATTCACTCCACAGTTCATCCACCGTGTCGTATCGCTTCAAGCCGCGATAGCAGTCAATGAGCACTGGCATGTTGGTCATGTCCGTGCGATCACTGGCACGAGCAAACTCCAAGTGTTCTGCGGCAGCCTTCCAACGCTGGGCGCGATACTCCAGGCGGCCAGCCAACACCCGCACATCGCTGATTAACCAAAGATCTTCGAGCACTGGTGTAAGCACCGACAACGCTTCGCGATAACGCTCGGCGTCGTACGCCACCAACGTTCGCGACAACTGATTGCTTACCGAGTCGTAGCGACGGTCCCCGACTGCACGACGAACTTCGCCGGCCAGTGGCTCTTGCAGGGCTGGCGCGGTGGGAAACATCGGACCGTCATCGCGACGCTGAGCGCGCGGCTTGGCGCTAGTGCCACCGCGTGACGAATCACGCGACGGGCGACGATCGGTGTCGAACTTGCGGCGACGCACCGAACCTTCGTCGACGACTCGCTCTTCGCGATCTGGGCGGTCACCAAAGGGCTTGTCCTTGCCGTACTTACGGGGGCCTTTGCGAGCAAACACCTCCGAGCGACGACGCTGCGCTTCGGTTTGCGGCATGTCATCGCGACGGTCATCACGGCGGTCATCACGGCGGTCATCACGACGCGGGCCACGACTTGGGCCGCGATCATCGCGACCAGCGCCCTCACGCGGCTTCCACTCACGACGCGGTCCACGACTTGCACCGCGATCATCGCGACCGGCGCCCTCACGCGGCTTCCACTCACGACGCGGTCCTCGACTCGGGCCGCGATCATCGCGACCAGCGCCCTCACGCGGCTTCCACTCTTTACGCGGACCACGATCATCACGACCTGCGC
>JANQZQ010000115.1:0-4909 GCA_030728545.1 Ilumatobacteraceae bacterium
AGCGAGTAGTCGCGCAGCATCACGACCGAGCACGCGGGGCAATGGTGCGAGTGGCGTTGGCGCCATGTTCACCGTTCAGCGTGACCAAGCAATTGATGATTGACTCAGCCCGACTGGCCGAACGACTTGATGTTCGGCTGCACACGCATTTTGCTGAAAATGACGAAGACGATGCGTTCTCGCTTGCCACGTTTGGTTGTCGGCCAACTGAGTATTTAGAAGATGTCGGATGGGTGAGTGACCGCGTGTGGTTGGCGCATTGTGTGAAACCGAACGCCGAAGAAATTATTCGGCTCGGGGCAGCAGGTGTAGGTGTGGCGCATTGCCCGAGCAGCAACATGATTCTTTCGTCGGGCATCGCACCGGTGGTGTCGCTGCGGGCAGCAGGTGTGCACGTGGGGCTGGGCGTTGACGGTTCGTCTTCGGCTGACTCGGCATCGCTGTGGCTCGAAGCACGCCAAGCGATGCTGCTGGCCAAGTTGTCGAGTGGGGCTGCAGTCGGCACGGCACGCATGGCGCTGGAGTGCGCAACGCGAGGTGGGGCAGGTTGTTTAGGTCGAGTCGGCGAAATCGGTGAATTGAGCGTGGGCAGCGTGGGGGATCTTGCGGTGTGGTCGCTCGAGGGCCCGCAATTTGCTGGCGTGGTGGATGACCCGATTGAGGGTTGGCTGCGCTGCGGGCCATCAAGCGCCAAACACACGATTGTGCACGGTCGTGTCGTCGTGCGTGATTACCAACTAGTGAGCAACAAGTTGCCCGAGATGCTCGAGACTCACGGGCGCTTAGCCCGAGCGATGCAGCAATCAGCCCTGCCACTTTGATGCACCGAAGCGGTAGCCGACGCTGCGCACGGTTTCAATGAGATGAGCATGTTCTTCGCCGAGTTTGGCGCGCAAACGTCGCACGTGTACGTCAACAGTGCGTGCACCACCGAAGTATTCGTATCCCCATACCTCTGACAACAGCACTTCGCGTGAATACACGCGGCCGGGGTTGTGGGCAAAGTATTTGAGCAGTTCGTATTCCATGTAGGTGAGGTCGAGTGGGCGACCCTCGAAGGTGGCCTGGTATGTTTCGAGATTCAATCGCAGCCCAGCGTGTTCGATAACGACTGAAGACGGCGCAGAAATTTCGTTGTAGAACAAATGTCGCAGGCGAGCTTCGAGTTCGCGTGGATGAAACGGAGTCAGCAGAAAATCGTCAAATAGATTGTCGCGCATCTCGAGGTCAGCAATCTGGGCTCCCGTGATGAGCACCAGGATGCGCTGGACTGGACGATCAAGTCGGCGCAGGTTGCGACACAATGCCCATCCACCTTCGGGGTCTTCGTCGCATGCCACGACTGCGCCCATCCAGCCCTCAGTTGGTTGCAAGCGGGCCAACGTGTCGGGGTTAGCGACACCCTTCCAGGCGAAATTTGCCAAGTCGAGCGTGCGCGCTACATCCACACTCGGGTTGTCCGGGTAGACAGCAAGCAATCCCGTACTGGTCATATGGAGCGCAGGTAGGTATCGATCTCAAACTGTGACACGTGCGTTTTGTATTTGCGCCACTCAGCTCGCTTGTTGCGCAGGAACCATTCAAAAATGTGCTCGCCAAGCGCTTCGGCGACGAGCTGTGAAGACTCCATCACTCGCAAGGCATCGTTGAGCGACTGCGGCAGTTGTTCGATGCCCAGTTTGGTGAGTGCAGCATCGCCCATTTCGAACAAGTTGGCGTCGGCCTCGCTCGGGAGTTCGTACCCTTCCTCGATGCCCCGCAAGCCAGCCGCCAAAATCACAGAAAAAGCCAGGTACGGGTTGCAGGCCGGGTCGGGGGACCGCAGTTCGATTCGGGTGGCAAGTTCACTGCCACGCTTGGGCACCGGCACGCGGATGAGACCACTGCGGTTGTTGCGTGCCCACGACACATGCACGGGGGCTTCAAAGCCCGGCACAAGGCGTTTGTAACTGTTGACGGTTTGATTGGTGACTGCGGTGATCTCGGCAGCGTGGCGCAACAAACCAGCCATGAATGACTTGGCGGTGTCGCTCAGATTGTAAGGGTCGCTCTCGGAATGGAAAGCGTTCGTGTCGCCCTTGAAAAGCGACAAATGCAAGTGCATGCCCGAGCCCTGCACGCCTTCGAGCGGCTTGGGCATGAATGTGGCATGCACGTCGCGCATCGCTGCAATCTCTTTGACAACAAAGCGGAAGGTCATGATGCTGTCAGCCATGGTGAGTGCGTCGGTGTGGCGCAGATCGATTTCGTGTTGGCTGGGCGAATCTTCGTGAAAGCTGTATTCGACCGGAATACTCATGGTCTCGAGCGTGCGGATGGTTTCTTTGCGCAAGGAACTGGTGATATCCGTGGTGGTGAGATCGAAAAAACCACCTTGGTCGAGTGGCACTGGTCGACCACCGTCGTTACGTGGAGCGAAATAGAAGTACTCAACGTCGGGTGCAACATAAAACACCAGGCCCAGTTTGCGGGCGGCTTCCAGGTTGCGTCGCAATACTTGTCGCGGGTCGCCTTCAAACGGTGTGCCATCCAACTGGGCAATGTCACAAAAGACGCGTGCCTCGGCTGACTTAGCGTCGACCCACGGCAGCACTTCAAACGTGTTGGGGTCGGGCAAGGCGAGCACATCGGCTTCTTGCACGCGGCCGTATCCGTCGATGGACGAGCCGTCAAAGCTCATGCCGTCGTTGAGCGCGTTTTCCATTTCGGCCGGGCTAATGGCAAAACTTTTCAGGGTGCCCAGCACATCGGTAAACCACAGACGCACCAATCGGATGCCCCGTTCTTCGACCGTACGCAATACGTAGTCGCGTTGGGCATCGAGCATGCGTGGCACCCCTTTAGTCAACCGTCACGGAGTGAGTCTTGTTATTTACGAGCCTTCTTTTTCGGCTTTGTTGCCTTTTTCGCGGTCGGCTTCTTGGCCTTGCTGGCAGACAGCGGTTTTGCCTGTGAGCACACCGTTTCGAGAATGAGGCGGGTCACCACGTATGGGTCCATGTTGGCGTTCGGACGACGATCTTCGGCGTAGCCCTTGCCATCCTTGGCGACTTGCCATGGAATGCGAATCGAGGCACCGCGATTTGACACGCCGTAGCTGAACTGGTTCCACGGTGCGGTCTCGTGCTTGCCGGTCAGGCGGCTTTGAATGTCGTGACCGTAGTGCTCTACGTGTTCCATCACGCGAGTGCCGATTGCCTTGCACGCTGCGTCGATGGCGTCATACGACGCACGCATCGCCTTGGTGGAAAAGTTGGTGTGTGCACCAGCACCGTTCCAGTCACCTTTTTGTGGCTTGGCATCGAACGACACGACGATGTCGAAGTCTTCGGCAATGCGATGCAAGAGCCAGCGGGCGACGTGCATCTGGTCGCTCACAGCGAGTGCGTCGAGTGGGCCAACTTGAAACTCCCATTGGCCAGGCATCACCTCGGCGTTGGTGCCCGAGATCATGAGACCAGCTTCGAGACATGCGATGGTGTGAATCTCAATTAGGTCACGCCCCATGACGCGCCCAGCACCAACACCGCAGTAGTACGGCCCTTGGGGGCCAGGCTCACCATCGAGTTCGGGGAAACCGTACGGACGACCGTTCAAGCGCATCAATGTGTATTCCTGTTCGATGCCGTAGATCATGCCGTGCTCTTTGTACATCGCTGCTGCCTCGGCACAGGCTGCTCGCGTGTTGGTTGGATGTGGTTCGTCGGTGCTGGCCAAATACACCTCGCACATCACCAGAATGTTGCGACCTCCACGAAGTGGATCTTTGCACCAGTACACCGGTTTGAGAACGCAGTCCGATGATTCACCGGTTGCTTGTTCGGTTGACGAGCCGTCGAAACCCCAGATGGGTGGGGTCTTCACCGAGTTGTCGATGATTTTCGTTTTTGAGCGCAGCATGGGTGTTGGCTTGACACCGTCGATCCAGATGTATTCGGCTTGGTATGGCATGGTGATGGTTTCCTTTCGGGGAACGTGACAGCCCAGTTTCATACATCTGCGTGTCGGCGGCATCATCCGTTTGTAAACGGCGTGTAAAAACTTCTGGGGGCTGGCCAGAATTTGGCTCAGTAGTGTGAAATTGTGACGCAAACACGGGCTGCAGTGATCCGGGTGGGTTTGGCACAAATCAACCCGCGAGTCGGGGATTTAGCCCACAACCTGGCCCAAATCGAGACGTTCGCTGCCCGTGCCGAAGCAGCTGGCTGTGATCTCGTGGCGTTCCCCGAGCTCACTCTGTCGGGCTATCCACCCGAAGATCTGGTCTTGAAAGCCGGGTTCGTGGCCGACAACCGGGCGGCACTGGAGAAGGTGGCAGCGCGAAGTGGTCGCTGTGCGATTGTTGTTGGTTTCGTGGATACAGCCGATGATGCATTCATCGAGCAACAAACCCAGCCGAGTGCGAACCCGCCGCGACTGTTCAATGCTGCTGCGCTATGTGCCAACGGTGCGGTGCTCGGTGTGTATCACAAACAGTTGTTGCCGAACTATGCGGTGTTTGATGAAGCGCGCTACTTTGCCGCTGGGCACGACGACGCCACGTTGTACAACGTGGCAGGTGTGGCAGTGGCAATCACCATCTGCGAAGACATCTGGGTGAGTGACGGCCCAGTGGCACGGGCCCGCGCAGCAGGTGCGCAACTTTGTATCAATATCAATGGCTCGCCGTTCGAACGCGCCAAGAGTGGTGAGCGGGAGCGCACTGTTGCCGAGCGGGCACGAGAAACCAGCATGCCCATCGCCTATGTCAATCAAGTGTGCGGGCAAGACGAGCTGGTGTTTGATGGTGGTTCGGTGGTGGTGGATTCCGATGGGGGCGTCATGGCACGTGCTGCCCACTTCGTCGAGGAGTTGCTTGTGGTGGATGTGCCGATCACTGAGAGAGTGGTTGCACAAAATGCGACTGGTG
>JANQZQ010000115.1:5009-13684 GCA_030728545.1 Ilumatobacteraceae bacterium
TGCGACTGGTGTTACGACTGTCGCTACGGCAGTTGCCGTCAGTACACCTTTGGCTAAATCGGCACCGGTCGCAAAACGCATCGCCGAGGTGACTGATGATTACGAGCGAATTCTCGCGGCCTTGGCCTTGGGCACGCGCGACTATGTGCACAAGAACGGTTTTACGGATGTAGTGCTTGGCTTATCCGGAGGCATCGACTCGGCACTCGTGGCCGCCATTGCTGTTGAGGCTTTGGGCGCCACCCATGTGCACGGCGTGTCGATGCCATCGCGGTACTCGAGCGATGGTTCACAGACCGACGCTGCAGATCTGGCCCGCAATCTGGGCATCGACATGCGCACGATTCCGATTGAGCCGGCTTTTGCTGCCTACTTGCAGATGACGAGTGACGCGTTTGCTGGTCGCCCTGCTGATCTCACCGAAGAAAATCTGCAGAGCCGTGTGCGGGGAACCACATTGATGGCGCTGTCCAACAAGTTTGGGTGGATGGTGCTCACGACTGGCAACAAGAGCGAACTGGCCGTGGGCTATTTCACCTTGTACGGCGATTCGGTGGGTGGCTTTGCAATGATCAAAGACATCTTCAAAACTGATGTGTACGCACTCAGCCATCGCATCAACGAACGGGCCGGGCGCGAGATCATTCCGACCGCAACACTCACCAAAGCACCGTCGGCAGAACTACGACCCGATCAACGCGATGATCAAAGCCTGCCGCCATATGACGTGCTCGACGCTGTACTCGCTTTATATGTAGAGCAGGATTGCACCGCTGCCGAAATTATCGCTTTAGGCCATGACGAATCGTTGGTGCGACGCATCGTGCGGCTCGTGGATAACAACGAATACAAGCGCCGCCAGTTGGCGCCAGGCGTGCGCGTGACAAGCAAGGCGTTCGGCAAAGATCGCCGTCTGCCGATTACGAATTCGTACCGCGGCTAGACCGCACTCGTACCGCGGTTAAACAACAAGATGGTGATGCCGCTCAGCACCGCACACCCGATGCTGGCCAGAGCCGCACCAGACACCCCGAATTGTTCGTAGAGCAACGTCGCAACAAATGTGAGCACGCCGCGGCCGAACGTGCCGGCACCAATGACCAACCCAAAACCCTTGCCGGGTGCAGCACTGAACAAGTTGGTGGCGATTGGCAACATGCTGACCACTGCGAACTCGAAGCCGATGATAAAAACGGCGAGTGCAACGAGGCCGACCAACAGCACCGAATCAAACCCTGCCAAAACGAGCGCGCTTGGCACCATCAAACCGGCACCGAGTGCGACACTGCGTTCTTTGCCGACGCGATCGGTGAGTTTCGCACTAGCGATTGAAGAAAGCAATTCGCCGGCCCCTAAGGCAAACCCGACGGCCGCAATGCCCGAGGCACCAAAGTTGAAGTCGTCGGCCAGCCAAGCGCCAAACGTGACGAACAAACATTGGCTGGCGCCCATCAAGCCAAACATTGACAGCGGGACTAGCCAACCGTTCGGCGCCATTCGTGCACCTGGCACTGCCACTGGTGTTTCGCTAGTGACCACGACCTCGCCACTGGCGCGGATGCGACGATCGAGCCACACCGCACACATTGCAACGGCGACTCCGCCGATTGCGCTAGCCACCCGCCAAGATGACGCAGCGGTGATCAACCCAAGCGCCGACACGCCGAGCAGCAGGCTGAGTGCCCACGATGTTTCGGTGATGCCAACGACGCGACCACGTCGGGCGTACGGCACCCGATCACTGATCCACGCTGCCATGCTGAGATCGAAACATGACTTGAGCAAGTTGAGCGTCGTGAGCCCGACACACAGCACGATCAAGTTCGGGGCTGCCGCCATCATCATGATGCCGATGAATGCACCGATGAGACCTACTGCCATTGATGTACGTCGTGAAACACGATCCACAAAGTTGCCCAGCGCTGGTGCGAGAAAACCAGCTAACTCAGAAATACTGATGACCAGCCCCACCCTGGTTATGGAAACGTCGAACCCCTGCGCCTGGCCAGCGATGATGGCGATGAATGGTGGAGCAAATCGGTAACACGTGTTGGCCGCTATTCGGGTGACGGTGAGCGGCAGTAAGGCGTCGCGAACGGCAGCGTCGTACGACGTGTCAAGCAGGCGACGCACAGCGAACGACGCTAGACCGAATCGTTCGTTGTGGCTCGCGCGTTGGTGGCGAGCGAGATGTAGTCACCAGCCACGAGTTGACCAACCGAGTCGGTGCTGAACGTGCATCCTTCAAGATTGTGCAGACGGCGATCAGGCACCTGCATCAGCCGACGAACCGTGCGAATGACTCCGCTATGGCTCACCACAAGCACTCGATTGCCGACTTGCATATGTTCATGTAGCGCCATAGTCACACGAGCAAACACAGCATTGGCAGGCTCGAAATTAGGAGGAGTCCGACGGTCGCGCAAATAGTTGGGATATTGAGTCTCGATTTCGTGTTCACGCAAGCCCTCCCACGGGCCCACATCGGTTTCTACAAGACGCTCGTCGAGTTGTGGAGTGCCAAGACCCAGCCGATTGGCGATGATTTCGGCGGTTTCGCGGGCCCGCGACAACGTGCTGGCAACCACTCGGGCGATACCGATGTTGAGACTCAGCAGATGTTCGGCGGCTTCGGCAGCCTGGGCGCGGCCAGCATCAGTGAGTTGGGTGTCGGCACGCCCTTGCCATTTGCCCAGCACGTTCCACTCTGATTCGCCGTGGCGCACCACGATGAGCGGCGAATGATGTGTTGTCATCAAAGTTGCGGGCTGCGGTGTCGACGGGTCGTGGTTTGTTGGATGCATGGTGGAGAGGCTTAGATGTTCCCGTCGCAGGGTAGTCGCTTGGGTACGCTGACCACGTGGCACGGCTCTTGCTTTTTGCGTCAGCCCGTGAAGCCGCCGGAACACCACGCGACACCATCGCTGGTGCAACTGTGGCCGAAGTTCTGTCGAGTGCCAAGCAACAGTTCGGCCCATCATTTGCCAGCGTGTTGGAATCTTGCACGGTGTGGCTCAACGGCGAAGAATGCACACCAGATGCCGTCGTGAGCGAATCTGACGAGGTGGCGATTTTGCCTCCGGTTTCTGGTGGCGCTAACGATTTCTCGGCTCTCACGTTGCCCGAAGTGCGAGCACTACGCACCGAACTACAAGTTGCCGAAGATGCGGTGTCGTTCGTGCGACGAATGGCCCAGGGAAGACTCGACATGGTGCGCGAAGAGCAACGCCGTCGCTCCACGGGCGAAGAAGCACTGCTGGATGTCACCGATGGCATCGCCCGAGTGTTTGCAGCCGAGCGGGGCACGGGTTCGAATCGTCCTCCACGCGACACTGCCGTAGTTGCTGAGCATCCGCTGCTGAGTGAACTTGAGGCGCTGTGTGTGGAGTCGGGGTTCGGCAACCTGCGCAATTTGGATGACGCCGACTTGGTGTCGTGTCGCACGGTGCTTGCTGAGTTTGAGTCGCGGATGTCAATCGAACGAAAGCAGTTGTTCACGCGCATCGACGAACTGTCTGAAGAACTCGTGCAGCGCTATCGCACCTCGTCATCGGATGTGGATTCGTTGCTCGACGAAGGTCGCTAGAGCGTGTCGAGTCGCAAACGCCCGGACCTCGGTGCGTTCATTCGCCAGCAGCGCGAGATCGCCCAGCAATCCATTCGTGATTTAGCAAAACGTGCCGGTGTTTCGAACCCTTATTTGTCACAAATTGAACGCGGTTTGCGCAAGCCATCGGCAGACATCTTGCAGCAGATTGCCCGCGCGTTGGAAATATCTGCCGAGACGCTGTATGAACGCGCTGGAATGATGGACCCCAAAGAAGCACAGGGCAATGCGGTGGTCGACGCCGTGGCCAATGACACTCGGCTCAATGACGAGCAAAAGCAGGCGATGTTGGCGATCTATCGCAGCTTCGTTGTAGGAGATACGCCGTAGCCAGATAGGTTCAGAGGAGATGGCTGCAACCCCTGCGCAGCGCGTAGCCGTGCTGTCTTTACACACGTCACCGCTGGCCCAACCTGGCGTCGGTGATGGCGGCGGCATGAACGTGTATGTGCGCGAACTCACCTCGTCGTTGGCGCGTCTCGGCGTGGAGTGCACCACCTACACACGTGCGTGGAAGCGTGGCTTGCCCGACGTCGTGGAAATCGAGCCCAACCATCGACTCGTGCATGTGCGGGCTGGTGATGTCGACTTGCCGAAGGAACAATTGATCAACATCGTTCCCGAGTTCACCGATGCGGTGGGCCACTATATTCGCACGCACTCCCGTGCCCAAGTGATTCACGCCAACTATTGGCTTTCGGGGTTGGCGGGGCATCAACTCAAGCACGAACTGAATCTGCCGCTTGTGACCACGTTTCACACGCTGGCACGAGTAAAGGCAATGCACGGAGACGCTGAGTCGGCTGCCAGAGAATTGACCGAGTCGGCAATCATCGGTTGCAGCGATGCCATCTTTGTGTCGTGCGAAGAAGAGCGTCAGCAATTTCGTGAGGTGTACGGTGCGTCGCCTGGCACTGTCGAAGTGATTACCCCAGGTGTTGATCGCGCCTATTTTTCACCTGGCAGTCGCGCGGGTGCGCGCAGTGCTCTTGGTCTGGCAAGCCATCCGGTGCTGTTGTTTGTGGGTCGTATCCAGCCGTTGAAAGGTGTCGACGTTGCAGTCGAGACGCTGGCTGCGCTGTCGCACCGTGATGCTGTGTTGCTCATCGTTGGTGGGGCAAGTGGCATGGCCGGTGACCTCGAGTTGGCGCGTGTCATTGCACTTGCTGAACGCCTTGGCGTATCTGATCGAGTGAAGTTCATTGCGCCGCAACCGCATCATCTATTGAGCACGTATTATCGCGCCGCCGACGTGGTGCTGGTTCCGTCGCGCAGCGAGAGTTTTGGTCTGGTTGCACTCGAAGCCTCGGCTTGCGGCACACCCGTTGTTGCCACAGCTGTGGGGGGCTTATTGTCGCTGGTTGAAGATGGCGTCAACGGCTTCTTGGTGCCTGATCGCGATGTAGATCTCTTCGCTCGACGCGTAACCGAGGTGCTTGATGATTCGCATTTGGCACAGCGAATGAGCAGCCAAGCAGTATTGCGCAGCTCTCGATACTCATGGCAGCATGCCGCGATGCGCATGCGTCGTGTCGTTGCCGAATTCGCTCGGCGCGATCTCGTACTTTGCGAATAGCCGCACAATGAGCGACCTCTTTGACGAAGGCCAGCGCGCCACGCTGGAGCGACGCATCGACGAGTGGCTTGCCACGGTGCACACCCAACACCCACAGACAGTGGCAACGGGGCGGGCCAGCGATGACCCTGATCGCTGGATGGTGCGGCTGCACGGTGAAGCCAAGGAATTCACCACGATTTGGCTACGCCTCGGGCAGCGCACATTGCGGTATGAAACGTATGTGATGCCGTACCCCGAAGAACACGCCAGTGAGGTCTTTGAATTGTTGCTGCGCCGCAACGAACGACTCGTTGGGGCCCACTATGCACTCGGCGCCGAACAAGCAGTCTTTCTCACCGGCGAGCTAGTGCTGACCGCAGTGGTCGAAGCAGAACTCGATCGCATCATCGGCACACTTTTTGCAACCGTCGAAGCCCACTTTGATGAACTCGTACGGCTGGGCTTTGCCAGCAGATTCTTGACTGCTGAGTAGCCTTCGCGGAGTGGCAACTGGTGCGGTGCTCGCCATCATTGGCGGCGGCAACATGGGTTGTGCCATGGTGCAGGGCTTGTTGCGCGCCGGACACGCGGCCGGCGACCTGGTGGTTGTCGAAACCAGCGCTGAGCGTCGTGCCGAACTAACAAAACTCTTTACGGGCATCCACATTGCTGCAGACACACCACGCTGTGATGAAGCAATCATTGCGGTGAAGCCTGCCGATGTGGCGACTGCCTGCGAGAGGGTCGTTGCGGCTGGCGCACGACGGGTGATTTCTATCGCGGCGGGGGTGCGAATTGCGGCAATCCAAGCTGCCTGCGGTGTCGACGTGCGAGTTATTCGAGCGATGCCAAACACCCCAGCAGTCGTCGGTCTTTCGGCAACTGCGATGGCTGTCTCTCACACTTGTGACGATGCGGACCGCACCTGGGCTCGCACGCTGTTGCAAAGCATCGGCATTGTTGTGGAGATTGACGAGGCAATGCTGGATGCATTTACAGGCTTGATTGGCTCGGGGCCGGCGTATGTGTTTTACGTAGCCGAATCACTGCAGGCAGCAGCAGTTGCGGAGGGTTTTGACGAAGCAACGAGTGCCAAGTTGGTAGCGCAACTGCTTGTGGGTGCTGCTGCGTTGTTGGAACGTGAACCTCAACACGCCCGCGAGTTGCGACAACGAGTCACTTCACCAAATGGAACTACGGCCGCGGGCGTCGCTGCGTTGAATGACCGCAAGACGCATGACGCGTTTGTCGCTGCAGTGCGAGCAGCGACGCAGCGCAGCAAAGAACTCGGCGATGCGTAGCAGCGCTCACGTCAGGATAGCAACCTCGAATCCTGCCCAGTGGTCGGCGGGTAGCGCGGCAAAAACTCTGCAAAGTTGGTGTTGCATTTTGCTAAACGGTGCGTAAGGTAGCAATACAGATCACCGGACGGCTTGCCGTTCCGGGAGTCGCACCCGCAAGGGTTGCGCCGTATGGGTCGGTGCCGTCGGGGGGTTGGCACCGGCCCTTACGTTTTTTCTGGCCTAGTTCGCCACTTCGCTGCACTGGTCGTAGCGTGACCAAGCGGTGAACACACAGCGCTACGACACCATCTCGTTTCTGTCCGACTATGGAACGCGCGACGAATTCGTCGGCATCGTCAAGTGCGTTATTTCAGATCTCGCACCGCACGCAAAAGTGATCGACTTGACCCACGAGATTGCACCATTCGATGTACGTGCAGGTTCACTCGCTCTCGCACGCTGCATTTCGTATGTGCCTTCAGGCATTGTGCTCGCCGTGGTTGACCCCGGTGTAGGCACGAGCCGCCGTGGTGTGGCGGTGTCGGTCGGCGGGGGCCGCGGAGTGCTGATTGGCCCGGATAACGGCTTGCTTTCGATGGGCACGGCACTGGCGGGTGGCGCCGACGCTGCAGTCGTGCTGAACAACCCCGAGTATCAACTCGGCGCACCCGGTGACACGTTTGCGGGCCGCGACATTTTTGCACCGGCTGCGGCGCACTTATGTAACGGAGTTCCTTTCGCTGAACTCGGCGATGCAATCGACCCCGGCTTGTTGTTGCCGGGAGTGGTTCCACTTCCACGCACCGAAGCAGAAGGCATCGTTGCCGAAATCACTTGGGTGGATCGCTACGGCAATTGTCAACTCAACGTCGGCCCCGATGAAGTTGAGTCACTCGGTTCGATGATGAGCGTCGTGATGACCACTGCATCTGGTGAGCGCACCGCTCGCGCCGCAAGTGTCGTGAAGAACTTTGCCGAGATCGGTGGCGGTATCGGCTTGGTCATCGATTCGTTCGGGATGCTGGCGATTTGTGCTAACCGCGGTTCGGCATCGGATGAGTTGAACATTGCGGTCGGTGACGCGGTCACGCTTTCTGCGTTGGACGAAACCGCTGGTGTTACAACGAATGTCGAGTTGCGCCGTAGCCCAAAGAGCACCTGAGCGAAATCGGTAAGGTTGTCGTCGTGCGTCCAGCCACCACTCTGGCTCTTGGTTTGTTGGTCGCGGCAATATTTGTCGCTGGCCTAGTTTCAATTTTGATGAGTTGATCAGTGGGCGAAAAATGGGCAACACCATGAACGTCGCATCAGTGTTGGATCACCACCCAGCAACGTCGTCAGCAATCGTGAGCCGTGGCGTGACCACCAGTTATGGCGAACTACAAACGCAGATTGGTGCGATGCGCGGCGCGCTTGACGGCCTTGGGGTGGGCAAGGGTGATCGTGTCGCGTTGTTGTGTGGCAACACGATTGAATTTGTCGTTGCGTACTTTGCTTGTTTGGGACGCGGCATTGTGTGCGTGCCGCTCAACCCAACTGCGCCAGCCCCCGAGTTGCAGCGCGAGTTGAGCGTGGTTGGCGCACGGGCGGTAGTGATTGCGCCATCAGCCGTTGCTGGGTGGTCTGGGGTGGATCGTTCGGCACTTGGGCATCTTGCGCATGTGATCGCCACGACGCAAGACCTTGATGGTGCGCTGCAGTTTCGCGATTTGTTGCAGCACGAAGCCGCACCAGTTGTGGACATGCAACCCAATGACTTGGCCATCATGTTGTTCACGAGCGGCACGGCTGGCTCGCCCAAAGCAGCGATGTTGTCGCACGGCAACCTGCAGTCGAATCTGGATCAACTCGCTCAAGTTCGTCGCCTGGATCACACCGACGTGGTGTTTGGGGTCTTGCCCCTTTTTCACATTTTTGGGCTCAACGTGGTGCTGGCGTATTCGCTCATGCGTGGGGCATCGCTAGTGCTGATCGAACGGTTCGACCCGATGACGGCGATCGAAACGATTCGAGATCGCAAGGTCACGTTGATTCCCGGGGCGCCACCACTGTGGATGGCGTTCGAACAAATGCCCACTCTGCCCAAAGATTCGTTTGCATCGGTGCGCATCGCATTGACAGGTGCTTCCAAGATGCCCGAGCACACCACCCGAGCGTTGTTTGAGCGGTATGGCCTGCTTGTCACCGAGGGCTACGGGCTCACCGAGTGTGCACCAGTGGTGACCAC
>JANQZQ010000116.1 GCA_030728545.1 Ilumatobacteraceae bacterium
GCGAATGATGGAGCCGTCAGCGAGCACTACTTCGAGGCCGACCACCATGTCGTTGATCTTTCCGTAGCGAGTGGAAAATTGGCCGGCTCCCAAGCACGCCACCCATCCGCCCACGGTGGAGATATCGAAAGATTGCGGAAAGTGTCCGACCGTAAGCGAATGTTCGGCAACTGCTCGTTCTAAATCGGGGCCGAAGGTGCCAGCCAGCACTTCGACCACACCCGAAGTGCGATCCACCGAGACAACACCTTGCAGTTCGTTGATGTTGAGCACCACACCACCAAAAACTGGTATCGACGCACCGCTCACACCACTGCGACCTGCAGTCACCGTGACTGGCACATCATGCGCCGCACAGATACGCATAGCGCGTTGCACTTCGTCGGTGTTGCGCGGTGAGGCAACCACGAGTGGCAGTTGCGGCACTTGTGATTGCAGGGCCCAGCGCATTGCCAATGGCCACCAATCGCGAGCATGTTCGGCGAGGTCAACGGGTTGGGTGCTTGTTGGGCAGACGGCTGCGAGGTCACGCAGCAGGGCAGCGACATTGGTAGCTGTGTCTCGCGCAGTGCTGCCAGCAGTTGTCCAGCGTGAACGCACCTCGCCGTCACCGAACTCGATTGGTGCGGTGGGCTTGGTCATTGGTGCTGCTTGATCACGAAACGGCGGCTTCGTTCTCGCGGGCACAGACATCGGCAAACCGTTTCACTTCGTCGTCAATGCGAGTGTCATCCCATCCCAGGTCGGGGGCAATCAATCGCGCAACGTCACGAGCGGCGGCGGCCGTGGCGTGTCGGTCGTACAACAAGCCGCGCACGCGTCGTGACAACACGTCTTCCAGCGTGACCACCATTTCGTTTCGTGCGCAGTAGACCGCCTCGGCACGCAAATAAGGAAGGCCGGCGATGAGGGGTACGCCGAGAGATGCATCGGCTTTGATTAACTCGCGAATCGCAGGTGCTTGTGTGCCAAATCGCGAGACAAGGTGGTCATGCCGATTGCGTGCCGTTGCGCCGTGCAGTGTGAGTCGTTTGGTCGCGCAACGCTTGGCTGATATCTGCAGCGATGCCAGCACAGCATCCACCGTGTGCTCTGCCATCTTGCGATAAGTGGTCAACTTGCCGCCGGTAATGGTGACCATGCCTGAATCACTGGTGAGTACTTTGTGTCGCCGGGATAAGTCGGCCGTGCGACCCTTTACGTCCGCGCCGTCACTGGCTACGACGAGCGGCCGCAAGCCAGCCCATGTGCCAACAACATCATCGCGAGTGATGGTGCGGCTGGTTCCACCGTCGAGTGCTTTGTTGAGTGCACGCAGGCAGTAGTCAATGTCTGCCTGGGTGCACTGTGGGTCATCAACGGCACCGCGATAGTCGGTGTCGGTCGTGCCGACGTAGGTGAATCGGAAACTGCCGTCAGCGTTGGGCATCTGCGGCACAACGAACAGCGATCGCTTGTCGCCTGGCACAGGGATGACAACTGCAATGTCGTTTTGTACGAGCTCCCACGGCACGGTGATGTGGATGCCCTTGGCCGGACGAATGGTTGTTGAGTCGCCACCAATGTCCATTCGCCGAAGGGCGTCACCCCACACACCAGTGGCATTCACCACCACGCGCGCTGAAACATCAAAGGTGTCGCCTTCGTGGGTGCGCACTGAGGCACCCGTCAGCACGCCCGCTGAGTTTTTATGCAGAGCGCTCACACCGCAATAGTTGAGTGCCACTGCGCCACGCGCCACCGCTGACTGCACAATCGCCAAGGTGAGTCGTGCATCGTCGGCTTCGGCGTCGAAATACAAATACGCAGCAGCCAGCCGATCGCTGTTCATTGTCGGCATATGAGTGTGTGCGGTCTTGGCGCGCAGCCGGCGATGGAATTTTCCGACACGCCAGCCACCCGTGAGGTCGTACATCCACAACGCCGAGCCGAGGGCACGAGCGATCTTGCGCGACACCACGCCGTCTTTGGTCAACACCGGAATCATGAACGGCAACATGCGCACCAAGTGGGGAGCGTTGCGCAGTAGTCGCTGACGTTCGTGCAGCGCTTCGTATACCAACGCGATGTCACCCTGCTGCAGGTAACGCAGCCCGCCGTGGATCAGCTTGCTGCTCTTCGACGATGTGCCCGCAGCAAAGTCGGCTTGATCAACGAGTGCCACCTTGAGCCCGCGAGCCGCAGCATCGAGTGCGACTCCTGCACCGGTGATTCCGCCTCCCACCACGAGCACATCAAAGTGTTCTTGGCCGAGTCGCTTGATGCTGGCGTGCCGCGTGGATATGGCTGGCGAGATCGGCGTTGTGCCAGTCGCTGCACCAGCTGCTGAATAAGTCGCAGTGTGGTTCGCTGTGTCGTTTGGTGGGCCAGCGATCATCGTGCGTCAGCCTAGAAGCCAAGAATTGCTGTAGCGAGACCCAGGCATTGTGTCGTTGGACTGCGATGTTGCCCGACTACGGTGTGACGTTGCGGTCCTACCGCAGCCCATGACCACTACGTACG
>JANQZQ010000117.1 GCA_030728545.1 Ilumatobacteraceae bacterium
TCACCGGGTTGGGTAAGCGCACCGACTTCTCGGCCCCCACCAGTGCATCAGCAATTTCCATGCCGAAGTCGGCACTTGGCCCGTCATTAACGGTGACCGGATAGCCGATTTTGACATTTACATCAGCAGACATATCGTGTGCGGCGGCAATGCCCTCGGCCACTCGCTGTAGGTGCTCGTGCACTTTATTGCGGGTGCTTTCACTTACGGCTCGAATCGTGCCATTGATGTATGCAGTTTCAGGAATCACGTTGGATGTTGTGCCTGTATGAATCTGGGTGACGGTGACCACTGTCGGGTCAAAAACTGGAATGCGGCGGGTAACCATCATCTGCAATGCCTGCACGATCTCACACGCCACGGGTACTGGGTCGTGGGTGCGGAACGGTTCAGATGCATGACCACCTTTGCCATTGACGACAATTTCAAATGTGTCGGACGACGCCATGATCGGCCCACCCTTGGCAGTAACCCAGCCAGCCGGAATCGCCGTGGTGATGTGCAATGCATACGCTGCTGCAATCGGCGAGGCACTGCCGTCGGCAAGTGGTGGCACATCGAGCAAACCTTCTTCGAGCATGAACTTGGCACCGTGATGGCCTTCTTCTCCGGGCTGAAACATGAACAGCACCCGCCCTGGCAACTGGTCTTTGCGTTCGGCCAGCAAGCGTGCCGTCGTGGCAAGCATCGAGGTATGTGTGTCGTGTCCGCAGGCGTGCATGATGTTTTCGGTGCGTGACGAAAAATCCAGCCCAGTATCTTCGGGCATCGGGAGAGCATCCATGTCACCCCGCAACATGACCGTTGGCCCAGGCTTACCACCAGTGAGCAGGGCTGCGATACCACTCGTTGTTTGATGCAAAGTGATGTCAAGCGGCAGGTCTTCAAGTGAAGCGAGCACTGCATCGCGCGTATTGGGGAGATGATTGCCCACCTCGGGCCATTCGTGCAGACGTCGCCGCAAGGCGACGGCGCCGTCATAGAGATCATCCACATGGGCAGCTAGCTCTTTTGCGGTGCCGTGTACGTCGCGTGCAGCAGAGGTTTGTTGGTTTTGCGCCATTGACTCATCGTAGGTCGCAGCCCAGCGTCTACGCTGGGGTCAGATGTCGGCACTCGTCGTTGAATTCACTATTGAGCCATTCGTAGAAGGCCAACCCGGCCCGCATGTAACCCAAGCCGTTGCCGCCGTTGAGCAGCAGGGAATCACCGTGGAGTTTGGCCCGTTTGGTTCCACTTTCACGGTAAGTGACGACCTCATGCCAGCGGTCGTAGCCGACATGATGCGCGCTGCGTATGCACATGGGGCCACGTTTGTAAGTGTCAGCGTGGCGCGTCAGCAAGCCTCATGACGCCGCGACACCCACTGCTGGATACGGTGCAGCCATTGTTGAGTGCTCTTGGCGCTTCGTTGGTGTCGGCAGCAGAAATGAACAAAGCCGACGTGCCGCTCCTGTGGGAAGGCAAAGTGGTGGCAGGTGTGCGCCTACCAGCCCTCCACGGTGCGATGGAGCGGTTGATTGAGTCGGTAGAGCGTGAACTGGGCGCCAAACTAGCCCTGCTTTCGCGCGCCGAAAAACAACGGGCTATTCGTTTGCTGGATGAGCGCGGTGCATTTATCTTGCGGCGGGCCGTTGAAGATGTGGCAGACGCAATGGGTGTATCACGCATCACGGTGTACAACTATTTGAATTCTCTCCACCGCTAATTTGGCGGTCAGAGTTTGCGCAAGAACACGTCGGTCACCCGATGGTCGGCGCCTTTTTCAATTACGAGTGAAGCTCGACCCTTTGTGGGGGCAATATTTTCGCGCAAGTTGCGTCCGTTGATGGATTCCCAGATTTGACCAGCCAACGCGGTGGCTTGTTCGTCGGTCAAATCAGCGAAGTGCTTGAAAAAACTCTGTGGGTCTTGAAACACGGTGCGTCGTAGCGCATGGAAGCGCTCGATGAACCATGATTCAATCAACGACTCGTCGGCGTCGAGGTAAATTGAAAAATCAAAATAGTCGCTCACGAATTCGTTGGCGTGCGAGTCGACTTGCAGCACGTTGAGACCCTCCAAGATCAAAATGTCAGGTTGATGCACAATTTCGTGACGGTCAGGAAGCACATCGTAAACCACGTGGCTGTAAATCGGCGCGGTGA
The DNA here is from genome assembly GCA_030728545.1 of Ilumatobacteraceae bacterium. Lineage (GTDB taxonomy): Bacteria > Actinomycetota > Acidimicrobiia > Acidimicrobiales > Ilumatobacteraceae > F1-60-MAGs027. The sequence goes on from JANQZQ010000117.1 coordinate 2,148, forward strand.
CTTCGGGTTCACCACTTTTTACAGCACGCAAAAAATCAAGCAACTGTCGGGTGTCGTAGCTCTCAGGGAAGCCCTTGCGGTCCATGATGCCGCGCGCTTCTAGCTCGGCGTTGGGAAACAAAAAACCGTCGGTGGTAATTAACTCCACGCGGGGGTGTTCTGGCCAGCGCGAGAGCAACGTCTGCAACAAGCGAGCCAGCGTGCTCTTGCCCACGGCAACACTGCCCGCCACACCGATGATGTACGGCAGCTTTGGGGCGATGGTGCCCAGAAATGTTGTTGACACACGATGCAGGCTTTGCGTGGCCGACACATAGAGATTCAGCAGACGCGTGAGCG
>JANQZQ010000118.1 GCA_030728545.1 Ilumatobacteraceae bacterium
GCAAGGTGATGCTCTACCACTGAGCCACGTCCGCATTTGCTTTATTTACTTAGGGCTTTGAGTTTAGCAACGGGTCGACCGTCCCCACCTCGGCGCTTTTCGCGCCTCGTGCCGTCGCTGCGCTGATGATCACACCCCCCAAACCCATCAACACCACCACACCGCCCAAGACCTGCAACAACGAGACGCTTTGGCTAAGAAAAAGAAATGCCAATGAGGTAGAAATCACCGGTCCACCCAGCGTGATCAACGATGACACTGTCGTATCGAGATACCGCTGTGCCCACGTCATGAGATAGTGACCCATCGTTCCAGGAATGAGCATCATCAAAACCAGGAACATCCAGTCACGACGTGAAACGTCGAGCAAATCGTCACGCGATATGACTGCCCACGGAATCGCGAGCAGCACGTTGACGAGACAAATGCCAGTGAGAAACGACCACGTATTAACACCTTCATCACGAGCGCGTTTGGCAGCGATGAAATACGCTGTCCAGATCAACATGCCGACTAACGCCATTGTGTCCCCGAGCGACCCTTGTTGACCTGCACCGCTACCACTTTCGGCGCCAGCCACCACCGCCATAACACCGACAAAGCTCACTAGTGAATATGCCACTCGCTGCAACGTGACCTTCTCGCCCAATAGGCGTGGCGCGATCAACAACAGCACTGCCGGGGTGAGGCTGCCGATCAAGGTTGCATTGGCAATTGAGGTCTCACGAAACGACCCGAAGCTCAAAGCAACAGAAAGTGCAAAGAAAATGCCTGGCTTCCACGACACCGCGAAATGATGGCGAGTGAATCCATCGCCAGCCAGATGCGCAAGCGAAAACAACACGGGCAACCAAATGAGTTGCCGCAGCAGCACGGTTGACGACAACGAGATGGTCAGACTTGATACAAATATTGGTCCGATGCCCCAACTGATGACCGCTACCACCACGGCAGCGATGGGTGCGAAACGCGGAACAGACACAAAGTTGCTAGCTATGAGCGCTTATCAGCGGGGCGCAGATCGATTCGCAATGTGAGCACGCCGTCTTCGAGCGTCGCCTCGGCATCACCAATCATCGCGAAATCTTGGAAATCGGTATTTGCTTGAGCAATAAACTGCTGTCGCTCTTCGCCCGCAACTGGTGGAAGTGGGCGCTTGCGCACTGCTGCAGCGCGTTCTTTGAATCGCGCAATCATTGCGCTTGGCTCGAAACTCACGGCTCTACCGTAGTTCGGGCGGTGTCTCGAGTGAGCGAGCCTGACGCAACATTTCTTTGCGTGCAGCGTCGTCGGCGGATCTGAATTGCTTGTCGCCCATGACTCGTAGCGCACCCAGCACGGGGTCTTGAGGCTGGGCTGTGCGCCAAAACCACACCGTGACCGCCGCCAAGGCGAGCCCCGCTGCAATGAGCACTGCCCCGACGATCACGCTGCCAAACTAGTTGTATGAGCAATTTAGTCACCAGCATGGTGTTCTTGGCAGTTGTTGGTGGCTTGGCCTGGGTGGGCTGGGGCCTCGAGCCGCACTGGTCGTCCAAGGATGGCCGAAAGTTCATGTGTCGCATGCTCGAGCACACAGTGGGTGCCGACAATTCCACCCGATCGCGCTGGCACGATGTAAAAGTTGGTGTCAACAATGACGAGTTGTTGGTCTATGCCCGTTCGCGTCGCTCGGCAAGCCTGCGTGGCAATTGGAAAATCAGTGGCGTGACTGACGACCCGAAGAAGCACCGGCGGCTCTACGAGGTGCGTGCTAGTGATGGCGCTGCAGCTGTGATACGGGTGCCCATGCGCAGCCGCTGCGTCCCCGTGCTTGATGCCCTAGTGCCGTAGGCACTCGTGCCTAGTTGTTGTGCAACCATCGGGTGATCGGCCCACCTACTTGCTGCAGATCAATGAGAAACGCATCGTGCCCATGCGGTGAATCGATTTCTACATACTCTGCAGCCACGCCGTTGTGCGCCACCAAGTCACGAATTTGCCGCTGTTGGTAAGTGGGATACAAGATGTCGCTCGAGATTCCCATCGCCAGCGTCGGGGCCGTGACTCGCGACATCGCCTTGGCGAGCCCACCACGACCGCGTGCCACATCGTGAAGATCCATCGCCTTGCCAATCAACAGATAGCTGTTGGTATCGAATCGACGAATAAGTCGATCACCGTGGTGGTCGAGATATCGCTCGACTTCAAACTTGTCCCACAAGCTGATGCCGTTGTTCTCTGCATCCATGTCGGCCAGGTCGCGACCGAATCGATCGGTGAATACGTTGTCGCTGCGAAACGTCACTTGGGCCACCATGCGCGCAATCGCCAAACCTTGCCACGGGCCTTCACCCACTGGCGCTTGGTAATAGTCGCCACCGCGCCATTGCGGGTCCAGCCGGATCGCGCGTCGACCAATTGCGCCCCACGCAATTTGTTGTGCCGTTGACTGAGCACAGGTTCCGATTGCCACGAGT
>JANQZQ010000119.1 GCA_030728545.1 Ilumatobacteraceae bacterium
GTATGTGCATCGCGTTGAGTGCAGAGATGCTGGCGCTCGAGCCGACGATCGTGTGGCCATTGCAGAGCCGAGCCATTTTCGTCATCAGAAACATACAACTGACGCCAGTCGTATTCCCACGTGGCCATCTCGCGCCAATTGGCGGGTGTGTCGCCAGCCAGCCAGGGCACGAGTGAACGGCCGTCACATTGCGCCGGAATCGGAGCCGCAATTAAGTCGCACAACGTAGGCAAGATGTCGACGTTCTCAGTGAATGCGTCGACGAGTCGACCGTGACCGCCGGCAAGTTGCGGTGCGCGAACCATGCCGATGATGCGGTAGCTCTGTTCGAAGAACCCAACCTTTTCGCGCAATCCATGATCACCGAGCTGCTCGCCGTGGTCAGCGGTGATGACGACGATGGTGTTTTCCCATTCGCCTCGCTCGCGCAGCGCAGCAAAGATGCGACCAAGTTGTGCATCGACCTCGCTGATCATCCCGTAGTACTGCGCGCGCAGGCGACGCATGCCAGCCTCGGTGGACGGTGCTTTGGTTTCGGGCAATCGCATGACTGCTTCATGAAAGCTGTGGCGTTCGTTGCTCGGTGCAGTTGGCAGATCGACCTGGTCAGGGTCGTACTCGTGCGCCCAGCGACCGGCAGCGGTGTATGGCGGATGCGGTCGCAGATAACTGAGGTGGGCGAACCACGGTGCGTCGCCAGTGGCTTGGCGTGCATCGGCATGCCAACCCAAAAATTGGTCAGTAAGAAAAGTGGAGATGCTGAGCGACTCATCTCGTTCGTGTTCGGTCTCGAGAGCCACGATGTGATCAGCCGGCGCGTGTCCGTGCGTGCGCAGGTGGGTGAGCCATGGCGTGTACGGTTCGCTGAGGTCAAGCACCCAGTCGAAGCCAGGCAAGACGCCTTGATACGTCGACAGCCGTGAGTCGTTGGCACTGGTGGTAGCCCGCGGATCGACACCTTGATCGGTGTAACCGAACAAGGCTGGGGCATAGCCGTGGCGTCGCGCGACTCGAGCCACATTGTCGAAGCGGTCGTCGAGTGGCGAGCCGTTGAAACACACGCGATGGTTCATGAGATACATCCCGGTGTACAAACTGGCTCGACCTGGTGAGCACGGTGCAGCCTGGCTGTAGTGCTGGGTAAATGTGGTTGCGTGACGCGAGAGCGCATCAAGATTGGGTGTGCGCACCACGGGGTGACCTAGCAACGACAAACAGTCGCCCCGAAACTGGTCGAGCGTGACGAGCAGAATGTTTTGCGACATGAATTATTGCGTGCCGAGAGCAGCGCGATCTGCATTCTTGGGGTCAAGCACCGGGTCGCGCCAGGTTCGGCTCTCGGGTTCGATAATTACACGATGCAGTGCTCCGTCGGTGAAGGCGAACGGAACATGTTCTTCATGAATCACCGAGTGGCCACGTAGGTAGCCGACGGTGAACCCAGCAGTGCCATAGAAAAACGGCACCGTCATCGGAATCTCGGCCGCACCAACGGGAAGGTCGTCATAGAACAACTCCACATTGCCTTTGAATCGAGCGGTCATGGTGAACTCGACCACCAACCGGTGTGCACCACGGGGAATCGGCACCGAAGCAGCCGCAACAAAACGCTGCAGCCCGAGAAAGTTGTGTACGTAGTGCAACCGGTTGTCACGCACGTAGACGGCGTAGCCAGCCGAGGCTGAACCGTGAGCGCAAATTGCACCAGACACTTCGCCGGGCGAATTGACCTCGGCGATAATGCGAAAACCACGATTGTGCAGGTTGGGCGCCACGGCGCGCGGTAACGAACCGATGCCTGGGCGATACTCGTATCGCTCACGTCGGTGGCGACGATCGCCGAACTTGCCGGGTTGATTGTTCAGTGGCAGCACACGGTGCGCCTCGGCTTCGCGCCACCAGAGGGCAATCATCTCTTGCAGCTTTTCGGGATGTGTCTCGGCCAAGTTGTGAATCTCGGCGCGATCGTTGTCGATGTTGTAGAGCTCCCACTCGTCACGATCAAACGGCAAACTCGCATCGCTGCCGTCGTAGGCAAACCCCATCATCGGATGAAACACGACCGCTTTCCAGCCATCGTGATACAACGCCCGCGAGCCCATCATCTCGAAATATTGCGTGAGGTGTTTGGTGGCTACATCTGGTTGATTCAACGTGTGGGCAAAACTCACACCTTCGATGGGCGACTGTGAAACACCCGCAATTTCGGCAGGTGGAGCAATCTGTAAAAGATCAAGCAACGTAGGCATGAGATCCACCGCGTGGGTGTATTGATGGCGAACGCCCCCACCTTGTTTGATGCCTTGTGGCCAATGCACGATCAACGGATCGGTCACGCCACCCTCGTGGGTTTCACGCTTCCAACGTTTGAACGGGGTGTTGCCGGCCCACGCCCAGCCCCACGGATAGTGATTGTGGGCTTTTGGGGTGCCAAGCAAATCGATGCGCTTTAGGTTTTCTTCAAGACTTTCTGGAACGAAGTTAAAAAAGAACACTTCGTTGTATGAACCCTTCGGGCCACCCTCGGCCGAAGCGCCGTTGTCGCTCATCACGACGAAGATCGTGTTGTCAAACTCGCCGAGCGACTTCACATGCTCAACGAGGCGGCCGACTTGAGCATCGGTGTGGGTGAGAAAGCCGGCGTAGACCTCCATCATGCGCGAATACAAACGACGTTCGTCAGCACTGAGTGAATCCCAGGCGGGCACCCAATGTGGTCGTTCACTCAACGTGGTGCCGGCAGGCATAACACCTGCAGCCAACTGGCGGGCAAAAACTTCTTCACGCCACGTGTCCCAACCTTGGTTGAACTGATCGCGGTAGGCGTCGATGAATGGTTTGGGCGCTTGGTGCGGTGCATGACAGGCGCCGGGGGCAAACCACAAAAAGAACGGCTTGGTTTGGTGCGCGGCGCGCGCGTCGTTCATGAAGGTGATGGCTTTGTCGGCCATGTCTTCGGTGAAGTGGTAACCCTCGTCGGGTGTTTTCGGTGGATCAACTTCGTGATTGTCGTACACCAGATCGGGGTGGTACTGATCGGTTTCGCCACCGAGAAACCCATAGAAGCGTTCGAAGCCCCGCCCGAGTGGCCAACGCCAGCGAGATGCACCCATCTGCGCTTCGTGTGCAGGCGTAAGGTGCCATTTGCCGACTGCAAAAGTGGAATAGCCATTGCGTACGAGAATTTCTGAAATCATTCCGTCGTTGTGTGACATCTCGGCGTTGTATCCCGGAAAACCCGACGCAATTTCAGCGACACGTCCCATGCCAACGGTGTGGTGGTTGCGGCCCGTCAGCAACGCGGCACGCGTCGGCGAGCACAGGGCCGTGGTGTGAAAATTGCTGTATCGCAGGCCCGCAGCAGCAAGGGCATCAAAAGTTGGGGTGCGAATGTCGCTGCCGTAACAACCGAATTGTGCAAAACCCACGTCATCAAGCAGCACCACCACGATGTTGGGTGAGCCCGGGGCAGCGACATCTAGATCAGGCCATGATGGTGTGGAATCTTCGAATGTTTTACCGATTATGCCACCGAATGCTTTGCGCGACGTCGGTGCCATACCTCAAAACCGTAGCCAGTGCGAGTGCTATGTAACGAAGGCAGCCCAGACCTGTTGCTGGCGTCGCAGCGCCACTACCTTGGGAGGTCTACATATCGAATAGGGGGAATAGGGCATGGGCCGAGTAGTAAAAGCAGCACTGTTGCAGACCGACTGGGCGGGCAGCAAAGACAAGATGATCGATAAGCACGAAGTGGCGGCCCGCGAGGCTGCCAAACAGGGTGCACAAGTGATGTGTTTTCAGGAACTGTTCTATGGCCCGTACTTCTGCCAGGTGCAGGATGCGAAGTATTACGACTACACCGAGCAAATTCCTGACGGCCCGACCACCAAGCGCTTTCAAAGCATCGCCAAAGAGTTGGGAATGGTGCTCGTGTTGCCGATGTACGAAATCGTGCAGCCTGGTTTGTATTACAACACGGCCGCAGTCATCGATGCCGATGGTCGTTATTTGGGCAAGTACCGCAAGCAACACATTCCGCAGGTGAAAGGGTTCTGGGAGAAGTTCTATTTCGCACCTGGCACCGACGGGTATCCGGTGTTTGAAACTGCTGTCGGCAAAGTTGGGGTCTACATCTGTTACGACCGCCACTTTCCAGAAGGTTGGCGGGCCCTTGGCTTGAATGGGGCCGAAATTGTGTTCAACCCCTCAGCGACGAGTCGCGGATTGTCGGAGTACATCTGGCGCCTCGAACAGCCTGCATCGGCAGTGGCAAATATGTATTACGTCGGTGCGATCAATCGCGTCGGCATCGAGAGTGAATATGGCGACGACGATTTCTATGGTCAGAGCTACTTCGTCGACCCAGAAGGCAAGTTCGTAGGTGAAGTTGGCGATGCACACAAGCCAGAACTCATCGTGCGCGACTTGGATATGGACAAAATTAAAATGGTGCGTGACCGTTGGGCGTTCTACCGCGATCGCCGTCCGGATGCCTACCCAGAACTCGTTCGCCGTTAACCAAAGGAGCACAACATGGCCCGCACGCTGATTAAAAATGGCACGGTCGTAAGCCCGACTGGTCGCCACGAACAAGACGTCTTGATTGACGGCGAGATCATCGTGGCGTTGTATGCCCGCGGTCAAGCCGACGCGATGGGTGTAACCGCCGACAAGGTGATTGACGCCAAAGGTAAATACGTCGTGCCCGGCGGCATTGACGTGCACACTCACATGGAGCTGCCGTTCGGTGGCACAGCCGCAGTAGACACGTTCGAAACTGGCACGATCGCCGCTGCATGGGGTGGCGTGACCACCATCGTGGACATGGCGTTGCAGCGCTACAACGAAAACATTCAGTTGGGTCTGGCCGAATGGCATCGCAAAGCGGCTGGCAACTGTGCCGTCGACTACGCCTTCCACCAAATCGTGGGCGGCATCGATGATCAAGCCCTGAAAGACATGACGTATCTCGTTGATCACGAAGGCGTTACGAGTTTCAAGCTATTTATGGCGTATCCAGGCGTGTTTTACAGCGATGACGGCCAGATTCTGCGGGCCATGCAAACTGCTGGCGAAAACGGTTCGATGATCATGATGCACGCCGAGAATGGCATCGCCATTGATGTGCTCGTGCAGCAATATCTGGCACGCGGCGAGACCGACCCGAAGTACCACTCGTTTTCGCGGCCAAGTTTGCTCGAGGGTGAAGCAACCCATCGCGCAATCGTGCTGTCAAAAGTTGCCGGCAATGTGCCGTTGTACATCGTGCACATGTCGGCATCCGAGGCACTCAACGAAGTGGCGGCAGCGCAACATGAAGGCCTCAACGTGTTTGCCGAAACTTGCCCGCAATACCTCTATATGACGTTGGAAGACCACTTGGCCCGCCCCGGGTTTGAGGGCGCCAAGTTTGTGTGCTCGCCACCGATTCGTTCAAAGCACGATCATCACGACCACCACGCCGACTTGTGGAAGGGCTTGCGCATGAATCAACTGGCCATCGTGTCAACCGACCATTGCCCGTTCTGCATGAAGGATCAAAAAGAATTGGGCCTTGGCAACTTCTCCAAGATTCCCAACGGCATGGGTGGCGTCGAACACCGAATGGAACTCATTTATCAGGGTGTGGTGCTCGGCGAGATTTCGCTCGAGCGTTGGGTGGAAACCTGCGCCACCACGCCAGCACGTATGTTTGGCATGTATCCGCAAAAGGGCATCATCGCCCCCGGGTCAGATGCCGACATTTTGGTGTGGGACCCCACCAAAAAAACCAAGATTGGCATCAACGACAAGCACCACATGAACATGGACCACTCGTCGTGGGAGGGTACCCAGATTGACGGCAAGGTCGACACGGTGCTGTCACGCGGCATGGTCGTGATTGAAAATGACAAGTTCCTTGGTCGCAAAGGTCACGGCAAATACATCAAGCGCGGACTCAGTCAGTATCTGCATTAATCGCATCAGTACCCAAAGGAGCAATTCATGAATCGCATCGGTCATTGGATCAACAACAAAGTCGTACTTGGCACGTCTGGTCGCTCGGGCGTGGTGTTCAACCCTGCAACGGGTGAGCAGCAAGCGGCAGTTGACTTCGCCAACGTGGCCGAACTCGATGCCGTGGTCGCCTCGGCCAAAGCAGCACTACCTGGCTGGCGATCAACTTCGTTGTCGCGCCGTGCCGAAGTCATGTTTCGCATGCGCGAGTTGGTGGATGCCAACCGCAAAGAAATCGCCAACATCGTGTCGCTCGAGCACGGCAAGGTGCCAGCCGACGCCATGGGCGAGTTGGCCCGTGGGTTAGAAAATATCGAGTTTGCCTGCGGCATTCCGGCGTTGATGAAGGGTGGCTATTCCGAGCAGGCCGCTGGCGGGGTGGACGTGTATTCGATTCGTCAACCGCTCGGTGTGGTTGCAGGCATTACGCCGTTCAACTTTCCGGCAATGGTGCCGATGTGGATGTTTGCCAATGCAATCATGTGCGGCAACACGTTTGTGTTGAAGCCGAGCGAAAAAGACCCGTCGGCAGCAATGTTCATCGCCGACCTGTTGCGCCAGTCGGGTCTGCCAGACGGTGTGTTCAATGTGGTGCACGGCGACAAGGTCGCAGTCGATCGCTTGCTCGAGCACCCGGACATTGCCGCGGTGTCATTCGTGGGTTCAACCCCGATCGCCAAATACGTCTATGAAACGGGCACGCGCAATGGCAAGCGAGTGCAAGCGCTCGGTGGCGCCAAGAACCACATGCTCGTGTTGCCCGACGCCGATCTTGACATGGCGGCCGATGCCGCAGTGAGTGCCGCCTACGGGTCAGCCGGCGAGCGTTGCATGGCAGTGTCGGTGGTGGCTGCTGTCGACTCGATTGCCGACCAGCTCATCGACAAGATCAAGACACGTATCCCCAACATCAAAGTTGGCGCCGGTACCGACCCTTCAGCAGAGATGGGCCCACTCATCACCCGTGAACACCGCGACAAAGTGGCAGGTTATGTGCACGGCGCAGCCAAAGAAGGCGCCAAAGTGGTCATCGATGGCACCGCAAAAGCAAAAGACGACGGCTTCTTTTTGAATCCGAGCCTCATCGACGAAGCCAAGCCAGGCATGAAGTGCTACGACGAAGAAATCTTTGGCCCGGTGTTGGTGGTGACTCGAGTCGAGGGATACGAGGCTGGTTTGAAGTTGATCAACGACAACCCGTATGGCAACGGCACGGCAATTTTCACCCGTGATGGTGGCGTGGCCCGCCAGTTTCAGTTTGATGTACAAGTTGGCATGGTCGGCATCAACGTGCCAATTCCGGTGCCGGTGTCGTACTACTCATTCGGTGGCTGGAAGGCGAGCCTCTTTGGTGACCAACACATGTACGGCCCGGAGGGAGTCAACTTTTTCACGCGCGGCAAAGTAGTGACTTCGCGTTGGCCCGACCCGCGTACTTCGTCGGTCAACCTCGGCTTTCCGCAGAATCGCTAGGCCGCCATGGATATCGGCGTCGTATTGCAGACCACACCACCTGCATCACGGGTGATCGACTTGGCGAAAAAAGCCGAGATGTACGGCATGTCGCACGTCTGGACATTCGACAGCCACATTTTGTGGGAAGAGCCCTACGTGATCTACAGCCAAATTTTGGCGCAGACCAACAACATCATCGTGGGCCCGATGGTTACCAACCCCGCCACACGCGACTGGACGGTAACGGCCAGCACCTTCGCGACTCTCAACGAGATGTATGGAAACCGCACGGTGTGTGGAATCGGTCGCGGTGACTCGGCAGTGCGCGTAACCAACGGCAAGCCCACCACGCTTGCCACGTTGCGCGAAAGCATTCACGTGATTCGTGAGTTGGTCAATGGGCGCGGAGTGGAATACAACGGCTCGACCATTCGGTTTCCGTGGGCCGAAAAGAGTCGTTGCGAAGTGTGGGTGGCGGCGTATGGCCCGAAGGCATTGCAACTCACTGGCGAAGTTGGTGACGGGTTCATTCTGCAACTTGCCGACCTCTCGATTGCCGAATGGACCATCGCCGCAGTGCGCAAGGCGGCCAAGGATGCTGGTCGCGACCCGAAGAGTGTGAAGATTTGTGTTGCCGCCCCGGCGTATGTGGGCACCGACTTGGCGCATATGCGCGACCAGTGCCGTTGGTTTGGTGGCATGGTCGGCAATCACGTGGCCGACATCGTGGAGCGCTACGGAGAAAACTCGGCAGTGCCCAAGGCTCTTACCGACTACATCAAGGGCCGCCAGGGTTATGACTACAACGAGCACGGCCGTGCTGGCAACAGCCACACCACCTTCGTGCCCGACGAAATTGTCGACCGATTCTGCATCCTTGGTGATGCGGACGAACATGTGCGTCGCCTCAAAGAGCTCGAGGCGCTTGGTGTAGACCAGTTCTCGATTTATTTGCAGCACGACGGCAAAGAGCAAACACTTGAGGCCTACGGTGAACGCATCATGCCAGCCATTGCAGAGTTGGCACGCGCGAAACAATGACATCGCTTTTGCGCCGCGCGGCGTACCGAACGTTTATGTTCGTGGCGGCACTGGCGCTTGTCGTGGTGATTTGGGAGGTTTACAAGGCGTTCGGGCCAGTCGATGGCGGAAAGTTGTTCGGTGCTCGGGTTTTGCCACGCACGAGCGATTACGCGATGCCCCATGTGGCGGATATGTTCTCGCGATTCAATCGCCCAGAAGTGCGGGGCTCGGACCGAACAGTGTTCTCGGCAGTGCTGGCCGGCGCTTGGTTTTCGTTTCGCCTGAGTGTTGTGGGATTCGTGATTGGTGGAACACTGGGCATCGCCTTGGCTGTGCTGATGGCCCGATTTCGTTGGGTGCAGCGCGGAGTCCTGCCGTATTTGGTGGTGTCGCAGACGGTGCCGCTCATCGCGCTGGCACCCCTCGTTGTGAGTTGGGGTGGCAAAGTAGAAATTGGGCCATTCGTGTGGCCGCGTTGGTTGTCGGCGGCGGTGCTCGGTGCCTTTCTGGCATTTTTCCCCATTGCGGTCGGCACACTGCGAGGGCTGGCAGCCGCATCTGCGTCATCGGTGGAATTGATGCAGAGTTACGCCGCATCGTGGACCAAGACCTTGTTTAAGTTGCGGTTTCCGACTGCGGTGCCGTATATGACCCCAGCGTTTCGACTTGGTGCCTCGGCTTCGGTGATTGGCGTGGTGGTGGCAGAAATCTCGACTGGTCTCAAAGGCGGCATTGGTCGCTTGATTATTGAATATGCCCGCGAAGCCACTGGTGACCCAGCCAAGGTGTACACCGCAATCTTTGGGGCCGCAGCACTCGGCTTGACCATGGCGGGTGTGGTGATTGCAGCAGATGTGTTTGTCATGCGCAACCGACCGAAGGAGAACATCTTGTGAGCGCCGTCAGTATTCGTAACGTCAGCAAAGCATTCAACGAGGGCAAGTCGAACCAGGTGGATGCTCTACGCGAAGTGAGCCTTGACGTCGAGCCAGGTGAGTTCATTTCGCTGATTGGGCCCTCGGGTTGCGGCAAGTCCACTTTGTTGCGACTGATTGCCAACTTGCTTGAGCCGACAGCCGGTGAAGTTGCAGTAAATGGCAAGTCGGCCACTCAAGCACGGCTTGATCAGGACTACGGCATGGCGTTTCAGCAAGCCGGCTTGTTTGATTGGCGCACAGTGCGCAAAAACATCGAGCTGCCGCTCGAGCTCAAAGGCTGGGACAAAAGCGCCCGTCGAGCCCGTGCCGAAGAAATGCTGCAGCTCGTTCAGTTGCCCGAATTCGCTGACCATTATCCGTGGCAGTTGTCGGGTGGCATGCAGCAGCGCATCGCAATCGCTAGGGCATTGGCAGCGCATCCACCACTGCTCCTCATGGACGAGCCCTTCGGTGCCCTCGATGAAATGACCCGCGAATATATGCAGGGCGAATTGCTGCGCATCTGTGCTGCAACGGGCACCACCGTCGTGTTTGTTACGCACTCGATTCCTGAAGCCGTGTATTTATCCAATCGCGTTGTGGTGATGTCGCCGCGGCCCGGGCGCATCACGAAGATTGTCGAGGTGTCGCTGGGTGCCGAGCGAACCGAAGACACCCGCAATCGAACGCCATTCTTTGAAGCCATCACCGCCGTGCGTGAAGGCCTGCGTGGCATGCATGCAGCGCATGTTGGCCTGGGTAACGACGACCGATGAACAACGTGGTGCGGTTGATCAGCAAGGTGCTGCCGGCTGTTGTTTTCGGTGCGCTGTTTTTGGGAACCTGGGAATGGGCAGTTCGTTTCTTTGAACTCAAGCCCTATTTTCTCACCGCGCCAAGCAGCATTGGGGAACAATTCGTCACCAACTTTTCGTTCATTCGACGGGCGGCCACCGTATCGGGCACCAACGCACTGGTCGGTCTTATCGCGGGCACCGTACTTGGCGTGATGATGAGTTTCGTGCTGAGCCGCTTTCGTTTTCTCAATCAGATCATCAGCCCGCTGGCAGTGGCCCTCAACGCGGTACCAATTTTCGTGTTGGTTGCAGTGCTGAACAATATGTATTCGATTACGAGCGAAATCCCGCGACGCATCATGGTGCTTTTGGTGGTGTACTTCATCGTTTTAGTAAATGTTGCACGTGGTTTGACTCAGATTTCGTCGACTCACGCCGAGCTGATGCGGTCATATGCCGCCAGTGACATCGCAATATTGCGCAAGGTGCGGGTTCCCAACGCTCTGCCGTTTCTTTTCGTATCACTCAAAATCGCAGCACCTGCGGCAGTCATCACGGCCTTTGTCAGTGAGTATTTCGGGGGCTCACAAAACGGCTTGGGTAGCCGTATCTCGAGCAACATCGCGAACTCCAAGAATGCTGCCGCCTGGGCCTACGTTTTGGCAGCCTGCCTACTTGGGCTACTGTTCTACCTATTCTCCGTAGTAATGGAGAGCCTCAACCGCAAGGGTGAGGCCAAGTAATACAACACAAACACAACATCTGGGTCAAAACACCCAGAAGGGGAGAGAACACATGAAGAAGCGTTCAGTACGGGTTGCTTTCGCCAGCATCGCCGCGCTGTCGTTGCTCGTAGCCGCCTGTGGCGGTAGCGACGATGCAGCCGACGAAGTGGCCGACGAGACCACCGAAGAAACAACCGACGAATCAGCAGAAACCTGCACCACACCGACACCGGTGAAACTGCAGTTGCAGTGGTTCATCCAAGCCCAGTTCGCCGGCTATTTCGCCGCGCAAGATCAGGGCTTCTACACAGACCAGTGTCTTGACGTAACCATCGTTGAAGGTGGCGTTGATATCACTCCGCAGACCGAACTGGCAACGGGCAATGTCGACTTCGCAATCTCGTGGGTGTCTAAAGCACTTGCCAGCCGCGAAGCAGGCGCCGACATCGTGAACATCGCCCAGGTGTTCCAGCGTTCAGGCACCTTGCAGGTGTCGTTCAAGGACAAGAACATCACCAAGCCTGAGGACTTCAAGGGCAAAAACATTGGCAACTGGGGTTTCGGCAACGAATTTGAAATCTTCGCTGCTTTGACCAAGGCCGGTCTTGACCCAGCATCAGACGTCACGCTCGTGCAACAGCAGTTCGACATGGTCGGCTTGCTGACTGGCGACATTGATGCAGCCGAGGCAATGACCTACAACGAGTACGCAATGGTGCTCGAAGCGGTCAACCCTGCCACTGGCGAGCTCTACACGGCGGATGACTTCAACGTCATTTCGTACGAAGATGCCGGTGTTGGAATGTTGCAAGATGCCATCTGGGCATCAGGCGAGCGTTTGGTCAGCGATGCTGCGTATGCAGACACCGCAGCCCGCTTCGTTGCTGCATCACTCCAGGGTTGGGCATATTGCCGTGACAACGTTGAAGCGTGCCGTGACATCGTGTTGGCAAAGGGCTCCAAGCTCGGCGCCAGCCACCAGTTGTGGCAAATGAACGAAGTCAACAAATTGGTCTGGCCAGCGGCCGGCGGCGTGGGCTTCATCGACGATGCTGCTTGGAATCGCACTGCGAGCTTGTCGCAAGAGACCAAGAACCTCGAAGGTGGCACCGTGCTCACCGCAGCACCAGATGCTGAGGCGTACACCAACGACATCGTGACGGAAGCACTCGACATCCTCGCGGGTCTCGGTGTGGACACGAACGGTTCGTCGTATGCGCCAATCGAAGTCACCCTGAATGAAGGTGGCAACTAAGTAAATTGACCGAACGCAGCGCTCGTCGCTGCAAACGTCGCACGAGGGTGCGGGTCGCCACAAGCGGCCCGCACCCTTCGTGTTTGCGGGGGTGCAGTCATGGGAGGCTGCACAACATGAGCAGCGACAGGTTGTATCGGGGGTCGGCGTGCGAGTCGAAATTGGTAGACCAGCGCTCGTGAGCAGCCGTGGAATGGGCTGGTACTAAGGCGGGCAATGACTTTGGCGTGAACTAGGGGCTGGGCCGTGGGGTCAGCTTCCCACGCCATGTCACACTTTCGGGTTCGGGGCGTTATTGGGGTACATTCGAAGCACTAGGAGGCGATATGTACCCGAAACATCAAGGTTCTAGGTGGAACACAAAGTTCAGTTTGGCGTCTGTCATCGCAATGGCTGCTTCCGTTGTCGTCATCTCGTTTCCGTCACCAGCCGCAGCGACCACCCTCGGTGGCGCTCATCGAGGGGCGACTCCAGATGTCCCCTTTGTTGTCGACAACAATAGTTGTGCCACCTTCACCGACATTGACGGCGATGGAAGTTCGGACTATGCAGCTGTTCAAGCCGGTGACATCGTTAAGGCGGGTGTAACAGGAACGGTTACGGACGGCTCGAATGCGGTCGCGAACGCCCTCGTCGTCAGTGCATACGTTGCAGTGGTCGGAGAATCGCCCACATTCAGCAAGCTGAATTGTGCGGTGACAAACGAAATCGGTCAGTACACGATTGATGCTTTGAAGGGTTCGGCAATCGCAACGACTGGCTCGATCGCAGTCATACCTCCGAACACGGGGACTTCCGCGAATCCACTCGCTGGCCTGGGGGCTACGACTTTGCCAGTTACCTCGGAAACAACGACATTGAATTTCAGTCTCGGTGCGCCCACCAACGCATTGGCGTTCTATATGTTTGAGGACGGAGTTGTTGACGACGTCGTCACTGGGCCGGCAAATACTGCATGTTTCTCGTTCGATCGGGATAACGACGGAACGTATGAAACCAATGCTGGCTGTTCGGTGGCACGTGGCAATTCGATTAGTGCATCGGTTACTGCAGTAG
>JANQZQ010000120.1:0-10404 GCA_030728545.1 Ilumatobacteraceae bacterium
ACGGGGTGTTCTACTTGCAACCGAGTGTTCATTTCTAAGAAAAAGAAATCGCCATCTTGATAGATGAACTCGACAGTGCCGGCGTTGTAGTAGCCAACCGCCCGAGCAGCTTTGACGGCAGCTTCGCCCATGGCTTGTTCGACACCGTCGGGCAGTGCTGGCGCTGGGGCTTCTTCGATGAGTTTTTGGTGGCGACGTTGGGCAGAGCAGTCGCGCGACGAGACCCACACCACGTTGCCGTGTTTGTCGCCCACCAATTGCACCTCCACGTGTCGGGGCCAGGTGAGGTAGCGCTCGACATAGATTTCGTCGCGGCCGAAAAAAGCCTTCGACTCGCGCTTGGCAGAATCCATTGCTTCGGGCACTGACGCTGCATCTTTGACCACTTTCATGCCGCGTCCGCCGCCACCGAATGCAGCCTTGATCGCAATCGGCCAGCCATTGCTCTCACCAAACTCCACGATTTCGGCTGCGCTATGCACGAACTCCGTGGTGCCCGGCACGATGGGTGCGCCACCGCGTAGAGCGGCTTTGCGCGAAGAAACTTTGTCGCCCATTTCTACGATTGCTGCAGGTGGTGGCCCGATGAAGGCCACACCCATGTCGGTGATGGCTTGGGCAAAGTCGGCATTCTCAGAGAAAAATCCGTAGCCCGGGTGCACGGCGTCGGCCCCGCTTTGGCGAATCACGTTCAATATGGCGTCAGTATTGAGGTAGCTCTGCGCAGCAGTCTCGCCGCCCAGGGCATAGGCCTCGTCAGCCAGGCGCACATGCAGGGCGTTGCGGTCGAGCTCGGAATAGACCGCCACCGTGGCGATGCCCATTTCGCGAGCCGTGCGAATGACGCGGACGGCGATCTCACCCCGATTGGCAATCAAGATTTTCTTGGGCACTAGGACCTATCTTCGTGTTGCAGTGACTTCAGTTCCGAACGCATCAAATCCTAGTTCGCTTCCCATTTTGCCCACGTGGCCATCGGGTTGGTCGGTGCAGCACGTGGCCGAAACAGGTTCGACGAATGATGACGCCGTGCTTGCGGCCCATAACGGGGCACCACATCGCAGTGTGTTTGTCACCGACTTTCAGACGGCTGGCAAGGGTCGGCTGGATCGCTCGTGGGAAGCAACTCGCGGTTCGAATCTGCTCACGTCATTGCTGTTCCGTTACGAAAACGAGGATGCCTTTCGTTTCTCGCGAATCGTGGCACTCGCCGGCCGTGCTGCCTGCATCGCTTTGAGTGGGGCAACACCTGCATTGAAATGGCCCAACGACTTGGTGATTGATGGGGCAAAGTTGGGCGGCTTGCTCGCTGTCGGTGCACCGCGCGACCGATTCGTGGTGGTAGGAATCGGGGTGAACGTCGGATGGTCGCCACCAGATGCGGTGTCACTGCATAACAGAGCAGTAACCAAAGACCAAGTCACGCCGCTTGCGCTGTTGGCCGTGATGCTGAACGAGATTGACGTGCGGCTGGTGCGCAGCGACGCCGAGCTTCATGCTGAACACAAAGCAGCCTTATCCACGTTGGGCCAGCGCGTGCGAGTGGAGCTACGCGCCGGTGAAAGTGTGGTTGGTGTTGCTGAAGATCTCGACGGCGCCGGGCGGCTGTTGGTGCGCAGCGATAATCAGCAACTGCATGTGATTGATGTCGGCGATGTGGTGCACTTGCGTGCCCATTAGGCGCTGTACCTTCAGACAGGAATGAAAAACGAGTTCGGAGCCCGCCGCCGGCGGGAACGCCAACAAAACTGGCTGGTGGCAGTGGCCATCCTGGCGCTGTTGGGTGTGGCTGGCTTCATGGGTATTGCCCGAGCTCTCGATGACTCGTTGGCTGACGTACGACGCGAACTTTCATTGACGTCGGTGTTGGCTGAACCCAATGACCAGTTCCTGAACTTTCTTCTCGTGGGTTCAGACTCGCGGGCGGGTGCTGACCCTAACGACCCAGATTTTGCCAATGTTGGTGGCGAAGGCGATGTGCAGGGTCGCCGCAGCGACACCTTGATTGTGGTCAATGTCGAGAAGTCAACAGGAATCATCTCGCTCATGTCGGTGCCACGTGACTTGTGGGTGACGATTGGAGACGGCGAAAACACCGAGCGAATCAATGTTGCCTATCGCGAAGGTCCTGCAGTGGTGGTGCGCACAATCAACCGTGCGCTCGGAATTCCAATTCATCACTATCTGGAAATCGACTTTCAAGGCTTCAAAGAACTCGTTGATGCCGTCGGTGGGGTGACCGTTTGTGTCGAGTATCCGACGCGCGACCGCAAGACGGGTTTGTACATTCGCCCGGGCTGTAAAAACTTGGATGGGGTTGACTCGTTGGCCTATGCGCGTAGTCGATCCTTTGAAGAAAAGGTTGACGGTCAGTGGCGCATGGACGGCACCGCAGACATTGGTCGCGGCAAACGCCAGCGACTCTTCACAGCACTGCTTATGCAAACTGCAGTGAACCGCACGCTGAGTGACCCGTTTCGCGCTGGCGCAGTCATGCGCGGGGCAGCGTCGGCACTTTTGGTAGATGAGCGGCTTGACATGGTCGAGTTTGCGCAGTTGATGCGACCTGCTGCAGCGGGGCAGTTGCGTCGCTTTTCACTTGACACTTTTGGTGACACCGTGCGCGGCAACTCGGTTTTGCGGATTGCCGAGTCGGCCGGGCCCGTATTGGCGTTTTACGCCGGCAGTGGGCCAGCGCCAGTACCGCCTGAATGACGGACGGGCTCGCTCGTTGCTGCGCTCGTGCGTTGAGCAAATTCACGGATGCCTGTTGCATCAGTTGGTTCACACAAGTGGTGGCCTTGCGCATGATCGCAACCCAAGAGCCGTAGACGTTGTAGCTGTTCAGCCGACTGCACCCACTCGGCAACCACGGTCATGTCGAGCGAATGGGCAAGTTGCACAATGGAGCGCACAATCGGGTCATCGGAGTTTTCTCGACCAATGTTGCGAATGAAGGTGCCGTCAAGTTTGAGTTGGGCCGCCCGAAAATCACGCAGGTGTGCCAGCGACGAATAGCCCGTGCCGAAGTCGTCAATTGACAGCCGCACGTCGAGCCGCGACAGGGCATTGAGACTGCGAGTAATCGCTGGGTTGCCAGCCAGGGCGGTGGATTCGGTGAATTCAAGAACGAGTTGTCGCATGTCGACACCCGCACCAGCCAGCGCATTGGTCGTGCGTTCAACGAACCCCACGTCGCTCAACTGACGCGGCGACACGTTGACATGCACGGCTACCGAACGCTCGAGCGTGTTGTCATCGAGCAGTGTGCGCAACGTGCTGGCGGCTTGACTGATAACCCAATCGCCGATCGGGCCGATGGCGCCCGTCTCTTCGGCAACTTCAAGGAACGCCGGTGGGGTGATCAGCCCGCGCTGCGGATGGTTCCAGCGCAACAATGCTTCGATACCCACGATGCGACCGGTGTGAATGGAAACAATGGGTTGGTACACCACAGCCATTTCGCCACCCGCCAACGCGCGTTCGAGTTGTGACGACAATGTGAGGCGGTCGCGGGCCTGGGTGCGCATCGCTTCACTGAATATCTCGCTGCGGCCCTTGCCGCGTTGCTTGGCGCGATACATCGCTGTATCTGCATTCACCAACAAGGTGAGTGCAGCATCGGCCGGTGATTGTTCATCTAAGAGCGTGAGTGGCGCGATTGCGACACCGACGCTCGCGCCTGAAGTGACTTCGACGCCGTGAATGACATGTTGGCCCGTGATGCTGGCGCGCAATCGCTCGGCGATCTCGAGCGCCAGTGATTCGTCGCCAACACCTTCGGCTAGTACGGCGAACTCGTCACCGCTCAATCGCGCTACGACGTCGGATGGGCGAGTGGCAGTGACGAGGCGCTTGCCAACGCTCACGATGAGTTGATCCCCGAAGCGGTGGCCGACTGTGTCGTTGACATTTTTCAGGCCATCAAAGTCGAGGAACAATACGGTGACACCACGGCGCAACGTGCGGCTACGGTCGAGAGCCTCAGCTACGCGCCGCAAGAACAGCGTGCGGTTCGGTAGGCCAGTCAACTCATCGTGGGTGGCTTGTCGCTGTAATTCAGTTTGCAGTTGTTTGTGCTCGGTGATATCGCGGGCAATTACCGAGTAGTGCTCGACGGTGGAATCTGCGCCGCGCACCACATGCAGAGTGAGTGACAGCGTGCGCATGAACCCATCGGGGCTGCGATGGCCGAGCTCGCCTGACCAGGAGTTGTGCACACCGCCGGTCAGCACATCGCGCGGCACCTGGTTGCGCACTGCATCAAAAAACGTGGTGGCCGCCTCATTGCTGCTACTCCCAACGCTGCTACCACTCGTGCTCGTGGTGTCGGTGATGCCGAGCACCTCGGCTGCGCCGCGGTTGGCAAACATGAGTTGCATGTTGGCGTCGAACACCACGATGGCATCGCTGGCGGCATCGAGGGCACCAACGAGTTGGTCGTTGAGTCGATCGTGGGTGGCGATGGTGGTGATGTCTTGGGCTGTGCCGACGTAACGGAGCGTGTTGCCACTGGCATCACGAATTGGCGCGGCGGAAAATGCAATTACAACGTTGCTGCCATCCAAGTTGTTCAACCGAAAATGGGCAACGAATGCGTCGGGCGTGGTCTGCGTGGCAATCCACCGCGCCTCGAGCTCAGCGCGTGTGGCGGGCAGGGCATGCGACCACGGCGCAACACCGAGCGTGAGTGGAGCACCACCCAACGCGAGCATGCGGAATGCGTCGTTGGCTGCCGTCAGGCGACCGGCTACGTCAGTTTCGCAAAGTGCGACAGGAAGCGAAGCGAGTGCGCGGTCGATACGCCAAGTATTTCAGGTTTTGTGCCCACCAAGCGGGAGCATGGCTCGCGACTGGCTCACGGAGCTTGGACGTAGAAGGTGCTCTCGGCCAGGTCGAACGTGCTCATCTCGATTTCAGTCAAGAGCAACTCCGCATCGACGCCACCACTAGCGCCTGTGACTGCCGCAAGGTCAATGACTTTGTCCATGGCAAACACGGTGAGCAAGAACTGTCGACGCTCACCCTTGCTTGGACACGGCGGTGCGTAACCCGCGCCGCCCTCACTGTTCGTGGCGACGACCACTTCGGGTGGTGTGGCGCCTTCGCCGAGGGCCACGGTGCCGCCAGTGATGTTGGCCATTGTCCACAACAACTGTTCAGGTGTCTCGATGTCGTGCAACAGCACGGCCAAGGTGACGGTGCCAGCGGGCTGGCCGATGATTTGCAGTGGTGGCGAAATATTGCGGCCATAACACGTGTATGTCAGATCGATGTCGGCGCCTTCGATCCACGGGCCGCTCACACTGAACGCGTCACTCGGTTGGAGCGCTTGCGCAGTTTCGTCGGTCACGATGGCGATGGATTCATTTTGCTCGGGCAACGCCGGCGCCAACGTGCGACCATCACGCGAGCAGGCACCCAACATCAGGATGAGTGCTGCCATCAGGCCTGCTGCAGCGCCGCCAACTTGGCGGGTGGAGTTGTGTGGCCGGGAGTGACTCATTGCATCACAGAGTACGAGGTATCGCGTACTAGCGTGCGTCAGCGCATGGGTCGGCAAGCGGAATCCACCGAGCGCTTGTGCGTTCTGACGGTGCACGCTCACCCCGATGACGAAGCATCCAAGGGTGCGCCAACTTTGGCAAAGTATTCACAACAAGGCGTGCACACCGTGCTGGTGTGTTGCACGGGTGGTGAAGAGGGTGATGTGAATAACCCGGCGCTCAAAGAGCCCGGTCAGCCTTTTCATGGTCTGTCGGATGAAGCCAGTCGCCAGTTGCTCGAGTCGATGCGCCCACACGAGTTGGCTGCCGCTGCCAAGGTGATCGGCTTTTCGCACGTGGAGATGCTTGGCTATCGCGATTCAGGAATGGCCGAGTCGCCCGCCAATGCGAACCCCGCGTCGTTTCACATGGCCGACATCGACGAAGCCGTCGGTCGGCTCGTGCGCATCATTCGCGCCCAACGACCGCAGGTGATTATTACTTATGGCGACGACCAGCGCGGATATCCGCATCCCGACCATCTGAAGGTGCACGACATCAGTGTGTTGGCTTTCGATCGGGCTGGTGACGAAAAGTGGTATCCGCACGATGGGCCGGTGTGGCAGCCACTCAAGATGTATTACTCGGTGTGGTCGCGGGCCCGACTCACGGCTGTGCACGAAGAGTTGCTGCGGCTGCGCGGCTCGTCGCCATACGACGAAAAGTGGTTCGAGCGACCGAACCTTGATGACCGCATCACGACTCGTCTCAACGTTGGTGATTATTTCTGGGCGCGATCTGGCGCGCTGCGGGCACACAAAACCCAGGTCGATGAAAATGAACCGTTCTGGTTTGGGCTGAGTGATGCTGAGTTGGCCGCCGTGTACCCCTATGAAGATTGGGTGCTGGCGCGATCATTGGTGAAGAGCCAACGTGCGGCTGGTGAATACGAAGATGATTTGTTTGCCGACATCCGAGTTACGTCGTGAGCAACACAGCACAGTTTCGAGTCGCGTTCGGCAAAAAAGACGAAGTGGTGCACGGCCCAGATGATGCCGACGTGGTGATTTCGGTTGCTGCCGGCGATGCCCACCTTGACCCCACAAGTTTGTATATGCAGGGAAAATTAAAAGCCCAAGGCAGCACAGGTGCGTTGTTTGCGTTGCTGCAGTCGGGCGAAGTGAGCGCGGTTATCCAGCGGCTCGCATCGCGTCCCTGATTTGGCGGTAGCCAATCAAGGTTGCACCCGCTGCAGCGAGTGCTTCGCGCACTTCGCTGCCAGTGATGAGCGCTAAGTCATCAATCCAGCCCAGGCACACATCGCCGAGCGCGCGCACCTCTGGCGAGTCAATTACAGGTTGCACGTGAATCTCGGTGACGCCTGACTGCAATTTGTTAATTGAGTCGAGCACCCGTTGACGGCTACCCGATGACCAGTCATGGTCGAAGTGATCAGGGAAGAGCACACCTTCATCGCGGGCTAGGCCACGAAAGTCGAAGCCGGCCTCGTTGAGCGAAATGGAGGATGGCAGCCGAATCGGCAAGCGGTACTCGGCTGCAAGTTCGAGGTACACGTCAAAGAATTCTGGCCGCAAGGTGATGGAGGTCAAATGAGGCGCCAAGTGCGTTACATCAACACCCCACAACAATGCGCGTTCAACTTGGGCTCGACATTCGCGCAACACCTCTTCGGAATCCGCATGTTCCCAAAGATCGTCCAAGGTGGAAGGGAATCCACCGTCACCCGATTGCAGTGATGGTGCATAGGTGAGCGGGCCCCAGCGATATTCGGGATGCTCAGAGACCAAGGTGAGGTGAACACCAATGTCATCGCCGGGTTGCAGATGCTGCACGGCATGACGCGCCCAAGGGGCGGGCACCATCAGCGACGCGCATGTGGCGACACCGGTGCGCATGGCTTGCAAAACACCTTCGTTAGATGCATGAAACGCCCCGAGATCATCGCAACTCAGCACCACCAATTTGGCATCGTCAGGGTGGCCAAGTGCTTCGTTGAGCGAACGAAACGACGCGGTAGGCACAGCGTGACGCTACTTGCACCATTTCCACAGCCCACGCTGGTTGCGCTGGGCTTCAAACGCACCCGCTACGAATACGTCGCGGTATCGCGAGTTGGGTTCGATATGTAACGGTTTGCCGTATCCGCGCCGTACCAATTCAAAGTTGACGAACAATTCGCCACCATTGACGGGGCGAAAGAGATACAGCAAGAGTCGGCCGAATGCGTCACGGGCTTCTTGGTCGCGCTCAATTCGCAGTGTGGTGCCTGCGGGCAACATCGTGGTCAAAAACTCGGTGGCTTGCGGGCCGAAACACTGCACGCCTTTAGTTGGGTGTTTGGTTTCGGGGGTGTCAACGCCAACCAGGCGAATGGTTTCGGTGGTGCCTGCAACCTGGGCGCGAATCGTGTCACCGTCGACTACTTCAACCACCTCGATGTGGGAAAAAACTGCAGTAGTCGGTTGTGTCGCACTGCAACTAGCAATCAGCACCGCAGCGACAACGAGACCCAGGTGCTTGGTTCGGTGCGTCATCACTGACCTGTGTGTTAGCACCCTGTGCATGCGCCGCCGAAGTACGGTTGGGGCATGACATCTTCATCGCCCAACAACCATGGCCTGGGACGAGTTGGCATCTGGACATTTGCTCTTGACCTGCAGCCAATGAGCAAAGCCCAAGAAGCAGCCCGTGAACTTGAAGAACTCGGCTACGGCTGTATTTGGGTTCCCGAGGCAGTGGGTCGTGAGCCATTTGCTTCGTGTGCATTGTTGTTGGCAGGCACGCAACGCATTGGGGTGGCCACGGGAATCGCGTCGATGTATGCGCGATCAGCAGTCACGATGCAAGCAGGTTGGCGCACGCTCACTGAAGCGTTCGGCGAACGCTTCACCCTCGGCATTGGGGCCAGTCATGAACATATGGCCACCAAATTGCACAAGACCAGTTATGACAAGCCGTACACCGCAATGGTCGAGTATCTCGACCAAATGGACAAAGGTTTGTACGCCGCCGTTGCACCAACAACTGCACCGCGGCGTGTGTTGGCTGCGCTCGGCCCACGCATGTTGGCGCTCAGTGCCGAGCGGGGTCTTGGCGCGCACCCATATTTCGTGCCGCCTGAACACACCAAGATGGCTCGCGACACCATGGGCGACGGGCCTGCGCTGGCACCTGAACAAGCAGTGCTGTTGGAGACCGACCCGACGAAAGCACGCGAGATTGCCCGCAACTTCATGGCTACCTATATTCGTCTGCCGAACTATGCCAACAATCTGCGACGACTCGGCTACACCGACGACGACCTCGGCGACAAGCAGCGACCGCCGAGCGACCGCATGGTGGATGCCATCGTTGCATGGGGCACGATGGATCAAGTAGTCGCCCGTGTGAAGCAGCACTTTGATGCTGGTGCTTCGCATGTGAGCCTGCAAGTGCTTGACGCCGACCCTGCTGCTCTGCCGATGCGGCAGTGGCGTGAATTCGCAGCAGCGACCAAACACCTGTAGCCGCGGGGTCGACTTCCTCGAAGCGGGGAAGAGGGTGGCGAGTAGCGCTAGACGCCGAACACGCGACGTTGCAGCTTGCGCATGCCGCCCAGCCATCGCTCGTGCTCAGTGGCCTTGATTTTTACGTAGTCGCCAACTTCGGAGTGCGGAAAAATAAAGAAGCGCTCTTCGACGAGTGCATCATGCACCACGTCGGCAACTTGGGCCGGCTCGAGCACGGCCCCGGCGACACGCACCACGTTGCCAGCATTTGCATCGATGCCTTGGCGGTCTCCGCCACGCAACATTGCAGTGTTCACACCCTGCGGGCACAAACAGCTCACCTTGATGCCACGTGAGCCGTAGGTAATTGACAACCACTCGGCAAATGCCACCGCAGCGTGTTTGGTAACTGAGTAGGGCGCCGAGCCAATCTGAGCAAGCACACCAGCTGCACTGGCGGTGCTGGCGAAATACCCCTGCCCAGCAGCGAGCCATTCGGGCATCAGATATTTTGCTGCCCAGCGGTGCGAGTGAACGTTGACATCAAACGATGTCGACCAGTCGGTTTCGCTTGAGCCGAGGTCGGTGCCGAGACCAACGCCGGCGTTGGCAAAGAACAAGTCGATGCGGCCGGCCAATTGGCGTGCCTCACTTACCAGTCGCGCATTTTGTTCTTCGTGGGCCACATCAGCAATCACCACATGGGCCGAGCCGGGGCGACGGGCATTCAGACGTTCCGCCACGGCCTCAACGCCTGCACCCGCACGGTCGCTGAGCACCACGGTTGCACCAGCGTCGTGAAAACGTTCACCAAGTGCCGAGCCGATGCCACCACCTGCGCCAGTGACAAGGGCGACAGAACCAGCAAACTTCACAGCACGATGTTACGACGAACGTGCGTATCCATCATCATGGAAGACATCGTGGATAGCCTGCGCAGCAAGCCCCAAGGAAGGAATCTCGCCAGATGACTGAAACTATTCAGAAGAGTGCATCGCACGACCTGATTGTGATCGCCGAGGCCATTGGGGTCATCGACAAAGCACTCACCGAAATTGGTGGGCGTCAACTAGTGAGCAGCACCGAGATGGCCGACTTGCTCCTCGACGTGCGTCAGCTGCTTAGCGAAAAAGTCGAGCCCGCAACCGCTGCCGCCAAGTAGGCAGCCCAGCAGCAGAGACCGGCGCCGTCGCTCGCGGTGCGGCAGCAATCAATCGATTGAGTGCGCGTTGCATATGGTCGCGCAGCAATTCAGGATGTTCAACAGCTGCAGAGTCAATATGAATGCCGATGTCAAGCGAATGGTTGTATGACAGCAGCGTGGCGTTGAACGCCACTCCGCCGAGTGGCCCGATGGGGTAGTTCTCGGTGATCATCCCCCCAGCGATGTAGAGGGGAATACCTGAGGA
>JANQZQ010000120.1:10504-13167 GCA_030728545.1 Ilumatobacteraceae bacterium
GCACGGCTGGCATCGAGCAGCTCGCGATATGGCACGCGCACAGTTTCGAGTCGGCGTTGGAGTGAACGCTTCTTCCACAGAGGTGATCGCGCAGTGTCGACCTCGCCCATTTGCGCCACGAGCCCGCGCAGAGAGTCGTTGGCTTGTGTTGCAATCGACGGCAGGCGGGTCGGGTCGGCCAAGACCTCGCGAACCTGTTTCAATAGCCCGATCGGAACCCGCAAGGCGTCGCTCACCGATGACCGCAAGAGGTCGACGGTTTCATCGTCATCGGTTATCGAGGGCTCGGGTGGTGGTGGGCTCGGCAGCGGTGCAGGAAGTGCGGCGTTGCGTTCCAGGTCGATGAACTGCAGGGTGAGCATCACGCTGCCTTCGCCGTCGGCCACCGTGTGATGCAATTTGATGATCATCGCCCCGCGGCCACCAGCTAGCCCGTCAACCACGGTGAATTGCCACAGCGGTCGCGTGCGCTCGAACGGATCATTGACGATGAGCGTGGCCAGATCCATGAGTTGGCGAACCGAGCCAGGCTCGGGCAGCGAGACTCGCCGCACGTGATAGTCGATGTTGAATTCTTCGTCGTCAACCCACTTCGGTGCACCGAGAGCATTTGGTGTGGGACGCACTTTTTGCCGCAAGCGTGGCACGGCGATGGTGGCACGCAGCAAGCGTTCTTTAAAGAGGGCAAAGTTGATTGGGCGGTCGAGCAAGGTGACGTTGCCAAACGTTGAGGCCAGAAACGGATCTTTCTCCAGTCGCCACATGAGCCCTTCGGCGTCGGTCATGCGCGCGTCAAAGCGCGGGATGCGGGTGTCGGCGTCGGTGGTCACGTGATTGATGCGGTGAATTGCAAGGCGATGGTGCCCAGCAATGCGCCAACAAATGAGCCTACGACGATGTCGCTCACGTGATGAATTCGTACGACCACACGGCTCATGGCGATGATGACTGCAAAGACGAAGAACGCTGCCATCCATCCGCTGTCCACCCAGCCGCTCAACACGATGGCGGCAAAAAACGCTGATGAGGCATGCCCGCTCGGAAAACTGCTCGTTGCTGGTCGGCGCACCGTGAAGCGGTCGTCGCCCGAGACCGTGGGGCGCCGGCGGCGAAAGATTCGTTTGATGCCTTGATTCAGCAGCAAACTCTCGGCGCCCATCAAGAGGGCAAGAGCAATGGCCTGGGGCCAGGTGAGGGTGCCGTTGATGGCCCCAACCACGGCGATGACATGCCAGATTGCGCCAAAGTCACCCACCGCACTGGAAGTGTTGAAGACATAGACGAGGAGCCGCGAATTGCGCAACGGCTCGAACGCAGCATCGAGACGCTCATCGATTCGGTCGACTCGCGCCACGAATGCACTCATGATTTTTCGGGCAGCCCGGCTTCGCGACGACGTAGGGCAACTCGCTCGGTGCCTGCGGCGAGGGCCTGGGCGATGTCGCCGCCGTGGGCCGGACACCACTGCTTGAAGTCGCACCAGTTGCACAACTTGGTGACATTCATGGCGAATTCGCCAGAAGTCTTGCCGGCTTCGATTTCACCGAACACTCGTCGTGCGGTGTCGCGCACATCCGCCAAGGTCGCGCCGGTAACCGCCTGGGTGACTACTCGTTCGTCGCGCGTGTGTTCGTCTTTGCCACCACCGAGGTAATAGATGCGCACTGAGTGGGGTGTTTCATTCAGTTGTGTTTCGCACATGAGGGCGTAATAGGTGAGCTGTCGCAAGTAGTCGGTAGAAAACCGCAGTGGTTTTGGTGCACCCGTTTTATAGTCGCTGACCACGAGGCCACCATCGTCTCGCTCGAGGCGATCGATGAAACCACCAAGTTCAAATTCGCCGAGCGGGGTGGACACCCATTTTTCTAACTCGACGATGTTGGCGGTAGCAGGTTGCTCGATGCGGTAATACGCACGCATGCATTCGCGGCAGGATTCCCAGAAGTCGGCTTCGCTGGTGGCATCGAGCAACAGCAGACGAAAGTCGTCGCGCAAACGAAATTCGCCCTCGGCAATCTCGAAGTCTTTGCGCACGGCATCGAGGGTGCGGTCTTGGGCCGCGCGTGCCAGCAGAAGTTCGAGCACACGGTGCACGAATGAACCGCGCACCATCGCTGCGTTGGGCAATGAGGGAACCGACTCGATGTATTGAAATCGGTACTTCATCGGACAACTGATGTAGGTGTTGATTCGTGATGGCGAAAGACGCGGCAACTTTGCTTTAGGTGCAGGCATGCTCTCGCCAGCGTAGGCGCGCGGTGTGGTGCCGGTGAGCAATGCCCGTCAGCAATGCCGAGTTAGTCGCCGGCGAGCGCGGCGGTCACCTCACGGATGAATGAAGCAAAGCGGGCCGGGTCATCGAGTGGGCCGAAGTGGCCCTGATCTGCCCAGCGCACGAAGGTGCAGCCCGGAATACGTTCGGCGATTTGTGGGGCGATTGCAGCCGGGGAGAACTCGGCATGTGCCCCTGCCATCACCCACGTGGGTGTGCGCAAGTCGCCAAGGTGAAGCCACGTGTCGTGTGCTGCCCCCATCTCGTAGGTTTGGGCTTCAAATTCAGGGTCGCACTTGATGTGCACACCGTCATGTTGTTGAGTGAACCCGTGGTGCACATAGGCCGCAAGTGCATCGGGATGCAACGACGACAACGGTGGCTTGGCGGC
>JANQZQ010000121.1 GCA_030728545.1 Ilumatobacteraceae bacterium
TGGTGTCGTCACTTGACCCATCGTCAACCACAATCACTTGGTCGTCAGCTTGCAACACACTGCACAAATTTGGCAGCAATTCAGCCAAGTTGTTGGCTTCATCGCGACACGGAATCACCACGCTGACCGGTGAACGTTTCGTAGCCACACCATCGGTGCGCGGCAGCAATGACACTGCGGGCAACCGTTTCGCACGCATGAACCCGACCCATCCGGCACACCAACCGAGTGCAAAAATGGTCGCACTGAGAACGGTCGGCGCATTGCTCCACTCGCCCATTGCGCGACCTAATTAGTCGGTAACGAGTTGAATGAGGGCTGCAGTCTCTTGGTCATCCACCAATCGCAACACCGTGCGCGATTGCAGTTCGTGGACCGCTATCTGCAACGATGCACCTGGTTCGACTGACCGATGATGTTCAACAGTGGCATGCAATGGGGCACGACGCTCGCGGTTGGCGCCGAGATACTCTTCGAGTGATTCCCAGTACACGGCATTATTGAGGTGTCCGACTGCATCAAAGTCGCTGAACCGCAGCGGTTGGGTGAACTGGGCGACTGGTGCAGGCGCGTCGGCCAAGTCGCGTCCAACATGGAGTCGTGCCGAAATCTTGCGGCCAGCAGCGGCTTCACCGATGCGAGTACGAAAATCATCGGACAAAGCCAAGGGCTTCAGGGTGGTCAGATCGACGCGGACCCACAGCGCTGCAGTCTCGATTGCTGCAGTTGTTGTCGACTCAGAACCCGCATCACCACTCACCACTGTGATGCGTGTGCGTCGCTCAGCCCAATGCGAACCAACTCCACCACACCACGTTTCAATATTGATGTCATCGAGATACTTCGGAAAGTGATCAACCCACATTTCGGTGCGCCGCACCACCCAGCCGTGCGGGTCGTCGTAAGCGCCATCAATCGAGTCGTCGGTGGCGATGTCTTGCAGATATCGGGCCACGGCATCGAGTCGCAGACGACCCTTGGGTGTTACGTCGCCTAGGCGTACTCGCCTTTGCACGCGATACGTGCGCCCCGCTGTCGGATACGGCGCTGGCGGCGGCACTTGTTGCATATGCGACACGAAACGACGCTACCGAACAACCCCACCATCGGTAGCCTCGCTGACGTGCGCAAGCGAACATCGCTGCTGGTTATCTCGCTGATTGTCGCACTCGGTATTGCCGTAATCGGGGGTTGGACACTTTCCAAAGACCCAACTGACAACTACTCATTAAGCCAAACAGTCGGCAGCATCGCCCTGAACAAGTTGTCTGAAGGCACAATGCTCGCCAGTGCAATGGTGCAAGATGCAAATGACAACCTGGTCTCCACCGAGCTGTGGCTGGGTGAGCCGCTTGTCATCAACTTTTGGTTTTCTACCTGCGAGCCGTGTCGACGGGAGTTTCCGGTTTTGGTGGCAGCCGATGAACAGTTTGACCAGGTTCGGTTCATTGGTGTGAACCTCAACGACAGCAGTGCCGTTGCCGAAAAGTTCATGCAAACATACGGGGCTACGTTCGACACATTCTTTGATCGGGATGGAAACTTCACCACTGCGATGGGAGTGGCCACGGCACCAGTGACGCTGCTGGTTGATGCTGGCGGCGTGGTGCGACGTCAACTCACGGGTGAGATCACCGCAGCAGTGTTGAACCAAGCGATAATCGAGATTTTCCCCGCATGAACGCCTTCATCGAGGGAAGTTTCGCCTACTCGCTGCTGCTT
Source organism: Ilumatobacteraceae bacterium (assembly GCA_030728545.1). GTDB lineage: Bacteria > Actinomycetota > Acidimicrobiia > Acidimicrobiales > Ilumatobacteraceae > F1-60-MAGs027. Next base: position 1,723 of record JANQZQ010000121.1, read on the forward strand.
GGCATGCTGGCAGCAGTCAACCCATGCGGGTTTGTGTTGCTTCCCACATATCTCATCGCCTACCTGAGTGTCACTGATGATGCCACGGTCGGTGTGCGACTGCGGCGCTCCATCGTGGTTGGCACCTCAGTGGCATCCGGGTTTCTGGTCGTGTTCGTAGTGGTCGGAATCATCTCCCGGATCTTTACCAACTGGATTGAAGCCAATGCCAAGTATCCGGCGTTGGTTATCGGCATCGCACTCATCATCATGGGGGTGCGCATGGTGTTTGGCTGGCGACCAAAACTGTGGGCGCCCTCACTAAGTGGTGCATCGCGGCGCGACAGTTTTGTCGGCATGTTTGGTTTCGGCGTTGTTTATGCCATCGCTTCGATTGGTTGCACCATCGGGCTACTTACCACCGCAGTTATGGGAAGTTTTTCGCGTGATGGCGTAGTTTCTGGCGTGTTTAGCGTGGTGTTGTATGGCCTCGGGATGGGCGTGTTCGTGGTGGCCCTCACCACCACACTTGCTTTTGCCAAAACGGCGCTTGTTCGTGGGGGCCGTGGCATCATGCAAACAATCGATCGCGTGTCCAGCATGCTCGTGCTGGCAACGGGTGTGTATCTCACTTGGTACTGGTACATCGCAATCACCGCACGAACAGGTAGCGACCCGCTACTTTCCACATTGGGCAATTGGCAAAC
>JANQZQ010000122.1:0-3131 GCA_030728545.1 Ilumatobacteraceae bacterium
GCGGTACTGGGTGCGCTTTGCGGACGGCACCGAGATAAGCGACTTAGATCACCGTCACTTGGCCCCACTTGGCCGCGCCAAGACGCGTCTGGCGAAAGCCGCAAAGCGCGCGAAATGACCGGCGCCGACGTGCGCCATCGGTTTCCAGGTGTGCGTGATGGTTGGGCACGTTTTGATGGCCCGGCTGGCACCCAAATGGTGGACGTTGCAATCCGTGCTGCCAGTGAGTGGTCAGCGAGTGGCAACAACGCCAACACTCATGGCACCTTCGCCGCTGCCAATGCCACCGACGACTTGCTCGAGCGTGCCCGCGGTGTAGTGGCCCAACTGCTTGATGCCGACCCACAAAGTGTGGTGTTCGGCGCCAACATGACAACGTTGACGTTTGCTTTCACCCGAGCCGTAGCCCGCACCTTGCAGCCAGGTGATCGAGTGGTGGGCACCCGCCTGGATCACGACGCCAACGTGTCACCGTGGCGCATTGCGTGCGAAGAGTCGGGAGCCGAGCATGTGCTCGCTCCGTTTTCCACTGTTGATGGCCGATTGGATATGGATGCGCTCGCAGCGCTCATCACCCCCAACACCAAGTGGGTGGCAGTCACTGGGGCTTCGAACCTCATCGGCACGATGCCAGATGTGAAGGCCGTGGTGGCGCTCGCCCATCGCGTTGGCGCTCGCGTCTTTGTTGACGCCGTGCATCTTGCACCACACATGCCAGTAAGCGTGCGCGACATCGGCTGCGATGTGCTCGCCACCAGCCCATATAAGTGGTACGGCCCACACGCTGGCGTTTTGTGCATCGAGCCAAATTTGCTCAACGCTTTGCCCGTCGCCAAAGTGCGACCTGCCGACGACGTTGGCCCGCGTCGATTTGAAACCGGAACCCCGAACTTTGAAAACATCGCCGCCACCGAAGCCGCAGCCCGATACTTACTTGAAGAAGACATGGCGAGTGTCGCGGCATACGAACAAGAAGTGTTTGCACCGCTGCTCAACGGTTTGCTCGCCATGGCCCATGTGCGAGTGTGGGGGTCACCAACACTCGAGGCCCGCACGCCCACCGTGGCGTTCACGGTCGATGGTGTGTCGCCAGACCGAGTTGCTGAAGCTTTGGCAGCAGCAAAGATCGCCGTTTGGTCAGGCAGTTCATACGCAGTCGAACTGGTATCACACTTGGGGCTGACAGAGTCTGGCGGTGTGGTGCGCGCTGGCGTAGTGCGCTACGTGACTCACGATGACGTGCAGCGACTGCTCTCGGTGGTTCAGTCACTAGCCTGACAGCACACGGGATGTAGCACAGCTTGGCTAGTGCGCCTGGTTTGGGACCAGGAGGTCGCAGGTTCAAATCCTGCCATCCCGACAACATCATGTCTTCGGCGCTCAGCAACAAAGAAAAGTACGTCTCGCTCGTCACGTTTCGCCGTGACGGTACCGCAGTTGCAACAGCAGTGTGGTTTGCTGCCATGGGCGACGAGTTCGGAGTGATCACCGAAACCAACGTGGGCAAAGTCAAGCGCATTCGCAACAACCCCGCAGTCACTTTGCAATTGTGCGACCTCAAAGGCACGGTAAACACCGACGCCCCCGTACTCGCTGGCACGGCACGGCTGGTGACCGGCGCCGAGGCCCTGGCCGTGCGCAAGGCCATCGCCAAAAAATATGGGCCGGTCTATGCGATGTTCAGCATCTACTGGAACATCACTACGTTGTGGGCCAAAGTTCGTGGGCGCAACGACCACCTCGACGAGACCGCAATCTTGTTTCGCCTTACGGCTTAGTGCGCAGCAGAAAAATTGTCGACGCGCTCAACGCGGTCGGTGATGGAGTCGAGAAAGTCAAGATCGGGGTCGACGCCAATGCCGGGGCCCGTGGGCACATCCAAGTGCCCATCACGCAATACGAACGGCGTGGTCACATCGCGGGCAAAGTATCTGGCTGACGCAGACGTGTCGCCAGGCAAAGTGAAGCCCGGCAACGCCGCCAAGGCCAAGTTGGCGGCACGGCCAATGCCAGTTTCCAGCATTCCCCCGCACCACACCGCCACGCCACGCTCAAAACACAAGTCGTGAATCTTTTTTGCCTCGAGATAGCCACCCACTCGGCCGGGCTTGATGTTGATGATGCTGCAGGCGCCGATATCGAGCGCTTCACGAGCAACTTCTGCAGAAAGAATCGATTCATCCAGGCAAATAGGTGTGTGCACCACCTTGGCCAATTGGGCGTGCGAAGCCACTTGCTCTTCGGGTAACGGTTGCTCGATAAGCAGCAGATTGAACTCGTCGAGTTGTGCCAGATGTTCGGCGTCGCTTAGTTGATACGCCGAGTTGGCATCCACCTGCAGCAATAAAGCGTCGCCAAATGTTGAGCGCACGGCACGCACTGGTGCGATGTCGAAACCTGGCTCGATCTTCAACTTGATGCGTAGGTAGCCATCGTCGAGATAACCCTGCACCACTTGCAACAACTTGTCGATGCTTGGTTGAATGCCCACCGACACACCAGATTGCACCCGAGTTTGGGTGGCGCCCAAAAAAGTGCCGAGGCTTACGCCGACGCGACGCAGCTGAAAATCGAGCAATGCGGTTTCGAGCACGGCCTTGGCCATGAAGTGCCCACGAATGCCACGCACCGACTCGGTAAACGACTCAGCGGTGGTGTTGTTCTGCACCAACGGCAACATGAACCGCCGCAATACTTCTTCGCATCCGTCGACAAACTCACTTGAGTACATCGGTTCGCTCATGGCCACACATTCGCCCCAGCCGGTGACGCCGTCACCCGACACCTCTATATAGAGCAAGTCGCGGGCGGTCTCGACCCCAAAGCTGGTACGAAACGGCGACACCAGGTCGATGTGCGCGCGCCGCAAACGAATTTCGGCAATCATGCGCGGCTCGCCCGGGTCATGCTCGTGCCACTGCATAGCTGCCGTCGCTCATGACGCCGGCCACCTTCCATCCACCAGCGAATGCTTTGCGCAACTCAACCCGCTGGGCTGCGCGCCATTGGGCTGCTGCAGCCCGGTCGTGGCGACGCAGAGCTTCGATGTCTTGTGGTGTGGAGATGCTCCATTCTGCCGCAGCAACATGCTGGGCTACTGGCGCCACCCCGTTGCAGCCCGCAACTGCCCA
>JANQZQ010000122.1:3231-13049 GCA_030728545.1 Ilumatobacteraceae bacterium
CCGCAGCAACATGCTGGGCTACTGGCGCCACCCCGTTGCAGCCCGCAACTGCCCAATGCACCAACAATCTGTCGGTGTGTTCGCCTTGGTTGAGCCCATCGTTGATGGCGCCATAAAAATCTTCGTGATAATTGGTTACCGTCGCACCGAGTTTTGCCAAATTGAAATACGCGTTGCGGCGTACTAGCGGGTCGAAAGTCCAGGTGATGGCAGCAATCCCCCGCTCGTTGGCCCAATTCCATTGGTGGCGCTTGAGGGCTTCGCCAACCCCGCTTGAGTTGTGCGCAGGCAACACACCCGTCACGTGCGAGTGCAAGGTCGGCTCGTTGTTGTGCGTACCGAGAAACCCCCAACTCGCCCCGACCAGCTGATCGTCGACCCACGCCAGTGAGGCATAGCCACCGGCGTGCACCGTGGCGATGATGACCTCGTTGGGCACCATGCCCTGCATCGCCCAGACCTGGTCGAACAACCCCCCGGCTTGCTCACACTCGACGCGACTCTGTGCAGTAGTGATTCGCACCAGCAAAACGCTAGTTCGCATCCCCACACATGACTGCGCAAGTATGTAGCCATGCCTGTTCAAGTAACCGTCGTTGATCATCCAGTTGCCCAAGAGGCGCTCACCAACCTGCGCGACCAAAACACCACTAACCAAATCTTTCGTGCCGAGATGCGCAGGCTGTCACTCGTGGTGGTAGCCGAGGCGACGAGGCGGATTCCGACTACGCCTCGCAAGGTAACCACGCCACTGGCCACCACCGATGGTGTGCAACTTGCGAGTCGCCCGGTGCTGGTGCCCATTTTGCGTGCTGGTCTGGGCATGTTGCCGGCAGCAATGGAGCTACTGCCCGACGCCGACATTGCGGTGGTGGGTGTGCAGCGCGACGAAGAAACCCACGAACCGAGCGAATACGTTGCGAAGTTGCCCACCAATTTGAGTGGCCGCACTTGCGTGGTGCTCGACCCCATGCTGGCCACCGGTGGCTCGCTCGCCCACGGTTGCAAAATTTTGGTAGATCGCGGGGCGAGCACCACGATTTTTGTGGCGTGCGTGCTCGCAGCCCCAGAGGGAATCAAGTTTCTCGAATCAACCGGGATGAACCTGCACATCATCACCGCATCGATTGACAGCCACTTGAACGAGCGCGCCTTCATCGTGCCAGGCCTCGGCGACGCCGGCGATCGACAGTTTGGCCCGCCAAACTAAAAACACAGTTCGGGCCACCAAACTAAAACGCCACCACCCCGGCTGGGTCAGCCAAAGAACGTTGCAGCGACGTCGTTAAACAAGTCGAGGTCAATAGTGCGCGTCTGACCGCGCGTCGCCTGCATCGACACTCGCTCGATGCGCCCGCAGTTCAACACCACCATGTCACCGAATGCCTTGGCGTACACGGCATCAACTGCGGCCAAGCCAAACCGCGACGACAACACTCGGTCATAGGCCGTCGGTGTGCCCCCACGCTGCACGTGCCCAAGTTGCACGACGCGCGACTCAAACCCGGTGAGTCGCGACAACTCGGGGGCGATTACTTGACTAATGCTGCCGTGCATCTCACGACCATATTTATCGAGTTGTGGTTCTGGCACCTCGAGCGTGCCGGGTTTGGGTTTGGCGCCTTCGGCCACCACCACGAGCGATGCATAGCGACCACGGTCGTGGCGTTGAGCGACAATGGCTGCAACTTCACGAATATCAAATGGCACCTCGGGCACCAATATGGCGGTAGCCCCACCAGCCAAACCCGCATGCAAAGCAATCCATCCCGCATCGCGACCCATTACTTCGATCACCATTACACGGTCGTGACTTTCTGCGGTGGTGTGCAGACGGTCGATTGCATCGGTGGCTATCTGCACCGCAGTTTGAAACCCGAACGTTGCATCGGTACCAACCACGTCGTTGTCAATTGTTTTGGGCACGCCAACAATTGGCAAGCCATGGTCGTCAGCCAACATCGAAGCGACGGTCAACGAGCCGTTGCCACCGATCACCACCAACGCATCTAGGCCGAGATCGGCAAACACTTGCTTGGTGCGCTGCACACCATCGGGGTAATCAAACGGGCTGCCGCGCCGCGTGCCCAGAATTGTGCCGCCTTTGGGCAAGATGCCGCGCACTTTGCTGATATCGAGTTCTTCGTAGCGCTTCTCGAGCACACCATCCCACGAGTCATAAAAGCCAAGCACACGATGGCCGCCAACGCTTTGTGCTTTGCGCACGATGGCGCGAATCACCGCATTAAGACCAGGGCAATCCCCACCGCCGGTGAGCACGCCGATGTTCATGAAAAAGATCGTGCCTCTCTAGCTAGTAACTCGACGTGCGCCCTCGACCAGATTGATGCGATAAATCACTTCATCAAGCGCATCACCAGCCGTCACCGTGGGGTAACGCAACGGGTTGTCTTTGGTAACGCACGTTGGCAACGGCGCCAACAAGGTGCTTGGTCGCGGGTGACAAAACTGCACGATGCTGTATCGCTCGCCATCAAAGTTCGGGTCGGCCACCACTCGGTGCCAACCGATCGGAATCACACCGTTAGACAATCGCTCGAGCATGATGCCCGTATTCAAAATGACATGTCCGGCTGGCGGCACAGCATCGATCCATTTACCGTCGTGCTTTACTTGCAAACCTTTCGCAGTTGCCCGTGGCAACGCAGTAATCAGGTTGATGTCGCCGTGTTCGGCAGCCCACACATGGCCGTCACCCGGAACGTTCTTCATGCTTGGGTACCGAATGGCGCGGTTCAACGCACAGCCGTTGTCGACCATTTGGTCAAAGAAAGTGTCCTTGCAACCGAGGCCCACGGCAATGATGCGCAAGAAACGTGTTTGCAAATCAATCATCGCGTCGTGGAACGCATACAACACTTTGCTGATGCCCGGCACCGACGCCTCGGGCAGTACTTGATCGGGGTACGCCTGTGGAAATTTGCGGCGCATGGGGTGACCCGGCTCAACTTGCTTGCCCCAGTTCAACATTTCTTTCCAGTCGGGCTTATCGCTCACCTCGGCAGTTTCGACCAACACGTCGGTGTATCCGGTTTGCCCGTTGGCACCAGCAGCGATGTAGCCCCGCTTTTCGGCTTGCGGCTTGTTGAAGAACTCGAACAACATCGCATAGGTGGTGTCGAGAAGATCTTCTGATAAATCGTGGCTCGTATAAACGAAGCCAGTTGCCAGGCTGCGCATCACACCATCGACGACTGCTTTTTGTTGTTGGGCGTTGCCCTTTTCGAAAGCAAGCAGGTCAACGTCAAGGATGTCACTGGCCACAAGCCCACGCTATTGCCACGGGTATGGTGACTGAGACATCATCATGACTCATCGGCTTGTGCAGGTTGGCGACATTCGTCTCGCCGTGTGCGAACTGGGCAGCACCAATGCCCAGCCCTCCATCGTGTTGGTGCACGGCCTGGCTTCGAATTCTCGTTTGTGGGACGGAGCCGCCTCCGCACTTGCCGACCTCGGATATCACGTGGTGTCGCTTGATCAACGCGGGCATGGCCTGAGCGACAAACCCGACGATGGCTACGACATGGCAACAGTGGTCGATGACCTAGCAACACTCATCAAGCAACTTGGTTTGCAGCGACCAATTGTCGCTGGGCAATCGTGGGGCGGCAATGTGGTGGTCGAACTCGCCCACCGCCACCCCACAGCAACGCGCGGGGTGTGCGCAGTGGACGGCGGGCTCATCCAACTATGTGATCGTTTTGCTTCGTGGGATGACTGCGTCGAAGCGCTGCAACCACCCCGCCTGGCCGGAAGCCGCGCCGATGGCTTTGCGAAGATGATGCGCCGCGTATACGCGGGTTGGCCCGAGGCTGCAATCACTGGTGCGCTGGCCAACATGCAACATCACGACGACGGCACCATCAGCCCATGGTTGACCTTTGATCGCCACATCAAGGTGCTGCGCGGTTTGTGGGAGCACCGCCCACACGACATCGTGGCGTCACTCACTGTGCCGGTGCTCTTTACCCCTGCCGACTCTGGTGATGCTTGGTCAAGTGAGAAGCGTCGTGAGTATGACGCAATCACCAAGCAGAATGAACGAGTGAAAGTGCAGTGGTTTTCGCCGGCGCACCACGACTTGCATGCCCAGCACCCCGATGAGTGGGCAGCAGTGTTACACCAACACATCGTCAGTGGGTTTTTGACATGACACTCCCCCGCATTTTGGCCATCATGGGCTCGGGCGAAACGGCCCCAACAATGGTGTCAACCCACCGTCGCCTCACTTCGTTGTTGCCAACACCCGTGCGGGCAGTGGTGCTCGACACGCCGTACGGATTTCAATCAAACGCCGCCGAACTCGCCCAGCGCGCCGTGGAATATTTCGCCACGAGCGTGAACGTGCAACTGCAGGTGGCGGGGCTCACCCGCTTGCAAGCAACTGACGGCATGGCGCCTGACGCGATTGCACCTGATGCCGTGGCGATCGAAAAAGGTTTGCGCCTCGTCGACGATGCCCACTATGTGTTTGCTGGCCCTGGCTCGCCGACCTACGCCTTGCGCCAATGGACGAACACTCCGCTGCGCTCGCTGGTGGCCAACAAATTGCAAAACGGTGGCATCGTCACCTTTGCCTCAGCAGCGGCACTGACCCTGGGCTGCCACACCGTGCCGGTGTATGAGATCTACAAAGCGGGCCTCGACCCTTTTTGGCTCGACGGCCTCAACGTCTTGCGTGACATTGGCGTTACGGCAACGGTGATTCCGCACTTTGACAATGCCGAAGGCGGCAACCACGACACACGCTTTTGTTACCTCGGCGAATCGCGCTTACGCATGCTTGAAACACAGTTGCATGCCGACGAGTTCATCATCGGTGTTGACGAGCACACTGGGCTGGTCATCGACTTAGAACGCGACGTGGCTGATGTGGTCGGCAATGCCACCGTCACCCTGCGCAAAGGTGACGCCCAAAAAATTTACGCATCAGGGGCAAGCATTCCCCTGGCCGACTTACGGTCACTCAACTGGGCATCAAGCTCTGCACCAGCCACATCGGTGTCGACTGCGGCTAGTGAAGACCCAGCAGCACGCGCCAAAGCAACACCGTCCCCAACAACACAATCCCCGCCCACGTCGCTGGCAGCAGCAGTCGCTGCCCACCGCAGCGCGTTCGACTCGGCTATCGCCCAGCACAATGCCGATGCCGCTGTGGGGGCGGTGTTGGCGCTTGAGTCAGAGATTCGAGCGTGGTCTGTCGACACCTTGCAGGGCCCCGATCAAGATCACGCGGTGTCCACCTTGCGCGCGATGATTTCAAAACTGGGCGAGATTGCCATCAACGGCCTGCGCGACCCACGCTCGGTGGTGGCGCCGTTCGTCAACGGTTTACTAGCCGTGCGGGCATCGGTACGTGGAGAAAAACGATTCGATCTCTCCGACTTGGTGCGCGACCAACTTTTGGCTGCGGGTGTTGAAGTGCGCGACACCAAAGACGGTGTCGAGTGGGTGCTGCGCCCTTAGAGGTGGTTCAACGAAGCAACCCGCAGTCGCGCCCGGCGACCCGCCAACAGATACGTGGCAGTAAACACCGCAGCCGCTACCAAGATGATGGTGGCGCCGGCACTGGTGTCGAGATGGTACGACAGATTCATCCCTGCCAAACAACACAGAGCACCAATCAGCGGTGACAGCATCAACATGCGCGAAAACGAGTTGGTGATCATCCGGGCCGTTGCCGCCGGAATCACGAGCAGAGCCGAAATCAGCAGGGTTCCGATTACTCGCATGGTCACCAAAATGGTGACCGACAACATGACCATCAACATAACTTCGATGGCTGCGACACGTTCACCCGACACGGTTGCCACCTGCGGATCGAAGGTGGCAAAAAGAAACGCTCGATATGCGAACAGCACGATGGCACCAACCGCTAGTGACACCGCCAATATTGCTGCGATATCCACCCACGACACACCGAGCACACTGCCGAACAACACTGCTTCGATGCTTTTGCGGGCTTGCCCATAGCGATTGAGTAGTGCGATACCGCCGGCAAAACTCGCTGTGGTAACGATGCCAATCGCTGCATCAGCCCCGATGATCTTGCGGCGCGCGATGCGACCGATGAGCACGCCCGAGATGATGCCCCAGATGCCAGCACCCACAAAGAAATTGATCGACATCACCGCTGATGCAGCCGCTCCACCAAACACCGCATGTGACAAGCCGTGGCCGATATATGACATGCCGCGCAAGACCACGAACACCCCCAGCACACCGCACAACGCACCAGCCAGCGTGGCTGCCACCATGCCACGCTGAAAAAAGGCAAAGTCGTATGGCGCCAACAAGTCCAGAGCGATAGTCATTGACGGCTCTCTCGCTCTGATCGCATTTGACGCTCGGTGTCACGCAGTACTTCGGATGAGGTGTAGTCGTGATCAAGCACAATCGGCATACCGCCGTGCTCCAACACGTGCAACGGTGCGCCATACGTGCGCTCCAATACTTCGGGAATCAGCGTCTCGCGGGGTGGGCCGTCGGCGATGACTTCGCGATTGAGGCACACCAGCCGTGGCAAGTGCGACGCCAAGCCGTTGAGGTCGTGGGTGGTGAGCAGAATCGTGCTCCCCTTGCTGTGCAGATCGCGCAGCAAATGCAAAATCTCATGCCGCGTGCGCACATCGACGCCGCTGGTGGGTTCGTCCAAAATCAAAATATCGGGCTTGCCAAACATCGCCCGGGCCACGAACACGCGCTGTTGTTGACCGCCGCTGAGTTCGCGAATGTGGCGGCCTTCCAAACCATGCAACCCCAACCCCTCGAGCACTTCTTTCATCTCGGCACGTTCGCTGCGCGTTGTGCGCGGCCAGTGCCGGCGGGTGCGAGTCATGGCTAATACTTCGCCGACTGTGATCGGAAAGTTCCAGTCGACCGATTCCACCTGCGGCACATAGCCGATGCGAGTGCCGCGTGTTACCTCGACCGAGCCTCGCGCGGCGGCTAGCGAACCGGTAATTGCCCGCAGCAACGAAGTTTTGCCCGAGCCCGATGGCCCGACGATGCCAACAAACTCACCGCGACGAATATGCAGCGTGACATTTTCCAGCACGAAACCAGCACCATACGCAACACCAAGAGCGTCGCAACGAATCAGCGGTTCGCTATTGATGGTTACCCCCAACGAGCATCATTGTGTATACCGCGCAGAATCGGCAACGAGCAGATTCATATTCAAGGCGCGCAATGCACTTGCGTCGCCGCCGAGTGCTTCGATCATGGTGATGAAGTTGAACTGCATGAGCCCTTGCCACGAGTGTGCATCGTCACCCGACACACCAGGCAGGTCATCGTCGCGCAGCACGTCGATATAGCGAGTGCCCGTCTCGGCACCAATCTGTTCGAGGATCGACGATGGGAACACCTCGCTGCCAAAAATTGCTCGCACTTGTTGTTCGCGAACCTGCGTGATGAGGTCGGCTACGTCTTTGGGTGTTGGTTCGTCGAACGACGACGGCTGAATTGCGCCGACTACCGTCCACCCGTAGTGCTTGGCGAAGTACGCATACGCGTCGTGGTACGTGAGCAGCAACCGTGCATCGGCCGGAATCGTCAAGGTGGCCTCGGCCATCGCAGCGTCTAACTTGTCGATCTGTTCTGCGAGCACGTCAAAGTTGCTTTGATACTGCGCAGCGTTTGTCGGGTCGAGTTGCGACAACACCTGCAGCGCTACTTCGGCATACTGCTTGGCCATCGGCGGGTTCGTCCACAAATGCGGGTTGGGCTTGCCGCCTTCTTTGGGGAATGAAAAGTCGTAGAGCCATTCACTTTCGGGCAACACGAACGTGCCGAGTTCACACAGCACGGTCGCACCGCTGACATTGCTTTGTGCCAAATCCTTTGTGGGCTCTTCGAGCACCAGACCATTCATAAACACCACATCGGCCTGCTCGAGCACCTCCGCGGCACTGGGGGGTGGCTCGAAGGTGTGGGAGTTCGTGCCTTCAGGAACAAGCCCCACGATGTCGGCCCCGACGTCACCCGCCACTTGAGCAACAAGGCTGGTGATCGGGGCAACGGTGGTCACGATGCGTGGTGCCCGATCTTCGACCGGGGCGCCCACTACGCAGTTTTGACCAATGTTTTCGCTATCTGCGCCGCCATCAGTCGCAATATCACTGGCACAGCCAGCCAGCAAGGCCACGCAAGCTACGAGGCATGCGCCAATCAGCCGTTTGTGATGAAGTTGCATTGGGGGGCTCCAAATTGCGACGTGAGAACTCTGGATAACGATACCCCCAACGAATGCTGGCAGTATGACGGTATGACCAATTACCAAAAGTTCTATATCAACGGCAAATGGGTAGCAGCTTCAAGCAAAGACACCATCCAGGTATTCGACTCAACAGATGAATCTGTGATGGCCACGATTCCGGCCGGCACCGCAGCAGATGTTGATGCCGCTGCCAAGGCTGCGCACGCTGCGTTCGACGCGTGGGCAGCACTCGACGTGCAAGAGCGCGCCAAGTACATGAGCCGTATCGGCGACGGCCTCGCAGGCCGCATGGACGAAATCGCCACCGCAATTTCGCGCGAGACCGGCATGTCGAAGATGTTGAGCCAACTCGTGCAAGTTGGCTTGCCGATCAACTCGTTCAAACAAGCCGCAGTAATCGCCGAAAAGTTTGCTTACAGCAAAGAAGTTGGCAGTTCACTCGTGGTGCGCGAACCTATCGGCGTGGTCGGTTGCATCACACCGTGGAATTATCCGCTGCATCAGATTGCCGCCAAGGTCGCCTTTGCGATGGCTGCAGGCTGCACTGTGGTATTGAAGCCCAGCGAAGTGGCACCACTTGACGCCTTCATGCTTGCGGAAATCATCGACGAAGTCGGTTTGCCAGCAGGCGTGTTCAACATGGTTACCGGCACCGGCCCCGTAGTGGGTGAAGCGATTGCCGGACACCCGCTGGTGGACATGGTGTCATTCACCGGCAGCACCCGCGCCGGCAAGCGCGTCATGCAAGTTGGTGCCGAGAGCATCAAGCGAGTGGCGCTCGAGTTGGGTGGAAAGTCGGCCAACATCATCGGCGAAGACCTCGATGCAGAGACCTTCGGCAAGGCCGTGAAGTCAGGCGTCGGTAAGGCGTTCTTGAACAGCGGTCAAACCTGCTCGGCCCTCACTCGCATGTTGGTGCCCAAGTCGCGCTTGGCCGAAGCCGAAGAGCATGCAGCAGCAGCAGCCAGCGCAATGACGCCATGCGACCCGTTCACCGAAGGTATGAACCTCGGACCACTTGCATCTGCCGCGCAACGCGATCGCGTCAATAGTTATATTCAAAAAGGCATCGACGAGGGCGCCAAGTTGCTCGTCGGTGGTGTGGGTGTGCCAGAAGGCGTGGCAAAGGGTTACTACGTTTTGCCGACGGTGTTTTCGCAAGTAACCACCGACATGACTATCGCCAAAGAAGAAATCTTCGGCCCAGTGCTGAGCATTCTCGCCTACAACGACATTGACGATGCAGTTCGCATCGCCAATGCCACCGACTTCGGCTTGGCCGGTGGCGTGTGGCTTGCCGACAAAGACAAAGCCATCGCGGTTGCCAAGCGCATGCGTACTGGTCAAGTGGAAGTCAACGGCGGAGCCTTCAACCCCAATGCCCCATTCGGTGGCTACAAGCAATCGGGCAATGGTCGCGAATACGGCGACTACGGCTTCGAAGAGTTCTTGGAAATCAAGAGCCTGCAGCTCTAAGTACGATTGAAGCGACACTTTTGCGGGTGTAGCTCAATGGCTAGAGTTCCAGCCTTCCAAGCTGGCTATGCGGGTTCGATTCCCGTCACCCGCTCCA
>JANQZQ010000123.1 GCA_030728545.1 Ilumatobacteraceae bacterium
GGTTGCCACTACCGACTCGCGCGCGTCAGGATGGTCAAGCCCACCAGGCAACACCGGGCCAGACAACAGACCCACGCGCAGCTTGCCCACTTTTGCTCCAACCTCACTTGCATACGGTTGCAACGGCAGCGGCGGAGTATTCGGGTCACCTGCTTCGTATCCCGATATCGCATCCATCACGGCTGCAGTGTCGCGTACCGACCGAGTGACACAACCGGCTACTACTGCACCAATCCACCACTCTCCGAGGGTGGGGCCAAGACTCACCCGACCTTTGCTTGGCTTCAACCCCACCAACCCACATTCGCTTGCGGGAACACGAATTGATCCACCACCATCGGTGGCATGCCCGACCGCCACCAGATGTGCACTCACCGCCGCCGCCGAACCACCACTGCTTCCACCTGTTGAGTGCTCGGTGTTCCACGGATTACGCGTGGGGCCATAGGCCAGCGGCTCGGTGGTGAACGTACTGCCGAATTCTGGGGTATTCGTGCGACCAATAGTTATGAAGCCAGCACGACGCAATCGCTCGTAAATATACGAGTCATGCGTACCCATATTGTTGCGATTTTTCAGAAAACGAGTTCCGCAGTGGTAGGGCTCGTCTTTCATTTGGTTGTCTAGGTCCTTCATCACCATCGGCACGCCGGCGAAGGCGCCGCCACCTGCGGCCTTGGCTTCGTCGCGCGCACGTTCGAAACGAGGGTGAATCACCGCATTCAATTGCGGGTTCACACGCTCTACTGCAGCAATCGCCAGGTTGACGAGCTCAGTGGCCGAGATTTTTCCGGCACGAACTAGTTCGGCTTGGGCAGTTGCGTCAAGGTCAAGTGGATTGCTCATAGTCCGACACACTAGAAGCCATGCGAGTATTGGCGGCAGTCGACAAGTTTCGGGGCACCGCCACTGCCCACGAAGTGGCCCGCGCCATTGCCGATGCCTGTTGGACCACCGGGCATGAATGCATTGAATTGCCGATGGCCGACGGCGGTGAAGGCACCCTTGCCGCCCTGGGCGGCGCAAACCGAACTTTGCAGGTGCAAGGCCCACTTGGTGCACCAGTGGAGGCAGCGTGGCGATTTCATCGTGGTACTGCGGTGATTGAAATGGCGCTTGCTTCGGGGTTGCAACTCATCGGTGGCGCCGAACACAACGATGTGATTGCCGCGTCAACCATCGGCACAGGGCAACTCATTGATGCTGCGCTTAATCTTGGTGCAGACCGCATCATCGTGTGCCTCGGCGGTTCAGCCACCACCGATGGTGGGCTTGGGGCAGTGCAGGCCATCACCGTGCCGGCTCGACTCAAACGTGTCGAATTTTTGGTGGCTTGTGACGTGACCACCAACTTTCTTGATGCAGCAGAGATCTTTGCAGCTCAAAAAGGTGCAACGGCGACCCAGATTAAGTTTTTAACTACGCGCCTTGCTGGCACTGCCGACCTCTACCGACAACGATTCAATGTCGACGTCACGCGTGTCGCTGGTGGCGGTGCTGCTGGTGGTTTGGCTGGTGGTCTGTTCGCGCTCGGGGCCACGCTGCTGCCGGGCTTCGACATCGTCGCCGAAGAAGTGGGTCTTGATGAGGCCATTGAAAGTTGCGACGTGATCATCACCGGGGAAGGCCGGCTTGACGGCACCAGCTTTGACGGAAAAGTGGTGGGGAGCATTGCGGCGCTCGGCAAACAACAACGCAAAACGGTGCACGCCATTTGCGGCGACGTGCACGCCTCGGCCCAGACCCACCTGAAACGACTCAGTGTTAGCGCCACAAGTTTGCGCGAAACCTTTGGTGACGACGGTTTTACTGCGACCACACGATGCGTCGAGCAGGCTGCTGCCCAATGGCTGGCGGCGCGAGAAGCCTGATCAGGCTGGTGTGATCAGCCCGCTGTCGTGGTGGTGATAATCGCTGGCGGTGCAACAGTGCCACCGGCAAGGATCGACAATGGCTTACCTGCCACGTCGGTGCCCAGCAGAACCAAAACACTCGCTTCGCCCAAACTGCCGGTTTCAGTGGGTATCGGTGTCGGCATTGGTGAAGTGGCTACACCACCAAGTTCACGCGCTACCTGAGCAGCCGGAGCCTCGCTACCCAATAAGTAATACACGACGGTCACGGTTTGCTTCGGAGTGATTTCACTCTTGTTGATGGCTGGCTGCACGATGTAGCCACGACCCTGCATCTCGGTGGTCAGCAAACCAGCGCTCCCGCTGACCCCAGATGCGTTGGCAACCTGCACTTTGAATGCTGTGAGCACCACTGGCGCTGCCGTGGTGTCAACCGCGATGGTCTCGACGGTGGTCTCTTGTGTGGCCGACTCACTAATTTGGCCAGACTCAGGGGATGCCACCGAAGTGTCATTGCGCAAGTCACGCAGAATGAAAAA
>JANQZQ010000124.1 GCA_030728545.1 Ilumatobacteraceae bacterium
TTGCTGACCCGGCGATCACCCTGCCGATTGCCGTCCGCTTAGCCCGCAACGGTGGATGGGTGATTATCAGCGAACCACCCCCCGAACACGGTTCCCGCTGGGACCTCGAGTGGGTGCAGTCGCTGGGGGTGGGGATGCCCGAACGGCACGGCCAGGTAGTTCGGTTCCACGTGGAACATTGAGGCGCCACCCATCGGGTACGGTAGAAGCGTGACCTCCCCCGCCCCGCGAGTTATCGCCGTTGCCAATCAAAAAGGTGGTGTCGGCAAAACCACTGCCGTGGTCAACCTGTCGGCCAGCATTGCTCTGCTCGGCCATCGCGTGCTGGTGATTGACCTTGATCCGCAAGGTAATGCCTCTACAGGCTTGGGCATCAATATTCGTGAGCTTGAACGCAGCGTCTATGACGTGTTATTGCAAGAGGTGCCCATCGAAGACGTGGTGCAGTCCAGCGTGGTGAAAGGCTTGTTTGTGGTGCCTGCCAATTTGGATTTGGCCGGGGCCGAGATTGAACTGGTGCCCGTGATGGGCCGCGAAACCCGCCTGCGCAAGGCCGTTGACCGTGTGGCGGCCGACTATGAGTACGTGTTTATCGACTGCCCGCCATCATTGGGGTTGCTCACGGTGAATGCGCTGAGTGCCGCGCAAGAAGTGTTGGTGCCTGTGCAGTGTGAGTATTACGCCCTCGAAGGTCTCGCCCAGTTGCTACGCAACATTGAACTCGTCAACAATAACCTCAACCCAAAGCTGCATGTCAGCACGATTTTGTGCCAGATGTACGACAGCCGCACCAAACTTTCTGCTGATGTGGTGAGCGAAGTTCGTGAACACTTTGGCGACAAAGTGTTGCGCAGTGTCATACCGCGCAACGTCAAAATCGCTGAATCCCCCAGCCACGGCCAGCCAGCAGTGGTGCTCGAACCCGGTGGGGCAGGGGCCAAGGCCTACATCGCAGCAGCACAGGAGGTAGTCCATGGCCGGGCTTAAATCAGGCAAGGGTCTCAATGCGCTCATTCCCGGGGGTGGGGGTGTGCCGCCCGTCACAGGCGGACTCACCGAGGTGGCGATCAGTGCGATTGAACTCAATCCGCATCAACCACGCATGCACTTTGACGATGACTCACTCAGCGAATTAGCAGCCTCAATTCGCGCTGTTGGCGTGTTGCAGCCGCTCTTGGTGCGCACGTTGCGCCCCGGGGTGTATCAACTCATCGCTGGAGAGCGACGCCTAAAGGCCGCCCAACGAGCCGGGCTCACCGAAGTTCCGATTATTGCTCGCGATACCACCGACGCCGGCTCAGCCGAACAGGCATTGATCGAAAACATTCATCGTGAAGATCTTGGGCCGCTTGAAGAAGCCGCTGCATATCAGCAACTGTTAGAAGATTCTCGTTTGACCCACGACCAACTTGCCACACGGCTGGGCAAAAATCGGGCGACCATTAGTAACTCCATTCGATTGCTGGCACTTCCGGCATCGGTGCAGCAATTGATTGCCGACCGTCGATTGTCGGCTGGTCACGCCAAGGTGTTGTTGAGTGTTGCCGACCGCACCCAACAAGAACGACTAGCTGCCCAGGTCGTGCGCGATGGTTTGTCGGTGCGTGCCACCGAACAAGCAATTACCAGTTCTGGTACATCTCGGCGCAAGAAGGGCGGTGCTACATCGGTTCGCGCAGCGAGTGATCCGGCGTTGGCAGAAGTGGCGCACATCATTGCCGAACATCTTTCGACTCGCGTCGAAGTCAGCGAGCCGACCCGAGCCACACGCGGCAAACTCAGTGTCGAGTTTGCAGACGTGGCAGATTTAGAGCGCATCGCCCGTACCATCCTGGGGGCGTAACCAACACCTAGTTGGGTAACCCTGCACTAGGTGTTGAGGCTCAAGGTGAACCAGACGGTTTCCCCAACCTGTGGATATCGCTGGGGATGTGGCTTGGGATAACGGGCAAAAGCTGTGGATAACAGCGCGGGGTTGGGGAAATTGACTGCTGCTACGGGATTATGCGAGGTATTGCGCGAGATCACTCACGAGCGCTGTTTTGCCACGAGCGCCGACGAATCTTCCGACGGCTTCGCCGTTTTTGAACACGATCATCGTCGGAATGCTCATGACGTTGAAGCGCATCGCAATATCGCCGTGGTCATCGACATTGAGTTTGGCAACCGTGAGCACGCCAGCTTTTTCGGTAGCGATTTCGCGAATGATTGGATCAATCTGTTTGCAGGGCCCACACCACTCGGCCCAGAAGTCGACCAACACTGGAGTGTCAGCAGAACGAATGGTCTCGTCGAAGTTTGCGGTGGTGAGAGTGACAACGTTTTCGGCCATGGCGAGAACGCTACTTGGCGGGTGTGGCGTGCTGGCGCTCAAGCCAACGTTCAGCGTCAATGGCCGCCATGCAGCCAGAACCTGCCGCGGTAATCGCCTGGCGGTAAGTGTGGTCTTGCACGTCACCACAGGCAAATACACCTGGGATGTTGGTGCGCGTGGAACCAGGCTCGGTGACGAGGTATCCCGTTTCGTCGCGGGTCAGTACGTCGGCAAACAAATCGGTATTGGGTCGGTGCCCGATGGCCACGAATAGCCCACCCACTTGCAGTGTTTCAGTGGCACCGCTGACCGTATCGGTTACTTCAATCGCACTGAGTTTGGATTCGCCGATTAAGCCGGTGACTTGGGCGTTCCAACGCACGACGATTTTCGGGTTGGCAAGCGCGCGCTCCTGCATAATTTTTGAGGCGCGAAACTTGTCGCGACGATGAATAATCGTGACCTTTGAGGCAAATTTGGTGAGGAACGTGGCCTCTTCGATTGCCGAGTCGCCGCCGCCCACGACCACGATTTCTTGGCCGCGAAAAAAGAAACCATCACAGGTGGCACATGTTGACACGCCGTGGCCGATCAGCGAAGTTTCGTTGGGCAATCCCAGCATCAAGGATCGTGCACCAGTGCTGACGATGACAACGTCGGCGCTGTATTCATCATCACGCACCCAAACTCGATGTGGGCGGGCAGAAAAGTCGATTTTTGTTGCCTTTTCGGTCAAAAACTCGGCACCGAAACGTGCTGCTTGGTCGCGCATGCGCTGCATCAATTCAGGGCCTTGCACACCTTCGGGAAATCCTGGAAAATTCTCCACTTCGGTGGTGAGCATGAGTTGGCCACCTGGCTGATCAGAGCTTGACGATGGCTCGCCCTCGATGACCAACGGTGTCAATGAGGCGCGTGCGACATAGACCGCCGCCGTGAGACCAGCCGGCCCAGAGCCGATGATGATGACTTGACGATGGGGATGAATGGTCATGAGGGGTCTTTCGGGTCGGAGTGGCGGGCGCGCATGAGCAACGCCCCTATGAGAATAAACGCTGAGCCCACCACGAAGTACGACGCCCACACGGCGCGACGTTCAGGAAGTGCCAATTCGAGCAGCTCTTGTGAGGCGCGCATGATGGCAATTAGTGCCATGGCGATGAGCGCAACAGACACCACAGCGACCAATGCACCGAACACGATTCCACGGGTGATGGCCACGATGGGCTTGGTGGTGCGGTCGCGAACTGCGCCAACGACTCGGTCGATGAAGTCGACGGTCTTGCGCGGAAATTCGGGATCACTGAGCGGATTACCAACCACGAGGTCAGGCTAACGCTGAGCTGAGTTAGGCCGGGATGAACGCCACTTCGTTGATGCGTGCTTGAAACGGATTGGTGGTGGAACAGGCGTCGCTCTTGCCGATTTCGGTCAGCACGATGAGCAAATGAGTAACAGGTGTTGTGACAGAAAATTTGACGATTTCACCGCGTGTGCGGTATTCCTTGGCAAGTGGCGCACCCCATCCTTCGAACCCCGATGGTGGTGTGGCGCTGGTGCCATAAATTTCAGCACCCCACGGGCCGTTGGCGAAGTTCACTCGCAGTGCACCCGTGCCCGCCCCGGTCAACGTAACAAGAACCCCGACGTGTTCTTTGGCGCCAAAAAATTTGTCGGCGTAACACGAAGTTGCCCACGCACTTTGCGGGTTTTTGTCAATCAATGCTCCGATGATTTCTTCGTTCTCTACGCCATCGTCACCATTGGGGTCAAATGAGTTCACCGCTGCGATTGTCGCTGGGCCAGTTGCGACCGGTGTTTCAACTGCGACTTCTTGCGGAATCACCACATTTTCTGGGTCGCGAGTGCGCATGACGGCGGTGATGACTAAACCGGTGAGCACCAACGTGGCCAACAACAACCGGGCAGTGGTGGACCTAAAGAAACCACCCGCACCAGACGCGCTCGAGCGCCCCCGAATCTTGTGCTTGTCAGTGTGCGCAGCGGAAGATTTTTGCGCGGTGGTGCGCTCCAACACGATGCGTTGCCCGGCCGGGGGAGTCATCGTGGTGGCATCGTCACGCGTGTCTTGCAGTGCTGCCAGCAATGCCAGTCGAGTTTCTTCGCCAGTGGGGTATCGATGGTCAGGATTGCGGGCCAATAACTTGTGCACGACCCGCACCAAACGCGGCGACAAGGTGGGGCGCAGATGGGCCAGATCGGTCGGCTCGCGTTGCAGGCGAGCAAGAGCGGTATCGGCGTCATTATCGCTGAGAAACGGCACTTTTCCAGAGAGGCACTCGTACAACACCAACCCGAGGCTGTACAAATCGGCCCGCCCATCGAGGGGTTTGCCACGCACAATTTCTGGCGACAAATACTTGGCAGTGCCCATCATGATGTTGTCGTTGGTGAGGTCGCTACCTTCGGGAGCATTCATGGCTTTGGCGATGCCAAAATCAGCCAACAAAAAATGCCCGTCGGGACGCACGAGGATGTTGCCGGGTTTGATGTCGCGGTGGATGTAGCCGTGTTCGTGGGTGGCATCGAGTGCCGATGCAATTGCGGCGCCCATCATGATCGACAAACCTGGGGTGAGTTTCTTTTTCTTGTCGAGTAGGTCACGCAGGCTGCGACCCTGCACGTATTGCATCACCACCACCGGAAAACCATCATGAGCAAACGAGTCGTACACCGCAACGATGTTCGGATGATTGAGCCCGGCACAGGCCAACGCCTCGCGGCGGAAGCGTTCAATAGCGGTCTCGTCGCGCGCGATGTGGCGTTTCAACACCTTGATGGCCACTTGACGATCAAGGAACGTGTCGTGCCCCAGCCACACCTCGGCCATTCCGCCGCGAGCAATGTGGCGGTCGAGTCGGTATCGGTCGCCGATGAACCCTGGTTCGAGCTCAACAGCAGACATGACTAACGCCAGACGCTAGTTCTGCAGCCCCTTCTTAGCGGGGATTATCGCACGTGGTAGGACACCCCGATGGTGCCTGGGCCGGTGTGTGAACCGATAACCGAGCCAATGTCGCCAACGATGATTTCACCGGAGTGGAATTCGCGAAGTTGAGCAACGAAGGCATCAACGTCGGCACACTGGGCGTGCAACACAGCAACGTTCGACACTTCGCCGTCGCTCTGCATTTTTTCGATGACGAATGCCAACGCCTTGCTGCGTGTTCGTTGCTTGCCACCTTCGGCAACTTTGCCATCGTTCACGGTGATGATCGGCTTGATTGCCAGCGCCGTTGCCAATAATGCTTTGGCGCCGCCGATTCGACCGTTTTTCTTCAAGTTTTCCAATGTGTCAAGCGCGGCCCATACGCGGGTGCGCCCTACCAAGTCGGTGACGTTGCGTACGAGGTCGTCAAGACCCATGCCTGTTTTTGCCAAGCGAGCAGCCGCCACCACGTTGATGCCTTCGCCAATCGAGGCTGCGCGGCTGTCCACAATGCGAATGGGAATGCCAAGTTGGGCAACTTCGGCACCTTGTTCGGCCGCTTGTTTGGTGGCCGACAACTCTGCCGACAAGGTGATAACGAGGATGCCCGTGGCACCATCTGCCGCCAATTTCTTGAACGCCTCAGCAAAAGCACCTGGAGCGGGGGCGGCGGTTTGTGGCAAAACTGGCGACGCCGAACAGCGAGCCCAAAATTCAGTGGGGGTGAGCGAGGCGCGGTCGACGAACTCTTCGTCACCAAAACTAAAGGTGAGCGGCACCAAGGTGATGCCCAATTCGTCTACGAGGGGTTGTGGCAGGTCACAAGCAGAGTCGGTAACGATGCGAATAGTCATGATTGCGAGCGTAGTGCAGGGTGCTTTTTCGTGTTCTGTTGTTTGTGGTGTCGGCGTGTGTGAATGAGCCACCACGCCAAGAGCAGCACCAGGAATACAGCACTCACCCCGCGACCCAAACCAGCGATGGCATTCACCCGCACCCGCACCTGGGCGACATCCAATATCGTCCCGCTGGGGCTCTTCAGCAACATTTCGATGGGAATGAGACCATTGGCTCGCGCACTGGCGTTGACAGTGACTTCTTGTTGGCCGTTTGGAGCGATGACGATGTCGAACTCTGCCGGCTCAAATGTCATTTTGCCGGTCGGGCTCACCAGTTGTAGTCGTAGCGAAACCTCAAAGGGAGTGGTGTTCGTGAGAGCGAGGCGAAGTTCACTGTCGCGCCCGCCAAAGGTAAACGAGGTGGTTGGTAATTTGACGGCATTACGCACGGCGCCCGCTTGAGTGAGGACTATGTCGAGATACTCGCTGCGTTGCGCATCGGTGAGTGAGGTGTCGTTGGCTACGTCAACGAGTTCGATCCAGCGCTGCGTGAGACCCTCGTTGGTGGCCAGCACATCGCCCACCAGGTTGACAGCGTTGAGTGCATCGGTGGTGCGCGATTGAATCGCAGCGACATCGACTAAAGGCACAACGGGCGGTGTTATGCGAGCTAGGCCTTCAAGCGATGGCGTGAAGTTCCCAACGCGGCGCAGCGAGATTTGTGGCGAGTTGCGCAAATGGCGAATCAAAATCGAGCCAATCAGTGGCTCGGGTGGCACGCCACTGGCACTAGCCACGACCACATGACGCCCGCCAAGCACAGTGGCACCAATCTGTGAATTGGCAAGTTCGGATCGCTGGGCGATGAGTTCGGCGGCGATTGCTGTTGCCGACTCGTAAGCAGTGCCGATTGGAGTATCGATCAGGGTGCCGTAGCGGGTGTCAGCAAGATGCAGCACCAATCCTTTGGTGTCGGTTCGCAGTGCATATGGCCGATTGGGGTCAAGGTCGGCGCCATAGTTCGCCACCGAATCACCAACAGCAATCACATTGGTGACTCCGAAGTCACGTAGGAAGTCCACACTTGCTGTGTCGAGCGCGCCGTTCGTCAACCAGACGGTGCGTGCAATGAGTGTGGGGCCGTTGGCAGCATCCAATATGGATTCACCGCGCAGCAACTGGGCTTCGAATGGGGCTTTCAAACCGGCGGCGGCGTAGGCCGCCACATCAGTCGGGCGGAACGTACTGACCAAGACGTCGTTGGCGGGGAGTTGTGCCAGCAGTTCGTTGCGCAGTACCTGGTCGGCGGGGTTGGTCGAACGCGCGAGGCCATTCAACAATTCGGGTCGCACGCGAACAGCAATGGGTCGGTCGGGTGGCTTACGAGTGAGCAGGTCACGGAGGTCTTCAAGTTGCTCGCGGGTGGCGTCGTCAATGACAACGCTGCCATCGGGCTGCAACGTGGGTGGTGCATCGATGGATGCCACGATCGACACCGGCAGCGTCGTATACGTGCGTGACGACACCACGTTGATAAACGTCGTGATTTGGGCAATGAGGCCCGTTGCTGATGTGACAGTAAGGCGCAATGCCCGCACACCGTCGTCGCTTATCTGCAATGTGTCCGGCCTTCGGGTGGCACTGGTGGCGACCGTCAACTGAAATGCCGGACGGCTGTTGAGATTAACGGCACGAAAGACAGGCCCCCGCACACTGGTTGTGGCCTGTGGAACAAAGTCGCCACCTGCCACGATGTCAGCCACGGTTTGGCGACGAACGATTGGCGTGCTCAGACTCACTACGGCAGAAGAGCGTGCGTCGATGAGCATGGTCTGCACGTCGGCCACCGTTGGCGTAGCCACATTGATGATGAGCCGCTCACCGATGCGGGTGGCGAATGTGCTGGTGATTACGTTGAGCCGGTAGTCGATAGCTAAAGCCGGTGCCGGGGCGATGAACAGTGTGCTGGTCAGCACACCAAGCACCACCGAGAGTCGGAACACGACGCCTAACCGACTTGCGTTACAGGGGGTTAGGTAACGCATTATTTGACACCCGCAGTGGTGTGTACGGGTCGCTCGAGTACGACGAGTGGATCAGGCAGTGTGACAAACCCGAGTGAGTGATACAGCGCGAGCGCTGCTGCGTTGGTTGGTTCGGTATTGACCAGCATCGAGTCGGCACCCCGTGTGCCTGCCCATTGCGAAGCGTGCCAGACGAGTGATCGCGCAATACCCGTGCGCCGATGGGATGGGTGCACAGCCAGCCGCTGGAGGTAGGCCTGGCCGGCGGATCGCCCGACTATTACATAACCGATTGCAGAACCAGTTGCAGAACCGTCTGCATCACTGCTTGAGGCGATGATCACACGGTGTTCACTCGTCGCGCGACAAGCATGGCGGAATGCTGGCGGCGACAAATTCCAGGGTGCAGCAAAGGATTCGCCGTCGATGTGCAACAGTTCGCTCAGTAGTCGTTCACGTTGGCGTGCCATCACGTGGCGACACGTCACATCGTCGTACTCCACACCTATCGGTGTACCGCGGCCGATGGCCGTTGACCCGAGGCGGCCTGTGCGTTGCAGCATCACGAGTGACTGTCGAACGACAAAACCATGGTCAAAAAACCAGCGGGCATCGTTCGTCGACAGTGCTGGCGTGCGATAGGTAGCAACACCAGCCACAGTCAGCCTGCTGCAGGTAGAGCGGATCTTGGTTTCGCCACTGCGGCGGTCGCCACGCAGTGCGGTTACTACTGCCGACACGTTCGAACGCTAGTGGCGCAGATGTTCCGTAACCTGTAGACCGTGCAGCCTGCGCGTTTCCAAGCAGTGATTGCTGAACTCGCACCCATCACCGATGCGTTCGCCCAGGCGGGTTACCGCTTATTCATCGTGGGGGGCACGGTGCGCGATTTGATGCTCGGTCGCGAGGTCACCGAACTCGATTTTGATTTGACCACCGATGCACTCCCCGATGCAGTGAAAACGATTTTGGAGGGCAAAGTCGATGCACTGTGGACGCAGGGCGAACGGTTTGGAACCATTGCTGCACTACGCGGCACACGCTCACTAGAGATCACCACCCATCGCGCCGAGGCGTATTCTCCCGACTCCCGCAAACCCGAAGTGAAGTTTTCGGATTCGGTACTCGTGGATTTGTCGCGTCGCGACTTCACCATTAACGCAATGGCACTCGAACTCACTGCCGCGTCGCCACAACTCGTGGATCCGCACGGTGGGATGGACGACTTGTTGTCTCACCGGTTGCGCACGCCGCTGTCGCCCGAGGAAAGTTTCAACGACGACCCCCTGCGCATGTTGCGGGCCGCACGGTTCATGGCCACGTTGTCGGTGGTGCCCGATGATGCCTTGGTGTCAGCGGTTCGCACGATGAATGACCGGCTGCAGATCGTGTCGGCTGAACGCATTCGCACCGAATTCGATCGCATGATCGTGACCGACTCTGTCACCATGGCCTTGCGGTTTGCCGTCGAGACAGGTTTGACTGCGCATTTTTTGCCCGAGTTGCCAGCGCTGTCGCTTGAACAAGACCCGATTCATCGCCATAAAGACGTATTGACGCACACGTTTGCCGTGGTGGAGAACGTGCGTAAAGAAATGCCCGGCGATTTTCGCATCACGCGTTTGGCAGCGTTGTTTCATGACATTGGCAAACCCCGCACTCGCAAGGTGCTGGCGGGCAAGGGCATGACGTTTTATCACCACGAAGTAGTTGGGGCCAAGATGACGCGCAAACGAATGCGCGAAATGCATTACTCCAACGAAGACATTCGACGCGTTTCTGAACTGGTGTTTTTGAGCGGTCGGTTTCACACGTATCAAATGGGTTGGACGGATTCTGCCGTGCGTCGGTATGTGCGCGATGCCGGAGACGTGCTGACTGAGTTGAACGTGTTGGTGCGCTGTGACTGCACCACGCGCAGCGAACGCAAAGTGGACGCATTGAACTTGCGGATGACCGAGCTCGAAGAACGCATCGACGAACTCGCACAAAAAGAAGAACTGGCCGCTCTGCGCCCTGAATTAGACGGCACAGCCGTGATGGAACATTTGGGCATCACGCCAGGTCGTGCTGTGGGCGAAGCAATGGATTTTTTGATGGAAATTCGCCTTGACGAAGGATTACTCGGCGACGCCGAAATTCGCAAGCGACTCGATGCATGGTGGGCTACGCAGCAGACCAAGTAAGCCAACTACCGTAATCGTCGTGGGCAAAAACATCGGTGCATCGGTGAGTGCAACAATCGATTTTCGCATGATGCGTCGTGCTTACGTCGAGCGAGTGCGAGTTGGCGATGTGCCACGTCACGATGCATGTGATGCCAGCGTGGACTTAATGCGCGCGGCGCATCACTTTGGTGTGGTGCGCCGCACGGCGTGCCCGATATGTGTCGAGCAACAATTGCGCAACGTGACGTACTTGTTTGGGCCACGGTTGCCCAGATCTGGCAAGTGCGTGACCTCAGCCCAATCATTGCGCGAGTTCAATTCTCGGCCCGAGCAATTCACGGCCTACACCGTGGAAGTGTGCATGTCTTGCCGCTGGAATCACGTGTTGAGCGCTGCTCCTTATGGTGGGCGACGGGTGCGCACTCGGGCTGCCAAAGACCGTGTTCTACGCGCCCGTGCTACAACAGCCCGGGCGACAAAAGTTCGTTGACCGCAACCGGAAGACGTAACACACATCTCTGTAACAGCCCGTTGGCACGCTGACGGGGTGACGGTACGCTCAAAGTTCCTATCCACCCTGCCCCTTCGGGGGCCACGGCCTTTCGGGGTCGTGTCCGAAGGGAGTCAATAATGCGTCCATATGAGTTGATGGTTATCGTCAGCGGTGCTCTCGATGAGAACACTGCTCACGGCTGGGTGAACAACATCACCAAGTCAGTGACCAGCGTCGGCGGTTCCGTACACGGATCCCCCGATTGGTGGGGCCGACGTCGTCTGGCCTACCCGATCAAGAAGCAGAACGATGGCTACTACGCCATCTTCAACATCGTCGCTGACGGTGGCATGCTCGACGAAGTCGAGCGCACCATGCGTTTGTCAGAAGACGTGTTGCGACACAAGTTGCTGCGCTTGCCCGATCACGAAGCCCAACGCCGCGGAATGTCGCCAGCCGGCGCCACCAAATAATCCGCAGCACCACAACCAAGGAGCACTCATGGCAGACAACACCATCACCCTCGTCGGCAATATCACGCGCGACCCCGAACTTCGCTTCACGGCCAACGGCCGGGCGGTAGCTTCGTTCGGCATTGCAGTCGGCCGGCGCTATCAGGTCAACGGCGAATGGCAGGAGCAGACGTCGTATTTCAACATCACGGCCTGGGGCCAACTTGGCGAAAATGCCGCAGCGTCATTGTCCAAAGGTGCCCGCGTCGTGGTCACTGGGCGACTCGAGCAGCGTGAATACACCACTCGCGAAGGCGACAAGCGCACAGCAATTGACGTCATCGCCGACGAGCTCGGACCAAGCCTGCGTTGGGCAACCGCGCAAGTAGAGCGCACTCCTCGCCAAGACGGTGCAACCAAAAAGCCAGGTGGCGGCACCGCCCCATCAGGCGAGGCCAACCCATTCGAAGGCGAAGAGCCGTTCTAGTAACGGGCTTTCATTCCCCATTTCCCATCCCTACTGACGACTACTACCGAACAAAGGACCACCCATGACCAGTAAAAAGAACAAACTCCGCGCAGCCAAACTGCTCCAGCGTCGCTACAAGAAAAAGCCGAACCCACTCAACCCTGAGCGCATTGTGTTCATCGATTACAAAGATGTCAACTTGCTGCAACGCTTCATGAGCGACCGCTCGAAGTTGAAGGCTCGTCGCATGACAGGTGCCGATGTGCAACAGCAACGCGATATTGCCACGGCCGTAAAGAACGCCCGCGAGATGGCCTTGTTGCCCTACACCAAGCGAGTGGCCGGGTTGCGCGGCCCACGTAATCGCGATGACGACCGCGACGATTCACGTGGTGGTGTGAGTCGCGAAGTAGTCGAGCGGTACGCCAATGTGCCTGACGCACCAGATACAGCAAGCCGGGCTGTTGCGCCAGCCGCAGCATCAGCTGTGTCATCAACTGCTGCACCAGCTGTGTCACCAGCCGAGACTGTCGGCGAAACTCCTAGCGAGGCCTAAGTCGTGCAGGTGCTGTTGCGCCGCGATGTAAAGGGCATCGGTCGGCGTGGCGACATCGTTACGGTGTCGTCAGGGCATGCCCGCAACTACCTCATCCCCAATGGGCTGGCTGTCGAAGCCACCGAAGGTGCAATCGCCCAAGCCGACACCGTCAAACGCACGCGGAGCACTCGCGAAGCAGCTGATCGTGATTCGGCGCGCGCGATCGCTGCCATCTTTGCTGCCACCCCGCTGGTGGTCAATGCCAAAGCCGGTGCTACGGGCAAGCTTTTCGGGTCAATTACGGCCAGCGACATCGTGGCGGGCGTCGAACAACAATTTCAGGTCGTCGTGGATCGCAAACATGTCGAGATTGCGGCACCCATTCGCGAACTAGGCACCCATCAGGTGACTATTGGGCTCTATGGCGATGTGCGTGGCACCCTAACGGTGGAGGTGCGAGCAGTCTGAGCGATGGGCAATTGCAGTGGAGGCGGGTTGACCACTGCCAAAGTTGTCCACACCCTTGGGTTATTGTCCACAGCATTACCACAGGTTGATTTCAGATATCCGCACAGATATCCACAAGCCAGCCACAACAAAATCACAGGGTTGTACCCCT
>JANQZQ010000125.1 GCA_030728545.1 Ilumatobacteraceae bacterium
CCAAAGATGACGACCACATGGATACGCGAACGCGAAGTCACTCGTATCAACGGTACCTCGCTCATGAGGTCTCGTGTTGATGACATGTCATGTTCGCCAGGTGTTGCGCTCGTAAGATGAGGCTTCGTATGCGTTTCATGGCAACCGATGTTGCACATGCCGTGGGCGGTCGCCTCAGCGGTAAAAACGCCCACTTGTCGGGGGCGTCGTTTGATTCGCGCACCATCGCGATGGGGCAGTTGTTCGTGCCGATTATTGCCGAGCGCGACGGCCACGATTTTATTGACGACGCATTAGCGCGTGGCGCAGGTGCGTACCTCACCTCGCGCGAAGTGGGCACCAACGGCGCTGCATTGCGCGGCACAGCAATTGTCGTGCCCGACACGGCAGAGGCCTTGCGCGCACTCGGGCGCTGGGCGCGCTTGGCACTGGGTGCTCGAGTGGGCAACAGGGTGGTGGGCATCACCGGCAGCGTGGGCAAAACCACCACGAAAGATTTGGCTGCTGCTGCCATCGGCTCGGCATTGCGCGTGGCGGCGAGTTCGCGTTCGTTTAACAACGACCAAGGTGTGCCGATCACACTGCTCAATGCCCCCGACGATTGCGAAGCACTCGTTTTAGAAATGGGCATGCGTGGTCACGGCGAAATTACGCGGCTTACCGAAGTGGGCTTGCCCACTATTGGTGTGGTCACCGCCGTTGCCGAAGCACACACCGCACTGCTCGACAACTTAGATGGCATCGCCCAAGCCAAAGGTGAACTCATCGCAGCGCTGCCCAGTGACGGCATCGCCATTTTGAACGCCGACGACGAACGAGTGTTGGCAATGCAGTCGCGCACATCGGCACGCATCATTACTTTTGGCGAAGCGCCGTCGGCCACCGTGCGCATCACCCAGGTGAGCCTCGATGCTCGCGCGCATGCCACAGTGCACTTGACCACGCCATGGGGTGATGTGTCGTTTGGTTTGCCCATCGCTGGTCGCCACAGTGCGAGCAATGCTGCAGCGGCCATTGCTGCAGCAGGTGCGTGTGGTGTGGATGTGCAGGGTGCTGCTCGCGCCATAACCGCCGCACCAATGTCGCCCAATCGCATGAATGTGCACACCACCGCGGGTGGTGTGGTGCTGATTGACGATTGCTACAACGCCAACCCCAAGTCGATGGCGGCAGCACTCGACACGCTGGCGGCCATGCCGGCCCGACGACGCACGGCATTTGTTGGTGTGATGGCCGAACTCAAAGACCCCGACATTGCCCACCGCCTGATTGCTGCAATGGCCCGCCAGTTGAACATCAACCTCGTTGCAGTGGACACCAATTTGTATGGCGACGATTCCATCGCTTTGCCATCAGTAACCCTGCAATCAGCAATCCTGCAAGCTAGAGAGTTTGGCGATGGCGATGCAGTGTTGGTGAAAGGTTCGCGTGTTGCGGGCCTAGAGCGTTTGGTGCACGCCTTCGGCTGATTCATCAATGGCGCGAGTGTTGCACCACCACGCCATCACCAACGCCCACGCGGCCCCAACAAACAACAACCAGCGCGAGCCGTAGCGATCGACGAGTGGGCCAAACAACATGTTGCCGAGTGGCACCGTGCCACCAAACGACATAAACCACAACGCCATGGTGCGGCCGCGTTCGTGAGGCTGCAAGCGGCCCTGCATGACCGTCGACATTGCGGTGGTGGTGAAAAAGTACGACGCACCGAGCGCAAAGCCAGTGATAAACGCCGGCACCACCGAACTCGACGCCGCAAAGCCCACCATCGCCACGGCGTTGGCAGCAAAGCCCCAGCGAATCATCACACGCGGGTCGCGACCCACGAATAGTGTGCCGAGTGCAAGACCACCGAGTGCAGCACCAAATGCCCACGTGGCATACAGCCATTTGTACACCGCACTCGAGCCTTCGATGCCAAAGTTCAACTCGGTGATGGCCGGAAACAACCCGATGTACGGCAGCGAGATGAGCGAATACAACGCCAACGAGAGAATGAGTCGTCGCACCACAGGGCGATCGCGCGCCACACGAAACGCAAATGTGAAACGCTGCAAGCCGCGCGACTTGTCAAGTTGGTGAGCGGGCACCTTAATGCGCGTGAGCGCCCACACCACGAGCAAATACGTAACTGCGTTGAACGCAAAAAAGTGCCATGCATCTGCACCCAACGGTGCAAAGAGCGCCACCAGAATTGGCCCCACCACGCGCGAGCCATTGATGAGTGTGGAATTGAGCGACATCGCCCCGGGCAAATCGGCGCGCGGCACGAGTGACGGCAACATCGCCGACCAAGCCGGCATGTTGAGTGCACCGCCGATGCCCACACCAAGTTGGGCTACGAACAATGCCCAGATCGGTGCATCCACCCGCGCCAACGCAGCCAACACCACCGAGAACACCAGCATCACCACTTGCATGGCGGCCAACCACTTGCGGCGATCAACCGAGTCGGCAATAACACCAGCAGGAATGGCCAGCAACAACAACGGGCCCATCTGGGCAAAAATCAGCAGCGCTACGAGCGATGCTTTGCCGGTGCGCTCATAGATATAGATAGGCAGCACCACGTTTTGAATCCACGAACCAATGTTCGAGCCGAACGAGGCAATAAAAATGCGGCGAAAGTGCGGATGCGAAAGCGCCGAGCGGGCACTGCCGGGGCGAAAGACGGGGAGCTCGCCAGTGCTGGGGCCGGTATCAGCTGCGAGTGGTGAACTATCAGTCACTGGCACACCACGGCGTTCTACGCTAGGTCACTGATGAACACATCAAACGTTTCTGCCGTGCCAACTGTGTCACCAGCAGTTTCACCAGCGAGTGAGTGCTCGACTCGCTTTGCAATTTTTGCCGAATGCCCACACTGTGGTCACTCGTTGCACGCCGAACACGCGCACTACAAGTGTGCGGGGTGTGGGTGGCGCGACAGCTGTTGCGACTAATTCGCTAGTTACGCCAATAAAAACTGCGCCAGCAAAAACTACGCCAGCAAGTCGGCGTACATTTGCAAAAACGCCGCAGGCCCACCCACCAAAAATGTGGTGACGGTGGTTTCTTTCCACTTGGGCAACTCGTCTTTGATCTTGTCGAGCGGCCCAACCAACGCCACGTCTTCCACCATCTCGAGCGGAATCAACGCAGCAGCCTCTTGCTTTTTGCCTTGCAGGTACAGCTCTTGCACCTGTGTAGCCACGCCTTCCCAACCCATGCGCGCAAACACCTCGAAGTGAAAGTTTGCACCCTTGGCACCCATGCCACCGGCGTACAACGCCACGAACGGCCGAATCATGTCGGCGCATTTTTCGGCGTCTTCACCCGGCACCACAAACAACGACGCAACGACTTCGAACGAGTCGCGTTTTTTCGGGTTGCCCGATTTGGCAAAGCCCTCGTCAAGGCAACGGCGATAGTGCGCGTCGTCTTTGGGTGAATAAAACAACGGCAACCAGCCGTCAGCAATCTCGGCCGACAACGCCACATTCTTTGGGCCTTCAGCGGCCAAGTAAATAGGAATCTCTTTGCGAAACGGGTGAATGGTGCTCTTCAGCGGTTTGCCCAAACCAGCGCCGCCTTGCAATGGCAGATCATAAAACTCGCCGTGATGCTCCAGCGGCGCTTCACGGCGCACGATGTTGCGCACGATGTCGATGTATTCGCGGGTGCGCGCCAGCGGCTTGGGGTACGGCTGGCCGTACCAACCTTCCACCACTTGTGGGCCCGAAGCACCAAGCCCAAGAATCATGCGACCGTTCGACAAATGGTCGAGCGTCATTGCCGACATTGCAGTTGCTGCAGGTGTGCGACCAGCCATTTGCATAATGCCGGTGCCGAGTTGAATTTGTGTTGTCTGAGCACCCCACCACGCGAGTGGTGTGAGTGCATCGCTGCCGTAGGCCTCAGCAGTCCACAATGAATGAAAGCCGAGCTTGTCGGCTTCTTTCACTGCTTCAACGACGCCTGCAGGTGGACCTTTGCCCCAATAACCGGTGTTGTAGCCGAGTTTTGCCATACGCGCAGTCTGCCCGAGTCGAGGGCTTATGAACGAAGCGCAGCGAGTGGTTCGACAAAGTCGCGCCCCAACGCCTGCGCGCTCGGGGCATTGGTGAGCACACCCGCAACGGTGTTGACACCCAAGGCAATGGCTGGGTCGGCGTTGGCGGCACCACTTGCGCCGTGTAGCGCCAACTGCAGTTGATAGGGCAGCGTTGCGTTGGTCAGGGCGTAGGTGCTGGTGTTGGGCACCGCACCAGGCATGTTGCCCACGGCGTAATGCACCACACCGTGCTTTTCGAACACTGGCTCGGTGTGGGTGGTTTCGCGCATCGTTTCGATGCAGCCACCTTGGTCGATGGCGACATCCACCATGACCGCCCCACGCTTCATGGTCTTGACCATTGCTTCGCTCACCACCACTGGCGCCCGCGCACCCGCCACGAGCACTGCACCAATCACCAAGTCGGCATCCAACACACTGCGTTCGATGGCACCACGATTAGAAGCCAGCGTCATGATGCGACCCTTTTCGATCTGGTCGATGAAGCGCAACCGATCTAAATTTTTGTCGAGCAGCACCACTTCGGCTTCCATACCGGCTGCGATGCGTGCCGAATTCCAACCCACGTTGCCCGCACCGATGACCACCACTTTGGCGGGCCGCACACCGGGCGCGCCACCCATCAACACGCCGCGACCGCCATAGGGGCGCTGCAAATAATGTGCACCAGCCTGCGTGGCAAGACGACCAGCAATTTCACTCATCGGCGCCAACAGCGGTAGTGAACCATCGGCAAGTTGCACCGTTTCGTAGGCGATGCCCGTGGTGCTGTGCTTGAGCAATGCTTCGGCCACTTTCGGATACGCCGCCAGATGCAAGTACGTAAACAAGGTGAGGTCGGGGCGCAAATAGCCGAACTCTTTTTCGGTGGGTTCTTTGACCTTCACCACCATGCTTTGGGCCCAGGCGTCGGCAGCCGTGGGCACGATGGTGGCGCCAGCTGCAACAAATTCGTCGTCGCTGATCGAGGCGGCAGCCCCGGCCTGGGTCTCGACGTAGACCTCCACACCGGCGCGCTCAAACTCGCGCACGCCATCTGGGGTAAGGGCCACGCGGCCTTCGAGGGTTTTGGTTTCTTTAGGAACGCCCAAGGTGGCGTGCACCGGCTTCACGCCACTTGTCTACTACAACTGCCGAACGTACTGAGCCCAAATTTGTTGAGCCCAAATCAGGCGCACCCGATTGTGCTAAACCAACCTCATGAAAAAGTTCCGCAATTTCATCAACGGCAAGCACGTGGATGCAGCCGACGGCAGCACATTAGACATCATCAACCCCGCCACGGGCAAGGTGTATGCCACCTCGCCGAATTCGCGACAAGCCGACATCGACGCAGCAATGCACGCCGCGCAACAAGCATTCGAAGTCTGGAAAGAATCCACGCCGTCTGAGCGCTCGTTGGCGCTATTTCGCATCGCTGATGCCATCGAAGCGCGCCAAGACGAATTCATCGCCCTCGAAGTAGAAAACTGCGGCAAGCCCGTGGCCATCACGACTGCTGAAGAAATCCCGCCGATGGTTGACCAGATTCGATTCTTTGCTGGCGCTGCGCGCATGCTCGAAGGCAAGAGCGCCGGCGAATACATGAAGGGTTTCACCTCGATGATTCGTCGCGAGCCAGTGGGTGTGTGTGCCCAAGTGGCACCGTGGAATTATCCGATGATGATGGCGGTCTGGAAGTTTGCGCCAGCCATCGCCGCAGGCAACAGCATTGTGTTGAAGCCGAGCGACACCACGCCTGCCACCACGGTGTTGCTGGCCGAGATCGCAGCACAGTTTTTGCCAACGGGTGTGTTCAACGTGGTGTGCGGTGATCGCGACACGGGCCGCACGATGGTGGCTCACAACACACCGGCAATGGTGTCGGTCACTGGCTCGGTGCGCGCCGGCATGGAAGTTGCTGAAGCAGCCGCCAAAACGCTCAAGCGTGTGCACCTCGAGTTGGGTGGCAAGGCGCCAGTCATTGTGTTTGACGACGCCGACATCGAAGCAGCCGTCGCGCAAATTGCGATGACCGGATACTTCAACGCTGGGCAAGATTGCACCGCAGCCACGCGCGTGATTGCTGGGCCAAAGGTGTACGGCGATTTTGTCGAAGCACTGGCCGACGCGGCCAAGAACACCAAGACGGGTCAACCCACCGAAGATGTGTTGTATGGCGCGTTGAACAACGCCAACCAGTTGGCGCGCGTCAGCGGTTTTGTGGAACGCACCCCGAAGCATGCACGAGTGGTTGCTGGTGGCAACAAGATTGGCAACGACGGATACTTCTTCGAGCCCACCGTGGTGGCTGACTTAAAGCAAGCCGACGACATGATTCAGCAAGAAATGTTCGGCCCGGTTATCACCGTGCAAAAGTTCAGCGACGAAGCCGAAGCCCTCAAGTGGGCCAACGGGGTGGAATACGGCCTGGCGTCATCGGTGTGGACTCGTGACTTTGGCAAGGCCATGCGCATGGCCAAATCGTTAGATTTCGGCTGTGTGTGGATCAACACGCATATTCCGGTCGTGGCCGAAATGCCGCACGGTGGCTACAAAAAGTCGGGCTACGGCAAAGACTTGTCGGCTTATGCCCTTGACGACTACACGCGCGTCAAGCACGTGATGGCCAACATCAACATCTGAGATTTTGCCAAGCGGGCTACTAGCGTGGCGTGAAACCGAAAAGAGGTGAGATGGCCGACGAACAGCGAGCAGTTATTGAGCTTGACCACGTTCAAAAGGCCTACGGCGATTTCGTTGCCGTGCACGACGCCAACTTTTCGATTGGCAACGGTGAATTTTTTGCCATGCTGGGCCCTTCGGGGTGCGGCAAAACCACCACCCTGAAGATGATTGCTGGCTTCGAACAGCCGACAGCCGGGCGTGTGCTTTTGGATGGCGTGGATGTGTCGTCGGTGCCGCCATACCGCCGCAACGTCAACACGGTCTTTCAGCAGTATGCGTTGTTTCCGCATATGAACGTGTTTGACAATGTGGCATTCGGGCCGCGCAGCGTGAAAAAAATGGATGAAGCTCGCATCAAAAAAGATGTCATGGAAATGCTCGAGGTTGTGCGGCTCGACAAATTTGCCAGTCGCAAGCCCTCACAACTTTCTGGCGGCCAACAACAACGAGTCGCCTTGGCTCGCGCCTTGGTGAATCTGCCCAGCGCGCTGCTGCTAGACGAACCTCTCGCTGCACTCGATTTGAAACTGCGTGAAGCAATGCAAATTGAACTCAAACGAATTCAACGCGAAGTCGGCATCAGCTTTGTGTTCGTCACGCACGACCAAGGCGAAGCCATCACCATGAGCGATCGCATTGCGGTGATGAGCGAAGGTGTTGTCGAGCAAATTGGCACACCCACCGATATTTATCGCGCGCCGAAATCGCTGTTCGTGGCAGGTTTCATCGGGTCGGCAAATTTGCTGCCAGCCATTGTTGAATCCAGCGCTGCTGGTGTCTTGCATGTGCGCACCACCGACGGGGTAGGCATCAGGGTGCCTACATCGTCGACAACTTTCAGCATTGGCCAACAGGTGTGTGTGATGCTGCGACCCGAGCGATTGCAACCAGCCCAGGCTGTCACCGAGGCCGGAGGCGGGCTAGAAGGCACGCTCACCGACCTGGTGTACCAGGGTGCAACTGCACGGCTCTTGGTGCGACAAGGCGACGGCACCGAATTGTCGGCCTTGGTGGATGCCACCACACTGCCGACCTGGGTGCAACCGGGCAGCAAGTTGAGCCTGGTGTGGGCCCCAGATTGCCCGTATGTATTGGCCGGATGGCCCGATCGAGCCGGTGCCACGACCACCAATGTGGACCACGTCGAGGCAGCACTTTAGGCTGACTATGATTTTCATCACAAGGGGGAAACATGAACAAGTCAACTAATTCCGGAGCCCGTCGAAACCCGTGGACCCGGCGTGAATTTCTGATGCGCAGCGGAGCACTTGGTGTCGCTGGTCTTTCACTTCCTGCATTGCTGGCTGCCTGTGGTGGCGGCGGTGGTGGCGGCAACGCCCTCGTGTTTGACAACTGGCCGCTGTACATCGACCCAAGCGAAGACGGTTTGGTCGGCTCGGTGGAACGCTTCGCGCAAGCGAGCGGTGTGGATTTGACCTACACCGAGTCGTACAACGACAACGATGAATACTTCGCCAAGATTCAGCCGTTGCTCGGCAACGACAAGCGAATTGATCCAGATTTGATTGCGCCAACTTTCTGGATGGCAGGCCGACTCATCAACTTGGGTTGGG
This sequence comes from Ilumatobacteraceae bacterium, assembly GCA_030728545.1. Taxonomy (GTDB): domain Bacteria; phylum Actinomycetota; class Acidimicrobiia; order Acidimicrobiales; family Ilumatobacteraceae; genus F1-60-MAGs027. The sequence goes on from JANQZQ010000125.1 coordinate 8,296, forward strand.
TCGACAAACTTCCACTCGACAAAGTGCCCAACAAGTCGAACCTCGAAGACAACTATGTGAAGCCGCCGTGGGACCCAACCGGTGAATACACCATGCCGTGGCAAGCGGGCACCGCTGGCATCGCTTACAACATCGATGTAACGGGTCGCGAACTCAAGAGCACGGCCGACTTGTTCGACCCGGCGTTCAAGGGCAAGATCGGCATGCTTACCGAAATGCGCGACACGATGGGATTGATTTTGATGTCACAAGGAATCGACATCACCACGATTTCCACGTTTGAAGAGGCCGCCGCAGCGTTTGATGTGCTCGAGAAAGCAAAAGCCGATGGTCAGATTCGCGCCTTTACTGGCAACGACTACATCGACGACCTCGTGAGCGGCAACTACGCCGCATGCGTCGGTTGGTCGGGTGACGTCTTGCAGTTGGGCAAAGATTCGCCAAACATTCGATTCGTGGTGCCAGAAGAAGGCGGCACGCTGTGGGCCGACGTCATGGTCATGCCGAAGGGCACCGAAAACACCGACGCGGTGGCCAAGTGGCTCGACTTCGTGTACGACCCCGTGGAAGCAGCACAGATCACCACGTATGTGCAGTACTTCTCACCGGTGAAGGGTGTGCAGGAAGAAGTTGCGAAACTTGATCCTGAGTTGGCCGAAAACCCACTCGTGTTCCCAGATGCAGCAACGGCATCACGTCTCAAGTCATGGGCCAACCTCTCTGACGATGTTGACGCGCAGTTTGCTGACGCATTCTCTGCGATCACTGGCGCGTAGACATTGACGCTCGCCAGGCGGGCTGACAACCTAGGGCTCGGTGCTCTTGCGGTATCGGCGCTGTGCCTTGTAGCGCTTGGTGCCGGGTGGTTTAGTGGGCCGCTCAATGCGGTGGTGCTGCTCGTCTTGGTTTGCGTGCTGGCGGGTGTTGTTGTGTTGGCGGTTTTTGGCGGGCCCGAAGCGCGCCACTTGCTGGCCCCCTACGGGTTGATGAAACCTGGTTTGTTGTGGATGGCATTGTTTTTTCTGGCGCCGGTGTGGTCGCTGGTTCGCATTTCACTATCGACCAAAGAGAGCCGATTTTCGGTGCAATACAACTTTGCTTGGGCTTGGGAAAATTACTCGCGAGCGTTCAGCGACTTTGGCGGGCAATTTCAGCGAGCATTTTTGTATTCGTTCATCGCGACCATATTGACGATCGTGATCGGGTATCCAATTGCCTATGTCATTGCGTTTCGCGGCGGGCGATACAAGAACCTGCTTTTGGGGTTGGTGGTCATCCCATTTTTTACGAGCTATCTGATTCGCACCATCGCCTGGAGCACGATTCTTGCTGACCAGGGCCCAATCGTGTCGCTGCTTTCCACTTTGGGTTTGGTGGATGTCTTTGAGTGGCTGCGCATCATGGACAACGGCAAACTCATCAACACGCCGGCCGCGGTTATCGGTGGTTTGACCTACAACTTTTTGCCATTCATGCTGCTGCCAATTTATGTGAGTCTCGAAAAAATTGACGCAAACTTGGTGAATGCAGCAAATGACTTGTATTCCACACCCACAGCAGCATTTCGCAAAGTGGTGTTTCCGCTGTCGTTGCCGGGCGTGTTTGCCGGCACCCTGCTGACGTTCATTCCGGCTGCCGGCGATTTTGTGAACGCACAGTTTTTAGGAAACCCCAACACCACGATGATTGGTAACTCGATTCAAGACCAGTTCCTTCGCCAAAACAATTACCCGGTGGCGTCGGCAATGAGCGCAGTGTTGATGGTGAGCATTACCGCACTGGTGTTGCTGTACAGCCGCTTGTTTGGCACTGAGGAGCTCGTATGAACACTCTGCGATCGCGCATTGCGCGCATGAGCCTGAATGTGTTTGCGGGGCTGGGGCTCATCTATTTGTTTTTGCCGATTTTTTTCATCGTGTTGTTCAGCTTTAACAAGCCGAAGGGCAAATACAACATCGTGTGGCAGGAGTTCACTTTTGATAATTGGCTTGACCCGTTTTCGCAAAAGTCATTGACCGCGGCGTTGTGGGTGAGCCTGCGAATCGGGGCATTGGCCACGGCGATTTCGACCGTGCTCGGCTCGATGATTGCCCTGGCATTGTCGCGGCGCACATTTAAAGGAAGTTCGGCGATCAATTTGCTGTTGGTCTTGCCGTTGACCACTCCCGAGATTGTGCTTGGTTCATCGTTGGCGACGCTGTTTTTGAACCAGACATATATCAATTTTGGGTTCGTCACCGTGGTGATTGCCCACGTGATGTTTCAGGTGAGCTTCGTTGCCCTCACGGTTCGGGCTCGGATTCGCGGCTTTGACTGGACACTCGAGCAAGCAGCAGCAGACTTGGGCTCGACGCCGCAGCGCACCTTCCGGCTGGTCACCTTTCCATTGATTTTGCCCGGAGTCTTAGCCGCAGCGTTGCTGGCATTTGCGCTGTCGATTGACGATTTCATCATCACTTTCTTTAACGCGGGCTCAACTGCCACGTTTCCACTGCAGATCTATGGTGCAGCACGCGTGCAGATTCCGCCGCAGATCAACGTGCTGGCGTCGATGGTGTTGTTGTTCAGTGTGGCGTTGCTGGTGGTGGGGGCCACCCGCGGCCAACGCTCTGAAGCTGCAAAAGCCATGAAACGACCAAAGATAAAGATAAGAAAGTGACGCGCGTCGCGGTCGGGCCGACCCAAGCACCCGAGTGGATGCGCGACGCAGTGCGTGCCGGTGGTTGCGAAGTTGTCGACTATGGCGATGCGCGAGGTTTGGTGTGGGGCGACCCGCGTGGCCCCGACGCGTTTGGCGAAGTGTTGCGCACACACCCGCAGTTTGAGTGGGTGCAGTTGCCTTTTGCCGGCATCGAAACCTTTGTGCCGCATCTTGACAACCGTCGTGTGTGGACGAGCGGCAAAGGCGTGTATGCCGAACCCGTTGCCGAATTGTGCATGGCATTTTTGCTCGGCGGTTTGCGCCACGTGATTGGTTATTCGCGGGTCACCGAGTGGACCGTTGACCACGGCCGGTATCTGTTGGGTGGCAACATCGTGATTGTTGGCGGGGGAGGCATCACCGAATCGCTCGTGCGCATGTTGCAGGGCTTCAACACCAACATCACCGTGGTGCGCCGCCACCCCACACTCATTGACGGTGTGCAGCGAGTGGTAACCCAAGCGCAGTTGCACGACGTATTGCCCCAGGCCGATGCCGTGGTGTTGGCCTGTGCGCTCACCCCTGAAACGATGGGCCTCATTGGTGCGCGCGAATTGGCGCTCATGAAGCACGATGCGTGGCTAGTGAACGTGGGTCGCGGACGCTTGATTGTGACCGACGATTTGGTTGCTGCGTTGCGCGAGCGGCGCATCGGCGGTGCAACGCTAGATGTGACTGAACCCGAACCGCTTCCGAAAGAACACCCGCTGTGGCAACTCGACAACTGTTTGATTACCCCACACATCGGCAACACGCGGGCTATGGCCGTGCCACTGCTGACCGAGCGCATCACCACCAACTGCCGACTGTTTGCAGCTGGCGCACCACTCGTTGGTGTGGTGGATGTGACACTCGGGTATTGAGCAATAGCGTCGGGCTGAGCCCATGACCGACCATTACGCCACACTCGGCGTTGCCCGCAGTGCATCCATCGCCGACATTCGCCGCGCTTACCGTGCCCGTATGCGTTCGGCGCACCCCGATGCACAAAAAAATGGTTCGGCGGTTGGCGGTAGTGGTTCGTTCACTGGTGCATCAAGTGGTGCATCGACGACCGATGAAGTCACCCGCATCGCTGCAGCGTGGGAAGTGTTGTCGTCGCCAACACGCCGTGCGGCGTATGACCAACAGTTTGTTACACGCACCGTGGCACCCGAGATGGAGCCCGATCGCGTGTATGCGCCAGCGCGGTTTCCGTGGCGATTCGTGCTCGTGGTGATTGGCCTTGGTTCGTTGTTTGTGGTGATCTTGCACATCATGGGCGACCCAATGCCACGGCGAGGCATTGACGGGCTTATCAACCCCGGTTCGTGTGTGAACTTCGACGAACTTGGCGCAGCGTTCGAAGTGGAATGCGACGGGCCGTATCAAGCCGTGGTGCGCGAACTTGTGCCGTTTGACGCCGCGTGTGACAGCGACACCACCCAAGCCCGTGACCGCCAAGGCATGGGCACGGTCTGCCTCGAGCCGTACTCGCAGCCTTCTTCGCAGCCGTAGACGGATTCCTCTCCATAGCTGTAACCCGCTAGTTGCACCAGCGGTAACACGCGTTTAAGAAAAGAAGTTACTGAACCGTTCGGCGACGAATAAGAAATCTGGCGACGAGTCCGATTGCGAGCATGACGACAACTGCAACGGCGATGAGTGGTTGGTTGGTTGTGGAGTCATCGGCCGGCACCGTGACTTCTGGCGAAGTTTGCTGCACGGTGGGTGCTGCAGTTGCTGGTTCGGTTGATGATTCAGCTGATGGGTCTGCCGTGAGCGAGTTGTTAGACCAACTCATCACCCCGATGATGCCCAGATCACGAT
>JANQZQ010000126.1:0-3601 GCA_030728545.1 Ilumatobacteraceae bacterium
GATGACTGCTGAACCCAAGTTGCGATCGGCACCGACCGGGCGCGGTTGGGTGCCTGAATCACTGCGCTCGGGGCGTTGACGACGCACCTGAGTGGGTCGAGCAGCAGCCGGACGACGAGGCGAACGATCGCGAACGGTTGGGCGAGAAGGATCTGCTGTTTGATCACGCATCGTGGGATGAGTATCTGACCCCCGACGCGGGCGTGGGTCAGTGGGGTCGCTGCCGATGCGGATGCGACCCGACGGCGCAGCGCGACTCACAGGTGGCGGCGAAGCATGGCGTGATGTGTCGCGCGTTGTGTCGCGAATAGGACGCGAGGCGTCGCGTGTTGTTTCGCTGGATGCGTCACGCAATGCCGGGCGGCTGGGGTCACGTGGCTGCACGCCAAAACGTGGGCTTTCGCCAGTTGGCTGTTCGCTCCAATGTGGCAGCGGTGCAGTATCAGTGGAATCCACACTGATTGATGGTGCGGTGTCATCGGCGTCGGCAAACTTCACTTCGCCAAATTCGTCACCAAAGTTGATCGTGTTATCACGCAATTCGCCGGTCGGCTCTGTTGCTTCGGTGTCGTCGTTGCGGTTGTCAGACATCTTTAGACCTCCATCACTTCTTGTTCTTTACGGACTGCTGCTTTATCAATGGTGTCGACATGTTCTTGTGTCATCTTGTCGAGATCTTTTTCGGCCCGCTCGAGTTCGTCTTTGGAGATATCACCGTCTTTTTCAGCGGTCTCTAACACCTTGCGGGCATCGCGACGCACGCTGCGCAACACCACTCGCCCGTCTTCGGCAAGGTTCTTCACCACTTTGACGTATTCCTTACGGCGGTCTTCGGTCAACGCTGGGAATGCCAGGCGGATGACGATGCCATCATTGCTCGGGTTCACCCCGATGTCGCTTCCGTTCAGGGCTTTTTCGATTGCGCCAATCGCTGAGCGGTCGTGGGGCTTGATTACCAGCATGCGCGCCTCGGGCACCTGGAAGCTCGCTAACTGCTGCAATGGCACGGGCGAGCCGTAATAGTCGACGTTAAGTCGCTCGATCAACGCCGGCGACGCCCGACCTGTGCGCACCGCAACAAACTGATGCGCCACATGCTCGACAGCTTTCTGCATCTTCTCGAGCGACTCGAGCAGTGTCTCGTCGATCACGCGACCAGCGTACCGATTTCTTCACCCTGCAAAATTGCGCGCAGATTGCCGCGCTGCAAGAGATCAAAGACCACGATTGGCAACTTGTTGTCCATACAGAACGTGATAGCCGTTGAATCCATGACACGCAAACCTTTGTTGATGACATCCAAGTGCGACAACTTGGTGAAGCGAGTGGCAGTTTTGTCAAGTTTGGGATCCGCAGAGTAAATGCCGTCGACACCAGAGTGTGTGCCTTTCAAGATGGCCTGCGCTTCAATTTCGGCCGCCCGCAGCGCAGCAGCCGTATCGGTGGTGAAGAACGGGTTACCCGTACCACCAGCCAAAATCACAATGCGACCCTTTTCTAAGTGACGCTCACAACGACGCCGAATGTAGGGCTCGGCCACCTTGGGCATTTCAACTGCAGTCATCACGCGCGAATGTTGGCCGGCACGCTCAAGCGCATCTTGCAACGCCAGCCCGTTGATGACCGTGGCAATCATTCCCATGTAGTCGGCTTGCGCTTGATCCATACCGCGACCACTGCCCTTGGTGCCGCGCCAGAAGTTGCCGCCACCCACGACGATGGCAATGTCGACGTCGAACTCTTCGCGTGCGTCACGCAATTCGCCCGCCAGTTGCGCCAGCACGTCGTTGTCTAGGCCAAAGCCAGTTTTTTCGGCGAGGGCCTCACCGGACAATTTCAATACGACTCGCTTCCAGCGGGGCTGGGTTAGCGCAGGCATGCGTAGTTGAGATTACCCGATTTCGACTTGGGCGAACCGCACGATGGTTGCAGCGCCAATGACCTGTTTTACCGACTGTTTGTCGTCTTTGGCATAGGGCTGCTCGAGCAAGCACAAATCCTTGAAGAAACCGTTGATTTTGCCATCAACGATCTTGCCGATTGCTGCCTCGGGCTTGCCTTCGTTGCGAGTTACGGTCTCGAGCGTGGCACGTTCGGCAGCCACCACCTCGGCGGGCACCTCGTCACGCGTGAGAAACTTCGGACGAGCAAAGGCGATGTGCACGGCCACGTCGTGTGACAACTCACTTGACGCACCTTGCATTTCGACCAGCACGCCATTGACGCCACGACCACCCTGAATGTGGAGGTATGAGTCGATCGTGTTACCCGCAGCAGCAGCGACGCGCACCACTTCACCAAGTTCGATTTTCTCTTTGAGTGTGATCTTCAAGTCATCTAGCTGAGCCGTGCGTGACGCGACGGCATCCGCACCCGAAGCATGCACGAGTGCCACCAGCGTGTCGGCTTCGGCGCGAAACTGGTCGCTCGAAGCAACGAAGTCAGTTTCACACTTGAGCTTGACAATTGCACCGACATTGTCTTTGATCAACATGGCAACGACACCCTGAGTGTTTTCGCGATCAGAGCGCTTGGCACTTGCCGCCAAACCTTTTTCGCGCAACCATGTCTTTGCTGCCTCGACGTCGCCGTTGGCTTCTTCGAGTGCCTTCTTGCAATCCATCATTCCGGCGCCAGTTGCTTGGCGCAGTGCTTGCACGTCTTTGGCGTTGATGGCCATTAGTTCGACTCGCCTGCCAACTTGGCATCACGCTCGGCTTGGGCAATCGCGGCTTCGGCGCGGGCACGAGCCTGATCGGCTGCGAACACTGCGTTGTCCACCACAGCAGTCGCTGGGTTTTGCACTTGTCCACCGGCTTTTTCGGCGATGAAGCGGCCCTCAGAAATTGCCTCGGCAATAACACGGGTCATCAACTCGTTGGCGCGAATGGCATCGTCATTGCCTGGGATTGGGTATTGCACCAGGTTGGGGTTCACGTTGGTGTCGACCACTGCCACAACGGGAATGCCAAGTTTGTTGGCTTCGGTGACGGCGAGATGCTCAATGGCGGTGTCGAGCACGAACACTGCATCCGGCAAACGCACCATGTTGCGAATGCCCGACAGGTTGCGCTGCAACTTGATGAGCTCGCGCGACATGAGCAGCGCTTCTTTCTTAGGAATCTGTGCCCACTCTGGTGAGCCAGACAGACGCTCGAGTTCGATCATCTTTGACACGCGCTTGGAAATGGTGCCGAAGTTGGTGAGCATGCCACCGAGCCAACGCTCGTTGATGTACGGCATGCCCGAACGCTCGGCGAAGTTCTTGATCGGGTCTTGGGCTTGCTTCTTGGTGCCGACGAACAACACCACGCCGCCACCAGAGGCGAGTTGGCGCACGAACGCGTAGGCGGTTTCGATTCGGGTGAGCGTTTGCTCTAAGTCGATGATGTGAATGCCGTTGCGCTCACCAAAGATGAAACGCTGCATTGTTGGGTTGCGACGCTGGGTCTGGTGTCCGAAATGGACTCCCGCCTCGAGCATTTGGCGCATACTGACGACTGCCATGTGATTCTCCTTCCTGTGGTTAGTGGACACGATTCGTTGCGCCGAAGCGACCACAGGTGTGCGAATCGTGGTTTGCGGATTGTTTAGTGCACTA
>JANQZQ010000126.1:3701-12800 GCA_030728545.1 Ilumatobacteraceae bacterium
CTGACGCTAGCGGCGCGGCGTCAGGCTTCCACCACAACGGCGCACGACATGGGCTTTATCTGCTGCAACTGTGGGTGCGTCGGGCACCCAAGGTGACGCGATACCGCGGCTTTGCCACTTTGCTGAGGTTGCCAGAAGCCACCAGTTGCGGGTCGACGTAGCGATCACCGATGCGCAAGCCAACGTGCAACGAGTGTTGGGCAATACCAATGCGCTCGCCGCGGACGACAACCGAACCCTGCCGCAACTGTGGTGCAGCCAACAGCGCTAACCCACCGTAGGTAACACGCACTGCAGGGTTGGCGGTGGCGCGCAACACCACATAATTGCGCCCGCCAACCACCCCGACGAACGACACCGTGCCCGATAGCCCGGCCACCACATCACTTCCGGTTGGCACAGCGAACTCCACCCCACGGTTGCCAGCACAACGCTCACATTCGGGGGCTCGAAACGGGTCAACCACACTGGCGTTGCTCGGCAACACCAAACACACGCCAATGGCAAGCGACAGGAGCACGATTGCAACCGCAGCTTGCGTTAGCGAAAATCTGCTGCAGCGAGTTGGCTGCGCATCTGCAGCACCGCTTTGGCATGAATTTGTGAGACTCGGCTTTCGGTTACGTCGAGCACCTCACCAATTTGGGCAAAGGTCAGGTTCTCTTCGTAATAGAGCAGCAACGTGGTGCGCTCGCGCTCGGGCAGTTTGCGAATGGCATCGTGCATCGTGCGACGTAGTTCGCCAGATTCCATCGCAGCATCGGGGTTGGTGGCGCGCTGAAAATCACTCGTATCCGGCAGCGCGTGAGAATCCATCGCCACATGGTCGAGAGGTCCGATGGCACTCGAAGCAACGTCGGTTAACCAGCCATGCAACTCGTCGGCAGAAATGCCCAGACGTTGAGCAATCTCGGCATCGGTGGCCGAACGGCCGAGTTCGTTTTGCAGATCGGTGATGACACTCTGAATCTGACGCGAACGCGCACGCACTGACCGTGGCACCCAATCCAGCGAACGCAAACTGTCGAGAATTGCCCCGCGAATTCGCGGCACGGCATACGACTCGAACTTCACACCTTGCACCGGCGTGAAACGATCAATGGCTTGCACAAGGCCCACCACACCCGCACTCACTAGATCATTGGTCTCGACCCGCTTGGGCAAACCTGCCGACAAACGACCAGCCACGAACTTGACCAGTGACGCGTAGTGCACCACAAGCCAGTCGCGGGCCACCGGATTTTGTTCCGTATGCCAGCGCGACCACGCTTCGTCGACGGTGAGACGTTCTGGGCGAGGGTTCATGCGCGTGGATGCGACGCCCCGTACGCCGTTTTCAGTCGCTCTTTGCTCACGTGGGTGTAGCGCTGCGTGGTGGCAACATCGCTGTGGCCGAGGAGTTCTTGCACGGCGCGCAAGTCGGCACCGTTGTCTAACAGGTGGGTGGCAAAGGTGTGCCGCAGTGCGTGCGGATGCGTGGGTGACATGGCACGATCGTCGATGAGTCGACGCACATCGCGCGGGGTGATGCGCCGACCGCGATGGTTGAGAAACAATGCCAATTCGTCGATCACTTCGAGCACCTCGCTGCGTAACGGTACCCATGCTCGCACTGCTTGCATGGCGGGCTTGCCCACCGGCACGACGCGTTCCTTGTTGCCTTTGCCCATTACCCGCACTACCCCACGGCGCGTGTCGATCGAATCGATGTCGAGCGAGCACAACTCGCTCACACGCAGGCCGCTGCCGTACAACATCTCGACAACTGCATCGTCGCGCAGGTGACGCCAATGCGGATGTTCGTCGGGATGATGCTCGAGGAGCGCGCGTAATTGCTCGGCGGTCAGCACCTTGGGCAACCGACCTTTGTCGGATGGTGTCTTGACCCCGAGTGTGGGGTCGACTTTGATCTTGCGATTGCGCGACAACCAACCGAAGTAACGCGACAGCGCTGCTTTTTTGCGCGCGATGCTGCGGCGCGCCAACTTGCTCGTGGTCAAAAACGCCACATACGAACGCACGTGGGCTTTGGTTACTTGCGTGGGTGTGGCAACCCCGTGGCGTGACACCCACTCGGCGAACAGCCGAACGTCGCGCTGATATGCACTCACCGTGTTGGGGGCGGCTGCGGTGAGCGACACCACAAAGCCGTCTATGTTCCATCGGTTGGCGCCGCTCATCACCAAAACCGTAGTTGCCACGCTGCACCCGCAATTGCTGCGGCATCATCGGGCGACCAACGCTTCCCACCAACCAGCGTTAGCAACCACCCAACCGTGGGCTTCTAGGCGCCCGAGCCGCAACGCCACCTCGGCAATCGGCAGCCGCAGCCGTTCGACCAACTGCTCAAATGTCAGCGGACCACCACTCAACCCGGCGAGCACCACGTGTTCATCAGCACTCGGTGGCACGCGCGTCTCGCTGGGTGTGATGTGGCGCTGATGATTTAAGCCGAGCGCCACCAGCACATCGGTTGCATCACACACTGTGGCAGCACCCTGGGAAATCAACCGATTGGAGCCCACACTCGATTCGCTCTGTGGTGCACCGGGCACCGCCATCACGGTGATGCTGCGCGACAGGGCTTGTTCGACAGTGATCATCGAGCCACCAGTGGCTCGCGATTCGACCACCACCAAGACTTCGCTGGCGGCTGCCAAAATGCGATTGCGCAGCGGAAACCGAAACGCATCCGGCCCACACCCAGGTGGCGATTCAGAAATGATGACGCCACATTCAGCGACTGCACTCCACAATTTGGTGTGCTCGCGGGGATACACCACATCGAGACCCGTGGCCACCACCGCAATTGGGCCGCTTGAGCCCGACTCAAATGCATCGATCACACCATGGTGGGCCGCAGCGTCGATGCCGCGTGCCAAGCCTGACACCACCGCCACACCGTTGCGCGACAAATCGCGGCCCAACCCGCGAGCAAAGTGGCGACCGGCAGCACTGGCAGCGCGCGTGCCGATGACACCAGCGCGTCGCTGTGTAAATGTGGCGAGGTTGCCGCGGGCGAACAGCACAGCAGGTGCTGCGTGGTCGCCACGCAACGCACTCGGGTACGACGGGTCGGTGGCCAACACCACGCTGATGTGATGGTCGCGCAACGCGGCCTCGACACGACGCAACACATCATCGGTGGCAGCTTGGCGCCAGATGTGGGCAAAATTTTCTTGCGCCAACAACGCAGCGATGCGGTCGCTGGCAGCCAACTCGCCACGCACCGTGCGCCATGCATCAACAGCACCAAGCAGAGCTAGCAGCAGGCGCAACCGCTGCGGCCCAATGGCCGGCAAGGTTGCAAGCGCGGTTGCTGCAATGTGTTCGGGTGTGAGGTGCAACTCAGCAGCAGACGCCGTCAGATTTCTGACTGTGTTAGCGCTCATCGGTGGCCGCCACTCAGCGCCGCCAAACTGGTGCGCAAACGCAACGCCGTGGCCACATGCGCCTCGCTCACCACATCGGGCGCGCCGTCCAAGTCGGCAATCGTGCGCGCTACACGGCGCACCCGATGCAAACCACGGCCGCTCAATCGCCCGACTTCTAACTCGCGACGCAACACTGCGCGCGCACCGGGTGCAAGCGGGGCGACTACGTCGAGTTGATCGACTGCAATGCTCGCGTTGGTGCCACCACCGCGCGACAAAGCCACCTGTCGAGCAGCCACCACACGCTCGGCCACGGTTGCCGACGACTCGCCATCTACGCCATCCACCAAGTCATCCACCTTGGGCAAGCCCACACTCACGCGCAAGTCGAACCGATCGAGTAACGGGCCTGAGAACCTGCGCAAATATTTAGAGCGCGCTGCATCGTCACACACGCAGGCGCCTGGGGTGCCAACACCACACGGACACGGGTTCGCCGCAGCCACCAACAAAAATCGAGCCGGAAACGAGAGCGACGTGCGCGCCCGCGAAACGTGCACTACCCCGTCTTCTAATGGTTGACGTAACGCGTCGAGCACACTTGGGGCAAACTCGCCGAGTTCGTCTAAAAACAACACGCCTTCACTCGCCAGTGAAATTTCACCGGGTCGCATCGCAGCCGTGCCACCACCGATGAGGCCAACTAAAGAAATGGAATGATGCGGCGAGCGAAACGGTGCGTGGCTCACTCGCCCACTGGCGGGCATTGGCACGTGGGCCGCTGAGTGCACCATGGTGCACGACAACGCTTGATCTTGTGACAACGGTGGCAAGATGCTCGGCAAGCGGCGCGCCAACATCGACTTGCCGGCACCCGGTGGTCCCACCAACAACATGTGATGGGCGCCAGCGGCGGCCACTTCGAGCGCCAACCGCGCAACGGGCTGGCCGCGCACATCAGCCAGATCAGGAATGTGGTCGTCAGGGTCGAGCGCCACTGGTTCGTTGCAGGTCTGCCACTGCTGGTCGCCGCGCAAGCAGCCAACCGCATGGGCCAGGTCGCTGGCCACCACTACTTGGTGGGCCCCAGCAGCAAGGGCAGCCGGCGCGTTTGCGGCAGCCACCACCACGCAGCGTTCGCGCACGGCCCCAACGAGTGGTGCTGCACCCACCACACCGCGCAGCGAGCCATCCAAACCGAGCTCGGCAACAAATGCATATTTTTGCGCCACGTCGGGTGGCAGTTGTTCGTCGGCAATCAACACCGCCACGGCAATCGCCAAATCAAGACCCGAGCCACCCTTGCGCTCACCACTGGGGGCTAAGTTCACCGTGATTCGCCGATTGGGCCAAGCAAACCCGCGCGACAAAAACGCAGCACGCACCCGATCGCGGCTTTCGCGGCACACTTCGTCGGGTTGGCCGACGATGGTGAACCCGGGCAGCCCGACACCCACATGCACCTCGACATCCACGCAGCGGCCGACGACACCCAACAATGTGGTGGAACGCACCGAAGCAAACATCACGACCTCTTTTCAGCAATACTGCGCAACGGGGCCGTCACCTGTGAGAATTAGACGGCGATGAAACTTCTCCCAAGGTGTGTGCGCAAAAACGCGACAGCAGTCGGTCAAATTGGGGTGGGTCTTGCCGCCGTGGCGCTACTTGGGCTCACAGCCTGCGCCGAAACACCGCGCACCGCCACCAACTTCTGTCGGGTGCTCACCGATCGAATTGCCGACATCACCACACCACCCGCCAGCACTGCCGACGTGCAGCGCATTATCGAGCACTACAACCGATTAGTCGAAGTTGCCCCACTTGAAGTTGAGGCTGACCTCACCACTCTGCGAGACCTCTTTATTGCGGCGTCGCAAGTTAACACCGACGACGAAGCAAGCGTGCAAGCTGTGGCAGACGCGGCGTACCGCGCCGAGTTGGCTGCCGAAGATGCCGGCATATACGTGGGGGCAACCTGCGGATTGGATTTATCGACGGGCCTTGCGGTGCAAGTACCTGCTAGTTCGCCTTAGCGAACGTTGTGAGTGAATCGCCTTAGCGAATTTCGCCGCGCTTCACGATGACTTTGTCGACCAAGCCGTATTGCTGGGCTTGCTCGGCAGAAAACCAGCGGTCACGCTCGGAGTCGCGACGAATGTCATCGACGGGTTTGCCCGAATGCAACGAAGTGAGTTCGGCCATGCGCTCTTTGATGAACCGCAACTGCTCGGCTTGAATCGCAATGTCAGCAGCCTGACCACGCAAGCCAGCGAGTGGTTGATGCATCATGATGCGAGCGTTGGGCAATGAATACCGTTTGCCCTTGGCGCCAGCAGTGAGCAAGAACTGGCCCATCGAAGCCGCCAAACCAACACACACCGTGGCCACGTCACACGAGATGAACTGCATCGTGTCGTAGATAGCCATGCCAGCAGTGATCGAACCACCGGGTGAGTTCACGTACAACCACACGTCGGCCTTCGGATCTTCACCTTCCAAAAACAGCAACTGAGCACAAATTTGGTTTGCCGCTGCGTCGTCGACCTCGGAGCCAAGCAAGATCACGCGGCTTTTCAGCAAGCGGGTGAAAATATCCGAACCTGGGGCCATGCCACCGTCGAGCGCCAACGGCGAGATTGCATTGGGTGTTGTCATGCGCGCAAGGCTAACGCTTGGGCGCCGCTGGGCGAGGTGTTTCGCGACGGATGCCACTGAACACCACCGCAACACGCTCGTCATCAGCGACACGGTCACGCATCGCGAGCAAGCCAGCCAGGCCCGCTGCGCCTGTGGGGCTCACATCAATATCGGTGGTGGCATGTGCCACGGCATAGGCATCGTGCACCAACTGCTCAGACGCCACCACCGGAAACCCGCCGCTGGCGCGCATGGCTCGACACACCGCGACCCAGTCGTATGTTTCGTCGTCAAGAATTCCATCGGCAAATGATTGCGGCGTGGTGGGCCATGGCACCATGCATGCATCCCACTTTGCGGCTGCGTCGAACACCGAGGAAAACGCCTGACTCTTTTGCCAGGCCGCAGCCAGCGGCGCACAACCTTGCGCCTGCACGGCATGCAGTGCTGCTCGCGTGCCGCCGGCGTGAAAACCTTCGGCCAGGCTGGCTGCGAAGGCTCCCCCACCCACTTGCACAAAGAGTCGTGTGATGAGTGGGGGCCCCATGTGTTCAGCGACGTAGGCCATTTCCCAACCGATGGTGCGACCGCCATCCAAACACCAGGCGTTCTCTGGGCCTTGCACACCGAACGGAATCGCGCCCGCCTGCACCGCTTCGCGAAACCGATGCACGCACGGATCACCTGCGGGGTCGGTGTCGAGTCGAGGGCAGTGCACCACGTCGGCGCCCAAAGCGTGCAAGCGGGCAACAAGTGCAGCATCAGCGAACTCGGGCACAAACACAGTGATGGGCCAATTGACTGCGCGCGCCAATGTGCTGGCGGCAAAGGCGGCGTTACCACACGAAGCAATTGCCAGCGACGGACGAGCATCGCTGCGCCACGAGGTGAGACCCAACCGCTCGGCGGCCACCAGATGCAACAACTCGGTGAACAGATGGCGCGACTTTTGCGAGCCAGCCACGTTGTGGGTTTCATCTTTGATCCACACGCCACCATTTTCTGAAAAGCCAAGTTCGTCAGACAATTTGTCGGCGCGGGCAAACGGCGTAAACACATACCCAGTGCCGGCCACCGTGGCGATGTGCGTGTCGAGTTCAACAATGAGTGCGTCGCGGTCGGTTTCACTCATGCCATGGGCGTGGGCAAACGCATCCCACGCCAGATAGCGACGAAAGGCGATGAACGGGTTCAGATGTTTACTGCGACGCAGTGGGGTGACATCGCTTTCGATCAGCAACACATGGTGGCGATTGTTGCCGACAGCATTCGGGCAGCGCCACGACAACGGCGTATCAATTGGCACACGAGTGCCGCAGGCAGCACAACGCAGCGACTGAACAATCGGCGGTACGGCACGCGGGTTGGCGCGCAGGTTCTCGCGCGGGTTCTCCCCTGGATTGATGCGGGAGTTGATGCGGGGCGCCGACACCGTGGTGGTCAGCCGCCGCTGGCGACGCGTTGGTTGAAGTCGTCGATCATGGCATCCCACGCCGGCACAAAGCTGCGCAGGTCGCGCCAGAACGTTTGCGAGCGACGCGCTTCGAACACATCTACCGGCGTGCCTTGTTGCTCGACCCACGTGTAGTAGCCGAGGTTGAAGATGCGGTTGCGATCGCGTTCGTTGCAGTCGATCATGTGGTCGGTGGTGACCGAGCCAAGATGCTCAGCAAACACTTCGGCAGCGTCGGTGGTGGTGAACTCACCCTTGAAGCGCTTAGCCAGCGTCTTGCGTCGTTCGCTTGGATACAAATCGGCGCCGTCGGTGGCAATGGTGATGAGGGCGTCGTTGGGGCCGTAGCCACGCAACTTGGCAATCTTGATGGCTGCAATCACGTTGCAGATTGCCGAGAAGCCAAAATGCTTGAGCACCTGCAGGATGTCTTGCGGTACACCTTTGCGTTCATGCAAGTAGCGCAGACCTTCGTCGGTGTTGAACAACACGTCGAGTTCGTCAGTAGCGCGATCAGAAACGTCGACGACCAAATCGGTATTCATCACATTGTGGATGAGCGGAATGTGTTTGTCGCCGATGCCCTGGATGTTGTGCTCGCCGTAACCGTTCTCGAGCATGGTCGGGCACTCCAACGCTTCGACAGCACCAATTGCTGTGCCGAACAAATCCTTCAGGCGATCACCCGCGGCAATTGTGCCTGCAGAACCGGTGGCACTGGTGAAGGCCGCGAGGCGCAGTTTGTCGTTGCCGCTGCGGGCGCGCACCGAGTCGAACACATGGGCCAAGGCGTTGCCCGTGATCTGCCAGTGGCCCACATGGTTGGCAAACTCACAAAACTGATTGAAGATGAAGTTGGTCGGGTCTTTGCGCATGTCGTTGCATGCGTCGTAGATCTCTTTGACATTGCTCTCGGTGCCAGGCGTGCGAATCGTGTCGCTTGGGTCGCTTGTCCATTTATCTAGCCAGTCGAAGCGCTCTTGTGACATGCCGGCTGGCAACACGGCCACACCGCGAGCACCCATAATCTTGCTGATGGCTACACCACCGCGCGCATAGTTACCAGTCGATGGCCAAATCGCGCGGTGATACGTGGGGTCAAACTGCCCCGTAACAATGCGTGGGGCAAAAATTGTGTAGGCCGCGAGCACCTTGTGCGCGGTGATCATCGGAAAGCGGTCACCGAACATGACGATGATTGGGCTCTCGATGCCGGTTAGTGATGACGGCAATACAACATGGTCGGGCACGGCGACGCGGTTGCCGTCCATGTCGTTGTACCAATGCACGCGAAACAAGTTGCGGGCATCCGGCGCGTTCTTGTCGACGCCTTTGGTGATGGATGCATCAATCGTGCGCGGGTCAGCGAGTTGAGCAAACGTCGGCAACACCACGTTGCGTTCGCGACAACGCGCCACGCTGTGAGCAACAGCAGCCTCGTCGACAATGTGGTCAGCAAGGCCGAGCTGGTCTTGCATTGCTGCATCGCGGGCTGTTTGCGAGGCGCTCACGATGGTCACCTTTACATTCTGTCAAACGGTTGGTGGCACGACTACCCTGAACCACAACTTCGCCGGCGTAGCCCAATGGCAGAGGCACGGCGCTTAGGACGCCGCCAGTGAGAGTTCGAGT
>JANQZQ010000127.1 GCA_030728545.1 Ilumatobacteraceae bacterium
TATCCGCACAGATATCCACAAGCCAGCCACAACAAAATCACAGGGTTGTACCCCTAGCGATCAACAGCCAGTACCAGCGAGGGTAGACACGTGACCATCAGCGAATTCCGACGAGACGACGACCGCCCCACACAGCGCATCCCACCGCACAACGTCGATGCCGAGGCTTCATTGCTTGGCGCCATGATGTTGTCTGAAGAAGCAATTTCCATTGTGTTGGATCGCGGGTTGAAGTCAGAAGATTTCTACAAGCCCGCCCACCGCCATGTGTTTGACGCCATTCGCTCGCTGAGCATCGCTGGTGAACCTGTTGACCCGGTGACTGTTGGCGAAGAACTGCGTCGTGCAGCACTGCTTGACGGCATCGGCGGTCTTGACGCTTTGGTGCGTTTGCAGAATGCAACACCAGCCATCTCCAGCGCCGAGCGTTACGCCAAGATTGTGCGCGACGCTGCCAAATTGCGACGCGTTATCAACGCAGCATCAGAAATTGCCGAGATTGCCTATAGCGAACCGGCCGACGTCGACAAGGCACTCGACGACGCAGAGAGCCGAATCTATGACGTTTCGGCCGGGAACGTCAACGAAGGCGCACACGTGCTGTCAGAACTATTGGGTGAGTCGCTAGAAAAAATTGAGGAGCGCTGGAACAACCCAGGTCAACTCTCAGGCGTTACCACAGGGTTCCGCAAGTTAGACGAGATTCTGCTCGGGTTCCAACCAGGTGCGCTGCACGTGATCGGTGCCCGCCCCGGAATGGGCAAGAGTGCCTTGGCTCTGAATATGGCGGTCAACGTTGCCCGCCTCACGATGCGACCAGTCATCTTTTTTAGTTTGGAAATGAGTGCGTACGAACTATCGCAACGTGTGTTGTCGAGCGAGGCCAGTGTGCCATCGGAGGTCTTGCGCGGCGCCGCACCATCGGAGAAGCAATGGACGGAAATTGGTCGAGCCGTAGGGCGGCTTGATATTCCATTGATCATCGACGATTCACCAATGACATCAGTCGGCTCGATGCGGGCTCGTGCGCGACGTGTGCGGCTACAACAAGGCGATCTCGGCCTCATCGTCATCGACTATTTGCAGTTGATGGGTGGCGATGCCAAGGTGGAAAACCGGCAACTCGAAGTGAGCGAAATCAGCCGCAACTTGAAGTTGATGGCTCGTGAGTTCAACGTGCCAATCGTGGCGCTCAGCCAGTTGAGCCGTAACTTAGAAAACCGCGGCGACAAACGACCGAATCTCTCGGACTTGCGCGAGTCAGGTGCCATTGAACAAGACGCCGACGTCGTGATGTTCATCTATCGCGGTGATGCAGCCGGCGACACCACCGCAGCGCGCGGCACGGCAGATTTGATCATCGCCAAGCACCGCGCTGGTCGCACCGACACCGTGAAACTGGCGTGGATTGAGCCGTACACCCGCTTTGAAAACTTCTTCGAAGGCACTACGCCAGACGGTATTTAGCAATGTTTCTTGGTGAAGATCTTTTGGCCTGGTTGGTCTTGGCGTTTGGTGGGGCGATGTTCGTTGGCAACGTGGCGGCAGTGGTGAAACCGCGGGAGACCCCGCGCGAAGAAGGAGAACTCACGCAAGCGCCCAAGGTACGCAGCGTGGCAATGGCAATGTTGGGGTTAGCCGCGGCTGTGTGGGCGATCATCACGTTGCTGTCGAGCGGGTGACGGGAATCGAACCCGCGTCCTCAACTTGGGAAGCTGATGTTCTGCCATTGAACTACACCCGCGGCACTGAAATCGTACCAACGAGTTGCATTTACTAGGGTTCGGCACGGTGATTCTTTCCGATCGGTCCATTCGCGAGGCGCTGGCAGCGGGGCGTATTGTCATCGACCCACTCGATGAGGCCTGCTTACAGCCGTCATCTATTGATGTGAAGGTGTCGCACTTGTTCCGCGTGTTTCGCAATCACTCGCATGCAGTGATTGACGTGAAGAAAGAACTGGCAGACCTCACCGAGTTGGTGGAAATGAAGCCCGATGAAGCATTCGTGCTCCACCCTGGCGAGTTTGTATTGGGCTCGACGCTAGAGCGGGTTGCCATAGCCAACGATTTGGTGGCACGTGTCGAAGGCAAAAGTTCACTGGGGCGATTGGGGTTGCTCATTCACTCAACTGCTGGGTTCATCGACGCCGGGTTCGATGGCCACATCACGCTCGAGTTGTCGAACGTAGCGAATCTGCCGATCACGATTTACCCGGGTATGAAGATTGGTCAAGTGAGTTTCATGACCATGACCACTCCGGCCGACAAGCCGTATGGCTCGGGCGCTCGTGGGTCGAAGTATCAAGGCCAACGTGGCCCGACACCAAGTCGTTATTTCGAAAACTTCG
>JANQZQ010000128.1 GCA_030728545.1 Ilumatobacteraceae bacterium
GCAGGGTGATCGCTGGGTCAGCAAAACCCCGTGCCACCACCACGTCAAACGTGCCTTGGAAGGCTGGGTCACGGCTCATCACTTCGGCGTCAGATTCCACCGCAACTACCCGATCTGCCCAGCCCAAGGCAATGATTGCCCGCTGCAGCGTGTCGACCCGACTGGCACGGCGGTCCACCAGGGTGACTCGCAGGGTGGGTCGGTCTAGAGCAATGACCAGACCGGGGATACCCGCCCCAGAACCCAAATCCACCACCGACACCGCATCATCGGGGAGTGCTGCCACAAAACCTCGCGCGTGGGCCAGCACCTCGGCAATCGGTCGAGCCCCCAAGACCCCTTGGGCCTGGGCACGCTGCAAAATGGCGGTAAGCGTTACCTCAGCTGGGGCAGTGGACACCACCCCAGCGTAGGTGCAATGGGTTACGCCGCTGGGGCGCGCGACACCACGACGCGACGGAAGGGATCATCACCCTCAGAGTGCGTAACAACACCTTCGACGGTGGACAATGTGTCGTGCACGATCTTGCGATCTGCCGAGTTCATGGGCTCCAAAATGCGTGGTGTGCCGGTTTCGACAACATCGTTGGCGACCTTGATGGCAAACCGACCCAAGGCATCCTTGCGACGCTGGCGATAGCCGCCCACATCCACCCGCAGGCGTGTGTCATGGTCGCCCAAGCGACGCTGGCTCACCACTCGCGTGATGTCTTGCAGTTGGGTCAATGTCATGCCACGCGCCCCAACGAATGTGGTCAGATCGTCACCCTGGACTGCAATTTCGATGTCGTCACCGTCGATGGTCGACTCCACGCGCACCGGCAGCGATGCCGCAGCAAACAACCCTTCAAGAAAAGTGGTCGCTGCATCACGCACTGTGGTCGGTGGCACCTTGGGGCCGTCGTTGCGACGTGGTGAATCGCCCTCGGCACCGCGATCGGCCTCGCTGCGTTCACTGCGGCGCCCGCGCGGCGGACGTGATGCGCTGCCGTCACGAGCACCATCTCGAGCACCGTCACGGCTCCGGTTGCGGGGGCGCTCTGACCTCTCCGAGCGTCGCGCGGAACGTTCTCCGCCGCGCTCGCGTCGCGATGTGTCCCGCACAGAAGTTGGTCGTACGCGTGCGCGCACAATGGCTTCGCCACGTAGGCGACCGAAGAGTCCTGGTTTTGGTTCTTCGACTACTTCAATTTCGGCATCTTCACCTGCAACCCCGAGTTGATCGAGCGCCAATGATTTTGCATCTTCCACTGTTGCGGCGGTAATTGTTACCCATTCCATGTTGTGTTCTCCTTCGTGAGAATGTCTGTTAAATGATTGTGGGGCGATTGTGGTATATAAATGAATTCACTACTTAGCGTTGTGGTGGCTTGGGTCGCTTGGGTGGGGTGGTTGCACCTGATGACGAGGGGCGAACTTGGTTGACTGGCTTGTTCTTCGGCGGTGTGACCCGCTTGCTCGAAAAATCTTCGTTTTTCACCGATTTCTCCTGCTTTTTCGGCTTTTTGGCATCAGCATCGCTGATCTCTCGAGCTTCGGCACTTGCCGCTTGTGCCTTTTTGCCGAGCGAATCTGCCGAGCCGTAAAACCGTTTGGTGATGTAGCTCTGCTGGCCGATGCGCACGATGGCTTGCACGAAGTAATACACGATTAACCCAGTGGGCAAAATGACCTGAAAAACTGCGAATGCAACGGGTAGATATTGCATGAGTTTTTGTTGGGTGGCTGACATCGTCGGGCTGACAGTGCGCGACGCCACCATCCGCTGTTGCACGAAATACAACCCCGCCAAGGCAACGACGAGTCCGGCATAAATCAAACCGCGAGCAAAATCCTCTTGCATTACATCGATTGGTCGCACGGCAAGATCCAAACCGAGCGAACGCATTTCGGTTTGACCAACCAGCGACTGATACATCTCTGATGACTCGGCCAAATTCTTTGGTGCAAATCCAGCTTCTGGGCTCGGGCGATACGTCAATCCGGTCAACAAGCGGAACATCAAAATAAACACCGGCATCTGGGCCAGCAACGGCAAGCAAGAGGCGAGTGGGTTGACCTTATGTTCTTGGTACAGCTTCATCATGGCTTCGTTTAAGCCCTGCCGATCACCTTTGTGTTCAATCTGCAACTTGCGCAATTCGGGCTGCAAACGCTGCATATTCAGCATTCCACGGGTGCTCTTTAACGTGAGAGGTGTAATCACCAGCATCACAATGACTGCCATCGCCCCGATGGCAACGGAGTAGTCGTTGCTCCACGAATAAATCCAGGCAATCAACCAACCAACACCGTCAAAAATCGGATCCAGCCAATCAAACACCAGTCGCCTCGCTCTCGTGAGAA
>JANQZQ010000129.1 GCA_030728545.1 Ilumatobacteraceae bacterium
CCCATCACCAGTTCGGCTGCACTCGCTAGCTCGTCAGCGATTGCAACTTCGGTTACCTGCATGACGCGTCCGAGCGCGTCGGCGGTGCCCCGCAGGTCGACCACCGCGGCGATGCCGGCGACTCCGATTGCCACGTCGGTAAGCCCCTTGCGCCATGCCCGACCAAACGTGTCGCTCACAATGACGCCCACTTCGACCCCCAACTGAGCGCGCACAATGTCGCGAATACGGCGCGCCGAACGGTCTGAGTCTTTCGGCAACAACGCCGCCTGGCCGCGCTCAACATTGGACAAATCGACGCCACTGTTGGCGCAGACAAAACCATGCTTCGTTTCGGTAATGATCAAATCGCCACGCCGGCGCACGATGCGCACGGCTTCGTCTTCGACTAATTGTTTGTGGCTGAGCGGATTCGTGGGGTCAATGGCCACCAGTTGGCCTTCGGCCTTGCTCACGACTTTTTGTGTTACCACCAGCACGTCACCATCGAGCAGCGGGCCATTTGGCTCGTTGCGACACGCAGCAACGATGATGTCGCCGAGCTGATCATCTGGCTTGATTTCACCGATGCCGGCTACGCCCCAGGTGGTGAGACGCGTTGTCATGGTGTTACGGCTCCGATCACGGTTGTCGCGAGTGCGCGGGCCACGGTGTCTGTCTTCATGATTGTGCTTGTGACGATACAACGCATGCCGAGTTGCTCGATGGCGCTGCACAAATGTGCGTCGACTTCGTCAATCACAAAGATCCCACAAATATCGGCGTAGATGCGCGCTACGCCGAGCGCGCTGGATTCGTGCCCCAATTCGCGCAGCAGTCGGTCGGCGGGCCCTTTCAATGCTTCACCACCGATAATCGGCGAAATCGCCACCACCGAGTTACGGCGTGCCGCGAGTGTTGCGTCTACTCCCGGCATAGCTCGCACTGGGCCGATGGACACCAGTGGGTTGGACGGGGCAATCACCACGACGTCGGCGGCGGCCAGTGTGTCAAGGCCGCTGGGGGTTGCGCTGGCGGCACCAGCGAATTGCAACTCGGCAACCGCAACTGCATGACGCAGTCGCACAAAATATTCTTGGAACGAAATCGTTTCACCTCGCTCGTAGCGATGCCCGTCGGGTGAGGTTGCATCATCAGCCAAAGTCACCCGAGTTTCAACTCGCAAATCGGTCATCGGAACAATCGTGTACGGCACGTTCCACGCCTGGGCAATCTCGCGCGTTACTTCGCTGAGGCTCGCACCTTCGGCCAAGCGCGTAGTGCGGTACAGATGAGTCGCCATGTCGCGATCGCCGAGGTTGAACCAGTCGTTGGCTGCCATCGAGTGTTGGGGTCGAACCCCTACATACCGTGCATGCGATTGCATCGTGACCCAGGTTTCGTCGCTCAACCCCCAGCCTCGCTCGGGGTCAATTGCATTCGCCAGCGTGTAGATCACCGTGTCGATATCGGGCGAGACGTGCAGCCCGTTCACCACGGTGTCATCACCCGTGTTGACGAGTGCGGTCACTGCGTGGTTGGTATCCGAGAGGCGCATGGCGCGTAAAAATCGGGCGGCACCGACGCCACCGGCAATGACTGCAACTTCACGCGCAGCGGACATGTCTTTGAGCGTATGAGTAGCCTTACCTGAGTGCCACGCGCTCTCATCACCGGTATCACAGGCCAAGACGGCCAACACCTAGCCGAATTTCTGCACGGCAAGGGTTACGACGTATACGGGCTTATCAAAGGCCAAAACAACCCCAAGGTCGAAGCACTCTTGGCCGAGTTTCCGTATGTGCAACTTGTCAACGGCGATCTCACCGATTTTTCTAGTTTGGTTGCCGCCCTGCGCGCCGTTGAACCCGACGAGATCTACAACCTGGGCGCAATTTCATTCGTGGCGATGTCGTTCAATCAGGCTGAGCTCACCTCCAACGTCACCGGGCTCGGTGTGTTGCGCATGCTCGAGGCCATCCGACTTGTTGGTGGTGCCCAGAGCAATCCGATTCGCTTTTATCAAGCATCGTCATCAGAGATGTACGGCAAGGTGCGCGAGATTCCCCAAACCGAGATGACTGCATTTCATCCGCGTTCGCCGTATGGCGTAGCCAAAGTGTTCGGCCATCACATGACGGTGAACTACCGCGAGTCGTATGGCATGCACGCTTCGTCAGGAATCTTGTTCAATCACGAAGGCCCCCGCCGTGGATACGAGTTCGTTACTCGCAAGATCACTCACTCGGTGGCTCGCATCAAGCTTGGCTTGCAAGACAATTTGCTGCTCGGCAACCTGGCTGCCAAGCGCGACTGGGGCTACGCCGGAGACTACGTAAAAGCAATGTGGCTCATGTTGCAACAAGACGTGCCGGAAGATTATGTAATTGCCACCGGGGAAACCCACGAGATCACCGAGTTCTTGCAACTGGCCTTTGAGTGTGCAGGTTTGGGTGACTGGCGCAAATATGTCGGAATCGACCAGCAGTACTTCCGCCCAGCTGAAGTGGATCTGCTGGTTGGAGATTCGTCAAAAGCCGAGCAGAAACTCGGTTGGAAGCGCGAAGTTGACTTCCCGACGTTGGTCGAGATGATGGTTCGTCACGACATTGACTTAGAGACCAAACGCGCAAAATAAAGGCGTAGCCCGAACATAAAAATCACTAGTGCGACTGCGGCACTGGTAATAAGTGCCAGTTCAACTCGCAGGAACAGGTCGTTGCTCGACCAGGCTGCTGTGGCAACGAAGCTGGCAAAGCTTGTCACCCAGCCAACTGCCACAAAAACATGCCCTGACATCGACAACACCGATTGCGCGCACGCCTGCGCCAACATGTACACCGCGCTGGCAAACGCCAACAGCGTGATGGTGCGTCGGTCAATGCCACCTTCGTACACCAAATCCAGCACCCACGGGCCGGCGATGAATGCACCAACGACTCCGATGACCCCAACACCACCTACCAAGGTGAACAATCGTCGCAACACAGCGCGAAACTCGGTTGCGTTACCAAGTGTGACGAGCTGTGTCAAACGGGGGAGCATCGCGGCGTTGACTGCTTGGAACAAAAACAGTGGGATTCGCGCCAAGAGCACGGCATTGCCAAAGCGCGTGACTACTTCAGGGGCGGTGCCTTCGCCGAGGAGGTCAACAGTGAGCGGCCCAGCGTTGATGAGCGCCCCAGAACACAGGGTGCCAAGTAGCAGCCAACCAAGATTCGGGGCAAGTTCGCCCCATGAGGCTGGCGTTCCCGGTGAAGTGCGCAGTCGCCCCGACCCGAATGCGCCGACGGCAATCACCAGCGGCACCACCGCCACCATCAACGCGTATGGCCCGACGCGATCGAGCCCGGCGAGCAAGAAAACTGCGCAGGCAATCACCCGGAACAACCCGTCAAGAGCGATCATGAGGCTGTAGATGCGAAAGTGTCCGAGCCCCGAGCAAATTCCGCGTGCGATATGAAACGGTGCATAACCCACCAGTGCGATCACAAGTGCCAATGTCACCACTGCTGACCCTTCGAACAAATCGTTGGTCAGGCGGGTGCGGGCGAGCGCCACGGCCACCACAAGCAGCAGGGTGATTGCTGCTGCCACGGGGGCCACCTTGCGCACCACCGGACGCACACCGTCACCCAGTGCGCGACGGTGGGCGACAGAGCGGCTCACTTCTTGTTCAAGCGGCAAAAAGAATCCGGGCACGAGTGCAAACATCACAAACCACAACGACACGATTGGTTTGAAGCCATCTTGGCCGAGTGCTTCTTGGCCCAGACGGAAAAACACATAGATGGAAATGCCACCCACCAAGAGGCCCGAGCCGATGGTGAAGCTGCCCGAAGGTAGCGCCGATCGCATTCCTGGAGTAGCTGGAGGCGGGAGCGGGCTCGGCCCAGCGCCGTCAGTGGAGGATCTGTGCAAAAACATGAAGCGAGCCGAGGCTACTCACCTCGGCTCGCTACGAAACGTTGTGCAGATTACGCAATATCTGAAGTGGAGACGTTCTTGCGACGCTCCAGAATGCTGCGCACTTTGTCGCCGGCTTCGTCGAGCACTCGCTGAGCGGTCTCTTGTGCCTCAGTGCGCACGCGAGGTGCTACTTCGTTGATGCGATCGCGCAACTGGCCGATGCGCTGTTGGGCGTCAAAGCGGCGAGCAGCAACACGCTGAGTGGCAATGACACCTACACCGACGGCGACGTATGCGGCGTCACGTGCAACCTTGGCTGCGGGGGCCACTGCTTTGCGAACGTCAACCGAAGTGAGGTCAAGTGCTTTCAGTGGATTTGATATTTTCAATGCGGGCATGGGTGGCTCCTTAAGTGAGTTAGGGGTCATTTGACCCACTGCGCACGCTAACCAGGGGTGCTAACTTTTGCAAGCACAGCGCATACGAATGTATGTGGCATCGGTCATCGGTAGGTTGAAAGGTCGTGACGCTTCCCATGGCGATGCCCGTGACAGTCCCTGCGGCACAGCGCCCATCCCATGCCGCCCCACCTGTGGTGGCGGTCATGGTGGTCCACGAGCCAGGTGAGTGGTTCGCTGAAACCCTCGCCAGCCTGGCCGCTCAGGATTACCCCGATCTGCGCTTGGTGGCCCTGCTCACCAGCACCACACCAGCCACCGTTGCCGATGCCATTCAGGCGGCGGTGCCTGCGGCCCTGGTGCGCTTTGTGGAAGGCAACCCAGGGTTTGGTCCAGTGGCCAATCAGGTGATGGCTGTGGTGGATGGTCATGACGGTTTTTTGCTGTTTGTGCACGACGACGTGGCGCTGCAGCCAGATGTGGTGTCGCAACTGGTCGCTGAAGCGTTTCGGTCGAACGCAGCAATGGTCGGCCCGAAATTAGTGGAGTGGGACACCCCCAGCGTTCTACAACACGTCGGCCTAGACGCCGATCGCACCGGACGGCTCGTCGATGTGGTCGATCCTGGCGAGCGCGACCAGCAACAACACGACGCCGTGCGCGATACGTTCGCTCTGCCTTCGGCGTGCATGTTGGTGCGCAACGACATCTTCCGCGAGGTCGGGGGCTTCGCCGCCCAGATTCCATTTCTTGGCGAGGAAAGGGATGTGTGTTGGCGTCTGCACATGCTCGGCGCACGAGTGATGGTGAATCCTGCTGCAGTGGTGCGTCATCGCGGAGCATTCGCTTCGCGAGCGACGCTGATCGAGGCTGATGCGCGTGCCGAGCGCAATCGCGTGCGCACTGTCGTGACGTGTGCGCCATTGTCGCAACTTCCGCTCGTTATCGTGCGCCTTTTGGTGCAGTCGATTGTCGACACCGTTTTGGGGTTGCTGAACGGCGAGCAACAGCGTGGCTTGGCGAGTTTGCGGGCAGTCTTTGCGTTGGTCATCGATGCACCGATGATTGTTGCCCGACGTCGCGACTTGCGACCGTTGCGTCGCGTGCCAGGCAGCGAAGTGAGTTCGCTGCAGTTGCGCGCCAGTGCCCGACTTGCCGTCTATGCCCGTCACCGTCGTGCGCTACGCGAACAGAACACGTCAGAAATTCCGGCAATCGTGGGCTCGGTTGCGCCGCCCTCGCGCGTGGTAACACTCGTGGGTCTTGCTGCAGTGCTGCTGATGTTCATCGGTAGCCGCGGGTTGATAGTCAACGGGGTGGGCAACATCGGACAGTTCGTTCCGCTGGCTGCTGAGCAGTTGAGTGTTGTTGATTTGGTGCGGGCGTATTTTGTTGGCTGGGCGCCCGGCTGGTTTGGCGCTGCGAGTGCGGCGCCAACGTATTTGGGCGTCATGTCTGCAGCTGGCGTGCTGTGGTTTGGCTCGTGGGCTGGGTTGTTAACGCTGCTCGTGGTGGGGGCGCTTGTCGTTGGGCCGATTGGTGCGTGGCGATTGAGCGGCGTGTTCGGTGCAGCGCGAGTACGAATGTTCGGCGCTGTCGTTTATGCAGCGTTTCCTGTTGGCATTTTGGCTGCCCGCGACGGTCGACGCGATGCGATCATCTTGTGGGCATTGGCGCCGTGGATTTTGGATTTTGCGCGGCGAATCGCCGGCTTGGCCCGCGACGAAGCAAACACGTTGCGTGAAACCTCAGTGCGTCCTACTGGTGGTCGGCGTTCGCAACTCGTTGCATCGCTGTTGTTGGTGGTGGCCGTGGCAGTCACGTTCAGCCCCGTGGTGTTACCGATGGTGGTGGCCCTCATGGCGATATTGCTTGTTGCCGCACCGTTGACACCCACACCATGGCGCGCGTCGGCGTGGCTTGTTGCCTCGCTTGGTGCAGCAGTGGTGGCCAGCGTGGTGTTGCACGCGCCATGGTCACTGCGATTTGTTGCTGGGGATTGGTGGTCGGCATTCGTCGGCGTGGGAAGCCCAGCCACCATGGCGTCGCTGGTGGATGTGTTGTCGCTTGGCGTTGACAATGTGGTGTGGCGGGCATTGCTTGTTGCTGGTTATGTGCCGGTGATCTTGATGCTCTTTGTCCGGCGCGGGTCGCAAGCCAGTTGGATTACCCGCGCGTTTTTGTTGGTAGTGGTTTCTACTGCGCTGCGGATGGCTACCGAGCACGACTTGGTGACCTTGGCGCTTCCGGAGCCGCTCGTGTTGGCAAGCCTGACGGCGCTTGGCGTGAGCATGTCGGCAACGGCTGCGTTTGCTGTGTTCGTTGAGGGTCGTAGTCGCACTTTTACCTGGCAGCAGTTGCTCGCCACGGTGTCGGTCACAGCGATGGTTGCCGCGGCAGCGCCGAGTGCGGTGGCAGTGGCCGATGGTCGCTGGATGCAACCCAATGCAACGTTGAGCCAACTTGTGACACAGTTGCCCGACGCTGCCGACGGCGACTATGCGACGCTGTACATCGGCGACACGCGTCTGCTGCCAGTCGCAGCAGTCGCCGCCCGTGATGGTCGCACTGCTTTTGGCATAGTGCGTGATGGCGGGGCAACTGGTGTCGACCTTTTGCCATCAACACCAACGCAAATGTCCAATGCGCTCGTTCGAGCTGTGGATGTGTTGCTAACAGGGGAGTCATTGCGTGCTGGTCGCCTCATGGCACCGCTGGCGGTGCGATTCATCGTTGTGCCATTGCGTGATGACACGCTCCATGCCCGGCGCGAGCCAAGCGTCGGCGGTGTCGGTGGCACAGTGGTGGCGCGCTTGTCAGATCAGCTGGATCTGCGTCGCTTGTATAGCGCTACCGACCTTGTCATTTTTGAAAATATGGCTGCGTTGCCCACCGCCAGTGTGCTGGCTGAGCGTGCTGCAGTTGCCAGCAGGCAGGCTCTGGAGGCCAATTTGCTGGCTGAGGCATTGCGTGCGAGTGGAAGTTTTGCCACGTCATTTTCATCCGATCAACGGCTGCAGGGTGAGTCCTTGCCCGGCACCGTGCATTTGGCCGTGCCATTTACGCCCCGCTGGATGATGACCGTTGATGGAGCCCGCGTGGCCCCACGGGTGGCATTCGGGGCAACAACTGCGTTCGATGCTCCGGTAGCTGGTGTCGGCGAGATTCGGTTGCGGGCATCTGTGGCGATTCGAGCATTGATCGTGTTGCAGTTCGCGTTGTGGTGTGTTGTATTGGCGGTTGCGTTCAATCCGAGCCGTTTCCGTGGCCGTGTGCGTGCAGCCCGCCGAGTTGCCGAGGTGTCGTTGCGCAGTGAAGATGGGCGCAAGGTGGTGGTCTAGTGGTGCAGCGTCGTAGTGCGATGTTGGCCCGTCGCGCAGTGGGCCGCACCCGTCAATTTGTCGTGCTGGCGATTGCCGTGAGCGCAGTCGGTGGTCTGGTGGCATTGGAGCGCCGCTCGGTAGACCCTTCATCGCTAAATGCAGCAACTCGTGCTACGTCACCCGAGTTTCGTCGTGATGCCAAAGCCTCCACCTGGTTTTGTCCGGGTGTCATCGGCAACGATGAGCAAGTCAGTGGCTTGCTGGTGATTTCGAATTTTGGCGAAGTGCCGGTCGGCGGCACGATTACGCGCTTTGTGGTCGACGGTGTTGCGCGCCAACAACGTTTTGCAGTGCCAGCACGCTCAACGCTTGAAGTTGACGCACTGGCTGGCGTGAAATCTGGTTTTGTGTCGGCGCTAGTGGAATCCCGTGGCACAGCTGTGGTCGTTGAGCAACTCACTGTGCATCGGGCTGGCAATGCCGTATCTCCTTGCGCTTCGCGGCCGTCGGGCACCTGGTTCTTGGCTGACGGGTTCACCGGAGCCGACAGCATCGAGCAGATTGTGGTGACCAACCCATCGCTTGACTCCGCCATTCTTGATGTGTCTTTCGTGACTGCGATTGGAGAGCGCAACCCGCAGTCGCTGAAAGGCGTCGTCATTCCACCGGAATCGGTGCGGGTGTTTGATGTGGCTGGCTTTGATGCCCGCAACGAAGCAATTGCCGCAGTAGCGGTGCGCGCCACTGTGGGTCGGGTCGTTGTCGGGCGCTCGCAGCACTATCTCGGTCGTGGGCGCCTCGGCTACACCATGTCGCTGGCGGCGTCAGCAACGAGCAGTCGCTGGTTTTTTGCCGACGGCGAGAAATCAGCGAGTGTGAACGAAGAGTTCGTCATCTACAACCCTTCAGCAACCGACCAGCAACTGACGTTTATTCTCGCCGACGACCAAGGGGCGGCCATTGATCCCGTGACCGTAACGGCACCGGGTCGTCGTGTTACCAAATTCGCCCCGTCTGGTTTGAGCGCGCTACCTGACGGTCGTTATTCGGCGATTATTTCAGCAACGTCATCTGTCGACCAGAGTGCGGGCGCGGGCGCAGATGCCGGTGCGGGCGCCGATACAGGTTCTCGTGCGGGTGCCAACGCTGGCGAATCTGTGGTGATCGAGCGTGTAGCAACGCGCCAAGAAAACAAGTCGACCGCCAGCGCTGTCATGCTCGGTGCGCCAAGTGCGTCACGAGCCTGGGTTGCAGCCGCTGGTATGGCCATTGGCGTTACAGATGCCCTACGAATTTTTAATCCCGGTTCGTTGCCGGCAACATTTCGCGTGTCGTATCTCGGCCCAGCCGGCGATGTTTCCATCACCGGATATGAAGAAGTGTTGCTCGCACCGGGTGCCAGCGCCAGCGTGTTGCTTGGGCCCGAGACTGCGTCAACCGCGGTATCGGTGACATCCAGTGAACCCATCGTGGTGCAGCGCCGTATCGATCGCGGCCCCAAACAGCCGATCAATGGGGCAGCACCCCTCATAGTGATGACTACATCAGCACAGTGATGATTGCTACTGAGGTCGACCTTGCGGTGCGCTTGGCAGTAATCGGGGCAGTGGTCGGCGTCGCAGCCGTCGTTGCCTGGCGACGCCGTCGCGCGCCCGAAGCCCCCACCCAGCCGCGCGGTTCGCTTCCGGCCCAACTCAACCGCGGCGATTTTGATGGTGCGGCTGCGCCATGGCTAGTGGTGGTGTTTACCTCCGCAACGTGCGACACCTGCGCCGACGTGGCGCGTAAGGCCACCGTGTTGGCCAGCAGCCAAGTAGTGGTGCAAGAAGTGGAGTTCGCCCGCGACCGTGCTTTGCATGATCGCTATCGCATCGACGCAGTGCCCACATTGGTGATTGCCGATTCGCGTGGCGTTGTGGGCTTCGGGCATCTCGGCCCGATTAGTGCCACCGACGTCTGGGCGGCAATGGCTCGTTGTCGCGATCCGCAACTTCCTAATAGTGAATGTGCTGGCCCTACGGCCTAAGCGTTAGTCGCGCTCGGGGTCGGCTTTGTTTACGCTTTTGTCCGGATTTTTCTCCGGCACTTTTTCGTGGATGGTGGGTGCACCAAGGCCTTGTTGAATGAGCTTGGCCACGGTCGCGCCGTCAACGGTTTCGTGTTCGAGCAATGCTTCGGCAACGAGGTCCAACCCACGGCGGTGCTTGAGCAGCGTGACGCGGGCTCGCTCTTCTTGTTCGCGCAGAATGCGAGAGATTTCGTCGTCGATTTTCCTTGCCGTGTCGTCGCTGTATTCGCGACCCGAGGTCATGAGATCTTCGCCGAGGAACACCTGTTGTTGCCCCGACCAGGCCATCGGCCCAACGGCATCGCTCATGCCCCATTCGCGCACCATGCGTCGGGCAATTGATGTTGCTTGTTCGAGATCGTTCGCAGCACCGCTATTGAGGCTGCCAAACACGATGGACTCAGCAACTCGTCCACCCATGGCCTTGCAGATCATGTCCAAGAAATACTCGCGCGAATAGGTGTGGCGTTCTTCGGGCAGGCTCCAGGTGACGCCCAGTGCCATGCCGCGCGGCAAGATCGTGACCTTATGGAGCGGGTCGCTATTGGGCAACACGGTGGACAACACGGCGTGACCACCTTCGTGGAATGCCACGGCGCGTTTTTCTTCAGCATTGAGTGCGAGGCTTTCGCGACGCGCGCCCATGACCACGCGATCACGAGCATTTTCAAAATCGATTCGTTCGATTTCGGTGGCACCACGTCGCACGGCGATGAGTGCCGCTTCGTTAACGAGGTTGGCCAAATCAGCGCCACTCATGCCAGGGGTGGCTTTGGACATCGTGTCTAGGTCGACATCGGCGCCCATGCGCTTGCCGGTTGAGTGCACCTTCAAAATGGCGTGACGCTCTTCGGCTTCGGGAAGCGGCACGATGATCTGGCGATCAAAGCGACCAGGTCGCAAGAGCGCAGCGTCCAAGATGTCGGGTCGGTTGGTGGCTGCCATGACGACGACACCTTCAGACGTTTCGAATCCGTCCATTTCTGACAGCATTTGGTTGAGCGTTTGCTCGCGCTCGTCGTGGCCACCACCCAAACCCGCACCGCGTTTGCGACCGATGGAGTCGATTTCGTCTACGAAGATGATGGCTCGGCCCATCTTGCGCGCTTGCTGAAACAAGTCGCGCACACGTGACGCGCCGACACCGACGAACATCTCCATGAAGTCAGAACCGGTGACCGACAAAAACCCGACTCCGGCTTCGCCAGCAACAGCGCGCGCAAACAATGTTTTGCCAGTTCCCGGAGGCCCGACGAGCAACACACCCTTGGGTACACGCGCACCAATTTCTTTGAAGCGATCTGGCATTCGCAAAAAGTCGACCACTTCACGAATTTCTTGCTTGACACCTTCGTAGCCAGCGATATCAGCAAAGGTGGTGGACGGTTTGTCGGCTTGGTAGGGCTTGGCGCGACTGCGTCCAATTGACATGATGTTGCC
This sequence comes from Ilumatobacteraceae bacterium, assembly GCA_030728545.1. GTDB lineage: Bacteria > Actinomycetota > Acidimicrobiia > Acidimicrobiales > Ilumatobacteraceae > F1-60-MAGs027. The sequence continues at coordinate 11,118 of JANQZQ010000129.1, forward strand.
GGCTTGACCCATGGCGCGACGTTGCATCCAGATGAAAAAGCCCATGATCAAAAAGAACGGCAACAAAATAGGAATGATGTTGGTGAAGAAGTTTCCCTGCGGGGTGGAAAAGTCGTAATCGACACCTTTTGACTTGAGCAGTTGTTCGTCGGCATCCGACAAGGTGTTGGCGCCGGTGGTGACGAAATTGCGGGAGTCGCTCAACTTGCCCGAAATCTGGTTGTTCAAGTTGTTGATGGTGACTTCGCGAACGCCTCCGCGCTCGACGAGGTCGAGAAATTCGGTATAGGTCAGCCGGGTCTGTTCGGGTGTGGGCAATAACCGTGGGCCCACCAGCAGCACGACGGCAACAGCGATGAGTGCCCAGACCAGCCAGCGCGGCATGCCGGGTTTGTCGCTGTCCCCAGAACCACGCAGGCGGTCGCGCAGAGATTTCGGGTTACGCGACGGTGGTGGTGGGGGCGGTGGAGGGAGGTTCGCCATGTGGTCATGCTAAGGCTGTGTCGGCAAGAGGCATCCACCGAAAGAATGATAAAAATCGGTACTTTAGTCACATGCGTCGTCGCTGTTCGCGTGCATGCTGCAGTGAATCTGCTGTGATGACCCTGTCGTATCAATACGCCACAGCCACCGTGTGGATTGATGACCTGGCCGAACTCAACGACCCGCACGCCTACGACTTATGCGAGCGTCACGGGCAACGCTTTGCGCCACCAAGTGGCTGGCGGTTAGAAGACCGCCGCAACCGCTTCCGCGTGGTGCTGCCGAGCCAGCTCGCTGGCTGAGCGCCGTGCCTCGTCCCACGTGGGATCCGCCATTTGGTGAACGCCCATTTGAGCAGCGGGTGTTTGCTCACGAGGTGCCACACGCAACAACCCCGCGGGTGCGCTACTCGCTGGCGTGGCTGGCCTTCGGCTGGATCGGTGCCTATCTCACTGCAACAGCGTTGCAGATATTTCTGGTGGCGGCGTTCGACATTTCGCAAGACACGAGTGAGCAACCTGATTGGTTCTTACTAGCTGGCGCTATGTCGCTATGGGTGCCACAACTGGTGCTGTTGGTGATATTTTCGCAGCGAGCGGGCACTGGTTCGTTTGCGCAGGATTTTCATTTGCGCTTTCGCCTCGTTGATTTGTGGGGCGTGCCAATCGGTGTGCTCTCGCAAGTGCTGCTGGTGGGGCTGGTCACATGGCCATTTCGCACGTGGTTTCCCGAGGTCTTTGACGTGGCGAAGGTGGAAGATCGCGCTCGCGGGTTGTATGACTCGGCACGCGGGCCCTGGCTGGTGGTCTTGGCGCTGGTTGTGGTTATTGGCGCACCGCTCGTGGAGGAACTCGTGTATCGCGGCTTTGTGCAGGCGGGTTTGTCGAGCCGAATCCACCATGTGGCAGCCGTCGTCATTACTGCAGCTTGGTTTGCTGGCATCCATGGTCGCGTGGCTGAGCTGCCAGGATTATTTGCTTTCGCCCTCGTGTTGGGTATTGCGTTTCAGTTGACCGGACGCCTTGGCATGTCGGTCACGGCTCACCTAGCGTTTAATGCCACTGGGCTCGCTTTTCTTGCACTGACGTAGAAATG
>JANQZQ010000130.1 GCA_030728545.1 Ilumatobacteraceae bacterium
CGGGCCAGAGTGTGGTGTTGTACGACTCGTCAGACCGCGCGGTGCTCGCCGGCGGAATCGTCGCTTGAGCAGTCTCGCCATCACGCTTGACCTTGCTCGGGTAATGTCGTGGGGGTGACTTCCATTACCCAAGCGAACCAGTTCGCCCAGCAGTTCGGACTCACCAATCTTTTTTCAGAGAGTGGAAGATCTGTCGAAAAGTCCATATTTGAGTCGGTGGATCCGACGAACAATACGCCGTTCGAGCCCGAGTGGCTGGACCTCACGCGGCTTTTTGCGTTGATCCGATTGCGCCGAATCACCTCCGTGTTGGAGTTCGGGTGTGGGTTTTCCACCGTGGTGATGGCCCACGCCTTGGCGCTCAATGAACAACGTGACGGGGCCGTGGTGCGCGAGACCTTGCGCCGAACCGACCCGTTTCGCCTGCAGGTGGTCGACGACATGCAGCAGTACCTTGATTTGACTCGCAGCCGCTTGAGCCAAGAGTTGAGTGCTCGCGTTTCGTTTCATCATTCGCCCGTGCGCATGACCACGTTCGACTCACGAATCTGCACCGAGTATGAGTCGCTGCCCAATGTATGCCCAGATTTCATTTATCTTGATGGCCCGAGCCAAGACAGTGCCGTGGGCGAAGTGAACGGCATCTCTACGCGTCATCCGGACCGTTTGCCGATGGCCTGTGACATCTTGAAGATCGAGCATTTTTTGCTGCCTGGAACCTTGGTGCTTACCGACGGCCGCACAGCCAATGCCCGATTCCTCAAAGCCAATCTGCAGCGTGAGTGGCGACACGAACATGATGAAGACGGTGACGTGCACTATTTCGAGATGATTGAAGAGCCACTCGGAAAATGGAATCGTCGTCAGATCGAGTTGTGTTTGGGCGCAGACTGGCGGGCCAAGCCGCTGCGGCCCGACTTGAGCAAAGTTATTTAGGAATCGTTTGCTAAGGCACTGTTCGGTCGAGATGGCGCCAGTAACAACGAAGTGACGTGCAGCCGATCCAGGGTGCGAGTGAGGCGTGATGCAAACGGTGACAACGACACATCGTGCGGATGACTGAGCGTTAGTTCGAGCACCACACCCCAAGTGGTACCAGTGGCATCAAATGCAGCCGTGTCGTGTGGCGCAACTCGCAGCGCTCGCACGTCGTGGCTGCGCACCATGAACGTGTCGCGCAACATCAACGGGTCGTGCACGGCAATACCCGCCGGCACGAACACAAGCCAGCGTCGCGCCAGCACTACTGCGCGTCGTAGGGCAAAAGCCAATAGGGCAAGAAATATCGCCATTGCGACACCAGCCACGATGAGTGATGGCGAGTAGGTTGCCGTCGCCCCACTGGCGGCAACAGCCAGCCACAGCACAACAATTGGCAAGATCACCGCAATCGGTGGACGCAAGAGATGTCGTCGCTCATGGCCATACGCCGCAGCCTGCGCATGTGTGGCCCCGTACGTAGCACCATAGGTGGCAACCGCAATCACCAGCATCACCAAGAACCCACTGATCGCACCCCAACGCTCGCCCAAAACAACGCCAGAGTCGAGGTCGGTGACGAGAAACCACCCAGCATTAACCGCAAGCAGCGGGGCAATAAAGCGCACAGCCACCAGCGACAGCGGATGCGGCACGAGCACGCCGATAGCCACACCAGCCCACAATGCCCATACCAACCACGAAGCGAGCACCGTTGCATCGCCAGATTGCATGGCCCCGGGCAGTGCGGCGACGCCCAGCCAGGCCACACGCACCAGGTTTGTCACGTCGGCATTCTATGAATCCTGCGAATCCTGCGACGCCCAAACGGTAAAGTTCAGGCGTGGCACCGTCGAAACGCATCGTGGCGCGCGTTGGCGAACTACGCGAACTCATCACATTTCACAACGATCGCTATTTTGGCGATGACGACCCCGAAATCTCTGATGCCGACTTCGACGAGTTGGTACGCGAGTTGCGTGCACTCGAAGCCGAACATCCTGAACTCGCGGCCAGTCGTTCGGTGCTCGACGTTCCGGGTGCACCCGTTGCCACCACATTTGCTCCGGTAACTCATCGGTTGGCGATGACGAGCCTCGACAATGCGATGGATATCGATGAGTTGCGAGCCTGGGGCGATCGAGTCACCAAGGGTTTGGCAGGCCAGGCAGCACGCTTCGTTTGTGAACTGAAAATCGATGGCTTGGCCCTCAGCATTCGATTTGAAAACGGAGTGCTCGTGCAAGCTGCCACGCGTGGCGACGGCAAAGTGGGCGAAGACGTCACCGCCAATGTGCGCACCATTAGCGGTGTGCCGGCGCAGCTCAGCAAATCATCCGCTTCGCCCACAGCAACCGTGCTCGAGGTGCGTGGCGAGGTCTATATGTCTAAGCCAGCCTTCGAGCGGTTTCGCCAAGAAAAACTTGCAGAAAACCAAGTGCGCGTGGCGGCTGGCAAAAAACCTCAGCCTGTGCCAGCCAACCCGCGCAATGCCGGGGCCGGAAGCTTGCGGCAAAAAGACGCCGCTGTGACCGCCACCCGCGAGTTGTCGATGTGGGCCTATCAACTTGGCGAAGTACAAGGTGGGCCTGCGTTCACTTCGCACCATGACACGCTCGAGTATTTGCAGGCCCTTGGGTTTCCGATCAATCCTGAAGTTCGCATCGTGAATTCGTTAGATGAAGTGGTGGAATTTTGTGCCCATTGGCAAGAACCCCGAAATGAATTGCCGTACATCATCGTCGGAGTAGTGGTGAAAGTGGATGACCTCGCTCAACGCGAACGACTCGGGTCGACTTCCAAGGCACCTCGCTGGGCGATTGCGGTCAAGTTTCCACCCGAAGAACGCACCACTCTGTTGCGCGACATCAAGGTGTCAATTGGCCGAACCGGTCGCGCCACACCGTTCGCCGAACTCGAGCCCGTGGTGGTGGCCGGGAGCACCGTGTCGATGGCCACGCTGCACAACAGAGAACAAGTGCAACTCAAAGATGTGCGTCCAGGTGACACAGTGGTGGTGCGCAAGGCCGGCGACGTGATTCCCGAAGTCGTGGGGCCAGTGCTGGCAAAGCGACCCAAGGATTCCAAGCCCTGGAAGTTTCCCACCAAGTGTCCGTGCGATTTGCGGTCCACGCTCGTGCAGGAACACGACGTGGCCGACACTCGTTGTGTTGAGCCTGAGTGTCCGCACCAGCGCGACCAAAAAATAATTCATTTCACCGCACGAGGCGGCATGGACATTGAGGGCTTCGGTGAAAAAACGGTGTACAAGTTGAGTGATGCGGGCATCCTCGAAGATGTGGGTGACATTTACTCGCTGACCCCCGAGGTGTTGCTGGCACAAGGTTTAGGTGAAGTGCAGTCGGCCAACTTGATGCAGGCCATCGACACCTCGCGAAGCCGCGCGTTAGAAAAGCTGCTCGTTGCGCTGGGTATCAAACATCTTGGCCCGGCTGCTGCCGAGTCGTTGGCGCGGCGCTTTGGTTCTCTCGACGCCGTGGCGAGTGCCTCGGTCGCTGACCTTGCTGCTATCGACGGCGTTGGTGACGTGATTGCCGAGTCAGTCGCGAAGTGGTTTGTCGATAAGCGTCACAAGTCGATCGTCACGAAATTGCGTAAGGGTGGGGTGCGATTCGACAACGTGACCGTGATTGATGCGCCGCAAACCCTGGCTGGCAAAACACTCGTTGTCACAGGCACACTTGCCAAGTTCGGTAGAGAAGAAGCTGAACGCGCCATCAAAGATCGCGGTGGCAAGAGTGCGGGCAGTGTGAGCAAAAAAACATTCGCAGTAGTAGTTGGCAATGAGCCAGGGGCGTCAAAGGTGAAAAAAGCCGAGGAACTTGGCGTGCCCCAAATCGACGAGCAGGCTTTTGAGCACGTCTTGGCCACGGGCGAGTTGCCGGCGTAAAGCCCGCCACCAACTAGTCGGTGAAAAACCGCCACTGATAGGTACGAGACTTTTCACGGCCTGCCAGGATTTCCCAGTAGGTGACGATGGCAACGTGTTCGCCTTGCGTGAATTCGGCGATGAGCGCTCGTGGTTGTGGTTGAAAGCTCAGCACGTTGTTGCCTGGGTCAAACACAGCAGTTGCTGGCAGTTCCACCTGGGCGCCGGGTGCAGGTTGCGCCCCACTTGATGACAATTCATCGAGTCGTGTCACAGGCAGTTCGATGCCATCGATGTTGAGTGTGGCTTCGTAACCATCGGCGAAGTCAATAATGATCTGGGCCTGTCGCAAAACGCGATCGCCGTCAGCTGGCGACATGCGCTCGATTGCAGGCGGGGTCTGGCGTGCTTCGTCGCCGGTGATGCCGCTGCGAAAACCAAAAACAATCAACACCAACCCAACCGCGATTCCAAAACTGACTGCGAGTCGTGTGCGGTCGATACGGCCAGGCATGTGTCTATTCTCGCCGTTGTGAGCCTTCATCTGCAGTACGCTCGCCCTGCCCGTGGGTGGCAGGTAACACAGGTAGTTTGGGTCGGTCAATGAGTGAACGCGACGAGCTCACCGGGGCCCTGGTTGCTGCCCGCTACCGCCTAGAAGGCCGCTTGCCGGGTGGTGCGGATTCCACCAGTGTCTTTGCCGCTGTCGACACCCGGGGCGATACCCCTGTAATCCTGCGCTTGCTCACCGTCAACTCACCAGTCGCAGTCGAAGAGTTTCAGCGTCATCTGCTTTCGGTGGCGGGTATTTCGCACCCCGTGCTGGTGGCCCCACTGGACTGGGGCGAGACCACATTGGCTGGAGAGCAGTTCGTATTCGTGGTGACTGAACGAATCGCCGATGTTTCTTTGCGCCAGTTGTTGGATCGCGGGCGGCGGCTCAGCTCGGCTCAGACGCTGGTGATGGGTCTTGATCTGTGTCGTGCTCTGCACCACTTGCATCAATTGGGAATCGCCCACGGTGATGTGCGGCCTGCGCACGTGTTTGTCTCGAGTAATTCACGAGCCCGCTTGGCGGGCATTGGGGTGAAGCGTGGTATCGGTGGCGACGCCATGAGCATCGAACAAGCACGGTACGCAGCACCAGAGTTCAGCATCGAGCCGCTAGCGACACCCGCTAGCGACATCTATGCGCTCTCACTCACCTTGCTGGAAACCATCACCGGTGAAGTGCCGTTTGCTGCAGATTCGTTGGCGGTCACCCTGGCCAATCGTGCCGGCAAATTGTTGCCCGTCTCGGCTGCTATCGGGCCGATTGCCGTGCCAATTGAAGAAGCCGGTCGACCCGAACCGCACGATCGTTCGTCGGCTTTAAAACTTGGTCAGTCACTGGCGCAACTGGCGGTGAAGTTCCTGCCACCCGAGCCGATCGAGGCACTGGCCACCGAAGCCTTTCGCGACACCATCACCCGGCAACTTCCGATCGTGGTCGCCGAGCCAACACAACGACAGAGCGAGCCTGTCGTTGCAGCTCGAGCGTCAAAGCCAGCAGATGTTTCGGTCGTCGTGCCGTCAGCAGAGCGCAAGCGCTATCGCTGGTTGTGGTCGGTGGCTGGTGTTGTTGCGTTGGCAGTTTCGGCTTTTGCGGTGTGGCAAGTGCTGGCCGTTGACTCGTTTGAAGTGCCAGAGTTGGTCGGTGTTGCCGAGGGCGAAGCCCGCAATACGGTTTCGCCGCTGGGCTGGAACATTGTCATTAGTGCTGAGCGATCCGATGAAGTCGCCCTCGGGGGAGTCATTCGCACTTCTCCAGCTGCCGGCGCGATGTTGCGTGAGGGCGACGATTTCATTCTGGTGATTTCTGAGGGCCCGACGCTGGCAGTAGTGCCCGATGTAACGGGGTTGTCGCAAGCAGATGCAGTGGCAGCGCTCGAAGCACAAGGTTTGCTTGTGGTCGAAACCATTCGCGACGACGACAGCGTGCCCGCTGGGAGCGTGGTGTCGTGGATTGTGACGGAACAACCGAACCTGCTGGCTGGTAGTCAAGTTCTGAAGGGCACTCAAGTGGCAATCACAGTTTCTGGTGGCCCGGTGTTGCGGGCCGTGCCCAACCTGATTGGCCGCAGCGAGGCGGATGCGCTTGCCGAACTAGCAGCAGTGCAGCTAGTCGCCCAACGCAATGACGATGTCTTCAGCGGTGATATAGCTGCGGGTCTCGTGGCTGCGCAAGAGCCGCAACCAGCGGTGCAGTTGTCCCGCGGTGATGTGGTGGCGTTTTCGGTTTCCAAAGGGCCCGAGACGGTCGAGCTTCCTCGGCTTATCGGGCTCAATCTTGCTGACGCTCAAAAGCAACTCACTGAGGCTGGCCTGGTGCTCGGCACGATGAGTGGTCGCACGTCGAGTCGTGTTCGCTCTGTGGATCAAGACGGTGTGACTTTGACAGCCGGCAGTGTCGTGGCCAAGGGCAGCGCTGTGAACCTGGTGTTCCCGTGAACTGGTCTGTCTTGATGGTGCAACGATGACGGCAGGTGTCGACGAGGTTGCGCTAGCACCTTTGCACGAACGGGTGCGCTCTGCGTTGGTGGATCGCATTGGCATTTCACGGCGCAAGGCGACGATGACAGTGCTCTTGAGCGGTGTGTTCACCGTGAGTTTCACCATCACTTTGCTGGTGGTGGTGTTGGATACGGTGGCTGCCGACTTGAAGTCAACTGTCAGTGTGGTGTCTTGGTCGATTACGGCACCGATGTTGGCCTTTGCAGTGATTGGCCCTGCTTTCGGCAAGCTCGGCGATTTGATTGGCCACAAGCGAGTGTTCGTTGGCGGCTTGCTCGGCGCCGGAATTTTTGCCGGTCTCACTGCCTTGGCACCGAGTGCACCGATGTTGATCTTGTTGCGCACCCTTTCGGCGGCGTGCGGCTCGGCAACGGGGCCGTCGGCGATGGCATTTACGAATCGGATGTATGAACCACACGAGCGCGTCCGCCCGCTTGGCATGTGGAGTTTTGTCACCGCCGGTGCACCGGTCATCGGCGTGGTGGCTGGCGTTCCACTAGTTGACTTGGTTGGCTGGCGCATCATCTTTTTGGTGCAGGCACCACTGTGCATCGTTGGTGCTGGCGTGTCGTGGTGGTTGTTGCGCGATACCGAGCGCCAACCTGGTGCGCGATTCGACGCAGCTGGTGCCGTGACGCTTGGCGGTGGAGCGGCGTTGTTGCTACTTGGTATTAATCGTGGTGGTACCTGGGGTTGGAACTCGCCGCTCATCGTTGGTGCGATCGCAGTGGGCATGGTGTTGTTGTACACCTTCGTGCAAGTCGAGCGACGGGTCGCTGCACCGATGGTGCCACCGCAGTGGTTTCGCACCCGCAACATTGCATTTCCAGTGCTCAGTCAGGCACTTGCAAATTTTGCTTACATGGGTGGTTTCATGATCATCCCGCAAATGCTCAAAGATGGTGTCGGGTTGTCGCTGGCCACGGTGGGCTGGCTGATCATCGCTCGTCCTCTGACTTTTTCGATTGTTGCTCCGCTCGGGGCGCGTGTCACGATGCGCACGGGTGAGCGCTTTGCCGGAATGTTCGGGGCCATGACGGTATTTGTTTCGATGATCGTGTTGTCAACGGTGCGCGAAGCCACGCCGCTATGGCTTATTGCTTTTGGGCTGGGGCTGTCGGGTTTGGGTTTGGGCGTGGCGTCACCTGCACTTTCTGCCTTGTTGGCCAACGCAGTCGACGACGAGCAACTGGGCATTGCCAGTGCGATGCAGCAGTTGGTCACCCAAATGGGTGCGCTACTTGGTGCAACGGTGATGATTTCGGTGCACGAAGCCACGAGTGATCAAGGTGTTTTGGTGAGCTACTCCAATGCGCTCGTGGTGGGTGCAGCGCTGTGCGTCGTGGCGGGGCTATTGGCGACCGAAGTGCGATCCACTAGTCGCACCACTACATCGGCGCCACCAACCGCAGCGGTCTAGCTAGCGGCTATTCGGTTATCGAACGAATTTCTTCGGCGACAACTACGCCCAGCTCAGTTTGGGGCATCGCAGTTTGCATTGCCATCAATTTCAAGACGTCACCTTCGACTTTGACTTTGCCCATGAGAAACGCTTCCATGGCTTTTTGTGGGTCTTGTTCGACGAAAATCGAGCGAGCGGTCACGTAGTCGGTGGTGAGTGTTGCATCAACGCTGTCGAGATGTCCGAGATCCATGACCACTTCGCCGCTGGAGGTGTCCATGTGGCTATTGACGACGCCATCGCCGAACGGCACGTTGGTGGCGACAAGGTTGAAACGAACGACGACGGCAACCTTCGGGGCTTGGTCTCGGTATTTTTCACGAATGGCTCGTGCAGCATCCATCCACTCGGGTGAAAGAAAGAGATGTGGCACGCTGAATCCTTTGCTAACGAAAAATAAACCAACGACACTTTGCTGGTCGTCAAAACTGAATTCCCCTCACGATAACGGTGCAACGAGCCCGAAATTGGCACACGCACATCGGGGAGCCGTGTGGCGGTGTGGTGGGGGAGTTGGCGATGATGCCCGTGACCCGCCACGATGGAGGTATGGCTCGAGTCCTTGTCACCGAAGAAATCGCCGATGCGGGTCTTGACCGCCTGCGTGCTGCTGGCCATGTGGTCGATGTGCAGCTCGGGCTGAATGGCGAGGCGCTCATTGCAGCACTGCAAGGTGCTCAGGCACTCATCGTGCGCAGCGCTACCAATGTTGACGCTGAGGTGCTCGGCGCTGTGAGTGGACTGCTCGTTGTGGGTCGCGCTGGTGTCGGTTTGGACAACGTCGATGTCGACGCTGCGACAAAAGCTGGTGTGATGGTGACCAACGCGCCTGAATCGAACATCGTTTCGGCTGCCGAGCACACGATCGCGTTGTTGATGTCGATGGCTCGTAACGTGCCGCAGGCCCACGCCGCACTCGTGAGTGGTCGCTGGGAGCGCTCTAAGTGGGAAGGTGTCGAACTCGCAGGCAAAACACTGGGCGTCGTTGGCTTGGGTCGCATCGGCAAGTTGGTGGCTCATCGCGCCCTCGGGCTGGGGATGAAAATCGTGGCGTTTGATCCGTACATCTCAGTCGAGCGTGGTCGCCAGATGAACGTCGACATGTTGCCGCTCGATCAGCTCGTGGCCACGAGCGACTTTCTTACGGTGCACCTCCCGAAGAACAAAGAAACACTTGGGCTCATCAATCGCGATCTACTCGTGAAGGCCAAGCCATCGTTGCGAGTTATCAACGTGGCGCGAGGCGGCATCGTGGCAGAACATGACCTCTTCGAAGCCTTGCGTGATGGGCTCATTGCTGGTGCTGCGTTGGATGTCTTTGAACGTGAACCCGTCACCGACTCGCCACTGTTCTCATTGCCGAACGTGGTGGTTACACCGCACCTGGGTGCCAGCACACGTGAAGCACAAGACAAAGCCGGAGAAGTCATCGCCGACATGGTGCAGCTGGCCTTGGCCGGCGACTTCGTGCCATTCGCAGTCAACGTGGATGCCGCCGAAGCCAACGAAACCTTGAAGCCCTTTATTCCTTTGGCCGAACGACTCGGTGCGCTATTTGCCGATGTGGTTGGTGCACGCGCCAGCGAGCTCGAGATTGAAGCCAGCGGTGAGATCGGTGCCTATGACACGCGCATCATTACGTTGGCGGCACTCAAAGGGTTTCTCGGACGTCTCACCGGAGATGCAATTACCTACGTGAATGCACCGACAGTTGCCGAGCAACGAAAAGTCGTCGTGCGAGAACAGCGTCGCGACGATGTTGCCCACCAGGACTATGTCAATCTCATCACGCTGCGTTCAGGTGCGCACAACATTTCTGGCACGTTGGCTGGTCGGCGCCGCGAGGCACGCCTCGTGCTCATCGACGACCACTTGAGCGACGTGCCTCCGGCGCGATTTATGTTGATTGTGCGCAACGATGACCGACCAGGAGTGATTGGTCGAGTGGGCACGGTCTTGGGAGATGCCGGGGTCAACATCGACAACATGGATGTGGGTAAAACACCCCAAGCCGGTAGTGCACTCATGGTGATTGCAACTGCGACACCAACACCGGCCGAAGTGGTGAGCCAGCTGCGTCAGGTGCCAGGCATTGTCGAAGTAATTACGGTCGGCGGCTGACACGGCTGTTTGCCGTGTCACGCAGAGCGTCACTGAGCGAATCACGCAGTGTGACCGCTGCAGCACGTGCGGCTGCGGCGAAGTCGTCGCCCGCCGAGGCGTAGATAACGGCCCGTGAGCTGTTCACAATCAGCCCGGTGCCGTCGGCAGTCGCACCATTGGCAATCACGCTCGCTGGGTCGCCGCCCTGGGCACCGACACCAGGCACGAGCAGCGGCAGGTCACCGACTATCTCGCGCACTCGGCGCAATTCAGCGGGTTGAGTTGCGCCTACAACGAGCCCCACATCGGCGCGCAACGACCAATCATTTGCTGCCCGTCGAGCAATCGTTTCAAAAAGCGGCTCGGATGCGTCGTTGGTGCGTAGCGACTGCAATTCGCCCGAGCCCGGGTTGGAGGTGCGACACAACACGATGGTGCCTCGATTGCGACGGGCAAAGAACGGCTCCAACGAGTCGGTTCCCAACCACGGGTTTACGGTGACTGCATCAGCGCCGTAGCGATCGAAGGCTTCGCGCGCATACATTTCGGCCGTGTCACCGATATCGCCGCGTTTGGCATCCAGAATCAGCACCACTCGTGGATGCTCGCGGCGAATGTGTTCACAGATCCGCTCCAGCGCAGCTTCAGCGCCATGAGCAGCGAAATAAGCAATCTGTGGCTTGAACGCACACACCACATCGCCCGTGGCATCGACGATGTCGCGGCAAAACGTTTCGATGGCGTTGGCGTGACCATGCAAGGGTGCAGGAAATCGTGCGGGGTCGGGGTCTAACCCAACACACACGAGTGACGCTGATTCGCGCCATGCTTCGCGGAGTCGCTGTGAAAACCCCACGCGTCAGTCTTCGAGCACAATCGCACCAGTGGGGCAGAGGTCGGCGGCTTGTTGCACGACGTCGTACAACTCGGGGCCCGGTTGATCTTTGCGAATGTGCAGGTAACCATCGTTGCGAATCTCAAATACCTCGGGGGCAACTTGAGCACAGGCCCCAGTCGACGCACAGAGATCAAAATTGACTGTGACTTTCACAACATCCTCCCGAGATGACGCTAGTTGAGCCACCTACAACATCTAGCCTGACGCTGCCCTCATGTTGAAAACTCTTGGCGCGTTCGCGCATCTTCATCGTCGTGTTGTGGTTGCCATGTGGGTAGTCATTATTGCGGTTCTGGCAGGCCTCGTCGGCACCTTCGGCAATGCATTTTCCACCCAGTTCAACCTGCCCAACGTAGAGAGCGCCGAGGGGTTCAGTCTTCTTGAAGAACGATTCGGTTCGCAGGCCAGTGGTCGCTCGGGCACGGTAGTGGTGCAATCCACGGGCGGCCCATTCAGTGAGGCGCAGCGCCAGGCTCTTGACGACTACTTCGCGCAGCTCGATTCGCGTAGCGACATGGGAGTGGTGAGCCCATTCACTGCCGCTGGCAGTCGGCAAATTGCTCCGAGTGGTGATATTGCATTTGCCAACGTGTCGTTCATTGCCGAACTCGACTCGGCTGAAGAGTTTGAAGAAGTTTTCGCCGAGATGAAGGCGATTGAGCCGGTCGTTGCTGGTGTGCAAATTGAGTACGGCGGTGAAGTGTTCGCCGCCTTTGAAACTCCGACGTCCGAGGTGCTGGGCCTCGCATTCGCCATGGTGAGTTTGATCTTTGCATTTGGTTCGGTGTTGGCCATGGGTTTGCCGATTGGCACTGCATTCGGAGGTATCGCAGCCGGAGTGCTCGTTGCCACGTTGGTTTCCAACATTTTCACCATGCCCGACTTCGCCACCACGCTCGGCGTGATGATCGGCCTTGGTGTCGGCATCGACTATGCGCTTTTTATCGTGACCCGATACCGCGAGGCACGTCAACGTGGTCGGGGCTGTGCTGCAGCAACCATCGAAGCAATCGACACTGCCGGACGTGCGGTGCTATTTGCCGGCACCACGGTGGTGATCTCACTGCTCGGGATGTTGATCATGGGTGTGGGCTTCATGAACGGCTTGGCAATCGGTGCTTCCATCACGGTGCTCTTCACGATGATGGCCTCGGTGACGCTGTTGCCGGCCTTGCTCGGTTTCGTTGGTGAGCGAATCGAAGTCACTCGTTGGCGCGGTGTTATTGCGGCAGGTTTGGTGTCAGTGACGCTCGTTGGTGTTGGGCTCAAACAGAACCCGTTGCTGTTGGCTGCACCAGTCGCTGGGCTTGTGCTCCTTGTTGGCAGTTTCATTCCCTTCTTGCGACGCCCCTTGCCTGCCCGCCGCCACAAACCCATGCCCGAAACCATGCCCTATCGCTGGAGCCGCGCCGTGCAGCGTCGCCCGTGGGTGATGTTGATTGTTGGCGTGGTTGCGCTCGGCGCAATCGCTGTGCCGGTGCTCGACTTGCGCTTGGGCTTTGCCGATGAAGGTAATTACCCGACCGATACCACAACCCGTCGCGCCTATGACCTCTTGGCCACGGGCTTTGGTGCTGGCTTCAACGGGCCGCTCACTTTGGTGGCCGCCGTTGATTCACCTGCCCAGTTAGCGGCCGCACAGCAGTTGAGTGACGTCTTAGCCACAACCCCCGGTGTGGTGAGTGCCAGCCCAGCCATTGCAAACGACCCGGCTGCACCTACTGCTGTGTTGTT
>JANQZQ010000131.1 GCA_030728545.1 Ilumatobacteraceae bacterium
GTTGTGGAGTCATCGGCCGGCACCGTGACTTGTGGCGAAGTTGGCTGCACGGTGGGTGCTGCAGTTGCTGGTTCGGTTGATGATTCAGTTGATGGGTCTGCCATGAGCGAGTTGTTATACCAACTCATCACCCCGGTGATGCCCAGATCACGATTGGGAACATTTTCTACCGGAGTGCCGAACATTTCTCTTTCGCCGACAGCGACCGTGAAGCGAGCCGGTGCGTCGCCCGTAATGACGATCGAGTAGGTGCCACCCATGGCAGGGGTGGTGAGTTCAATCAGGCGAACATAGTTCGTGCCAGTAAACGGTTCGGCGAACGCAACTCTTTCGGTAGGTGACAGCCTGATGGTTTCATTTGCGGGGTCGGTGAGTTCAATAAATGGCAAAGCCGCTTCGGCGAGACCGTTTTCTGGTGCAAGATCTGGTATCAACAAAGAAAGATAGAGGGAGTCCCCATCGTTGAACGTGACGCGAAAACCGCGTGTTTCACCGGCCGATAACAGAGTGCCGTAGAGCGCAAACGAAATAGTGCCATCTGGCAGCAGCGGGCCTTGGTCGGGTGTTGTTTGGTTTTCAGTGAGAATAATTGGGTCGTGCGCCGAAGCAGCCGCAGTTGGCAGCATGAAAAATACTGCGAAGCAAAGCAGGGCAAACCTTTTCATGCTCAATTATCGCACCATTAGCCGTATTCGCAGTTGCAGACGTATCCCCATCCGCAGCCCAGGCTTGCCCCAATGTGGGGTGGCTATGTGTTATGTTTCAGCCACACCGTGCAGCAGAATTCTCAGCGATTCACCTTTGATGGTGGCGCTGCAACATATTTTGGCACGGCACTTCTGGGTGCAATCCTCACCATTTTTAGCTTTGGCATTTTGTATCCGTTCGCTCTCGTTCTGCGCGAGAGGTGGCGGGCCAAACACTCGTTCATCGATGGAAAGCAATTGGTGTTCACCGGTTCAGCACTGGGTTTGTTTGGGCGTTGGATCTTGTGGTTGCTGCTTATTTTCGTGACCCTCGGGGTGTATCTGTTGTGGGTGGCCCCCCGAATTCAGCGCTGGAAATGGCAAAATACCGACTTCGCAGTGTGAACCGCCCCGGTTTTGCAGTTGCACAAAACTTGTAGGGTAAGAGGTCACAAAGGGCGATTAGCTCAGTCGGAAGAGCGCTACGTTCACATCGTAGAAGTCGTGGGATCGAGGCCCGCATCGCCCACTGAATGCGCCACTTCGGGGTGCGCCATTGCGTACTCTTGACCACGTGACAAAAAGTTGCGAGAAGCAAGGTTGCAACGAGCCCGCCGAAGTTGCTTTCGGTATTGACCGCGTGGCCTGCGTGGTGTGGCTAGAAACATTTGATGACGACAAGCAACACCATGTAAACCGTCTGTGCGACGAACATGCGTCGCGGCTTACTTTGCCGCGTGGGTGGACATTTGATGATCGCCGTGAAAAGTCGCCACGACTGTTTGTTGCCGCCAGACCGCAAGCCAGCAGCACCAAGCCGTCGACGAGCAATGTGAAGCCGTTGAACAAACCGCTGCGCAAAGCCGAGCACACGGCGCCAAAGAAGATCGTGCCGCTACCGCGACGCACTTCGCGGGATGTGTCGGCGCCAGTGAAGCGCTCGAGCGGCCCAGGCTTGTTTGACCCGACGCTGCCAATGAATTCGCCCGTGTTGCGGGGGCCAGACGCACACCGTGCGCCGGTTGCCGAGAGGGCGGATGAAACAGCTGATGACATAGTTGATGCGCCAGTTGAACCACCGGTGAGCGACGCCCAATACGCGCCAAAGTTTGATCGCACCAGCGATGTCGGTGGCGCGCTGAATGCCCGTGGTCGCTTGTTGGCCCGTGCGTTTTCGAGCCAGACCAAGCCGATCGAACGCCCCGCACAATCATCCAATACCGATTCGCTGCCCCAAGGTGACCACATTGACGACTTCAACCAAGGCGAGCATGTTGAATAGTCGCGTCGAGTAGTCGACGTTCGGCCGGCAATGCAACTTGACGCCACGCTGCGCACCACAGCACCAGCAGCACAGGTGCTTGGCTATGTTGCAGATCTCGCCGACTATCCGCAATGGATGTCGCTCGTGCATTCGGCAACAGCAGTGCCCGCAGCTGCCGTGCCCACGTGGGATGTTGAGCTGCGAGCCAAAGTGGGGCCGTTTGCGCGCTCGAAGCGGCTGCGCATGGTGCGCACCACACACGACACCACAAACCCCGCCCGCGTGGTGTTTGAGCGCCGTGAACTCGACGGTCGTGAGCACGCTGCATGGCGACTTGAAGTAACCGTCAACACCACGACCCCGAGTGCTACCGAACTAGTTATGCAGTTGCGCTACGACGGACGATTCTTTGTGTCGGTGGTTGAGGCCATCCTGCAACAAAGTATTGATGCGGGTCGCACCAAGCTGGCAGCCCTGCTCGAAGGCTGAGTTGTTTGCGAGCGTTACTTCGCTGTGTTCACGAGCGCTACCGCGCTGTGTCCACGAGCGCTACCGCGCTTTCGTTCCAATCACCACGGGTTGGCCCGCGGCTAGTTGACCGCAGGCAGCATCAATATCGGTGCCACGGTTGCGTCGCACGGTGGCGTTGACCCCGCGGTCGCTCAGGCGCTCAGCAAACCTGCGCACCCCGGCCATATCGGTGCCACGTGTGGCAAACCCTGGCGTGGGGTTGAGCGGAATCAGGTTCACGTGCGCAGTCGGTTGCAATGACAATGCCAGTTTGGCCAGCTCACTGGCATCGCGCGCCGTGTCGTTGACACCAGCAATCATCGCCCACTCGAAACTGATGCGACGATTTTTCACGCGCAGATAATCGCGGCAGGCAGTCATTAAATCCTTCAGTGGGTAGCGCTTGTTGATCGGCACCAAATCATCGCGCAGCTCGTCACGAGCAGCATGCAACGACACCGCCAAGTTGACCGGCAGTGGGCGAGTGGCCAGCGTGCGAATGCCCGGCACAATGCCAACAGTCGAAACCGTAATGTGGCGCGCCGAAATGCCCATATCGCCGTGGATGCGTTCGACGGCACCCCACACGGCAGGTTCGTTGGCGAGTGGTTCGCCCATGCCCATGAACACGATGTTGGCCACTCGCTGTTTGCGTTGTTTGGCGTGGCGCGAGGCGCGCACCACTTGTTCGACAATTTCGCCCACGGTGAGTTGGCGATTGAAGCCAGCCTGACCAGTGGCACAAAAACCGCAGGCCATTGCACAGCCCGCTTGGGTGCTCACACACACGGTGGCGCGATCGGCATAGTGCATGAGCACAGTTTCAATCGGGTGATTGCCGTCGGCGAGCTGCCACAAAAATTTGACCGTGTCGCCTTTGTCGCTCACACTTTCGCGCACGAGCAACAAACTGGTGGGCAGTTCTTCGCTCAGCCGTTTGCGCAACGGCGCCGACAAGGTGGTGATGTCTTCGAGTGGCTTGCATTGTTCATACATGCCGGCCCACAACTGCTTCACTCGGTAGGCGGGTTCACCGGCCAACACTTCGGCCAGTTGCGCACCCGTGGCGTCGTACAGCGAGCGGGGTCGCACCACCTCACCCTCGGGCGCTTGCTGCTGGGGGTTGGTATTCACTTCGTCAAGTGTGGCGCAGCCAAGCCCTCATAGTCGCGCATGCGGGCCCGCAATACGTCGAGTGATGCAGTCCAGAAGTCTTCTTTGGTCACATCCAGCCCGAAAGCAGCACCCAACTGTTCGGCCGAATCCATGCCGGCACGCGACAACAAGTCGTCGTATCCACCACGAAACCGGTCCGGGTCTTGTTGATACTGCGCATACAAACCCAAGCCGAACAACAAACCGTAGGTATATGGCCAGTTGTAAAAATGACTGCCGTAATAATGCGGCTTCAAGATCCACATATATGGATGCGCGGTCGACTGGTCGATGCCATCGCCGTAGGCGTTGTTTTGGGCTTCACCCATCAACTCGTTGAATTCGCTCACACCCAAGGTGCGGCGTTGGCGACGGGCAAACACCTCAGACTCGAACAAGAACCGGCTGTGAATGTCGACCACCACTTGCGCAGCACCTTGCAGATCCACATCGAGCAGCGCCAAGCGCTCGTCGCCCTGCAAGCGCGACAGGCCTTCTTCAACCACCAGGGTTTCGCAAAAAATGCTGGCGGTCTCGGCCAAGGCCATCGGCAAGTTGCGCTGCAACGGTGTGCGATGCGCCAACTGGGTGTTGTGATACGCGTGGCCCAATTCGTGGGCTGTCGTTTGAGCCGAATCCACGCTGCCACTCCAGTTGAGCAACACGAGCGAACGATCGTCAACGAACGACATGCAAAATGCACCGCCGACTTTGCCTTCGCGGGGCTCGGCATCGATCCATTTTTCGTTGAGCGAACGATCCACTAAGCCGGCAAGGCCATCGCTGTAAGCGCCGAATGCACCGCGCACGAGCTGCACACCTTCATCCCACGAAATGTTGCTGGGGGCAAATGACAACGGGGCCATCAGGTTCCACCATGACACACCATTTTTGTCGCCGTTCAATTGTCCCTTCACACGCAGCCATCGGCGAAAATCGGGCAACGACGCATGAATTGCCGACTGCATCGCATCGAACGTGGGGCGGCTGACGCTGTTGGCATACAACGATGCATCCAACGGCGACGCCCAGTTGCGGCGGCGGTTTACCGAGTTGGCTTCACCTTTGATGGCGTTCATCGCCGCAGCACACGCAGTGCCAATGGTGGGCCACGCCTGCATCTCGGCGTCGTATGCCGCTTTTCGCACGCGCACGTCGGGGTTGCTCGCCATGCCACGAATCGCAGCCATCGGCAACTCTTTGGCGCCATCAGGCAAAGCGACGCTGGCTTTCAACTGCGAAGTGATGTCGCCTTGCAGGCGACCCCACGACGACGAACCAGTCGTCGACAATTCGGCATAGAGATGTTCTTCGGCTTCACTCATCTGATGTTCGGCGCGGGCCTGCAAACGACGCAGCGGCCCGAGATGCTCGCGGGCTTGGTCGCTCAACTTGGCAAGCGCGTCGGCACCGAGCGAAGCAACCCATTCGGCCAGTCGAGCAGTGAGCGGCGACAAGTTGGCTTCCAACACTTCGAGTTCAGACAGCAAGCCCTGAGCGCGTTCGTGACGCGTGTCGGTGCTCACCGTGGCATACACATAGGCACCAAGAATGCTGTTGGCTTCGGCAACTGAATTGAACGCAGTGATTACGGCGTCGGCGGCCGCTGCATCGTCGGCTGTTGGTTGGCGCGGTGTGATGCCACGCACATCGTGGGTGTCAAAGAGCAAGCCAAGGCGGCCCACATCGGCGCCAAGACGCTCCATGGCATCGGTAAACGAGCGAGCGTCAAACGACTCGTGAACATCAGCAACACTCCAACGGGGCAGGGCAGGTGTTTCAGGCATGCTGAGAAACTACCCCGACAAAAACATCGTCACCATCAGCAGTCGACATGCCGAGTGATTCATACAACTTGATGGCTGCGGTGTTGTTGCCCGCGACATAGAGCATGCCGTGACGCAGGCCGGCCGCTGCCAGATGGGCAAACCCCGTAATGGTGAGTGCGCGCCCGAGCCCTTTGCCGTGGTGTGCAGGGTCGACACCGATCACAAAAATTTCACCTTCGGGTTCGCCATGGCCCGAGTCGTGGGCGTGGGTGTGGTCGTGCACCTTCGTCCAACAAAAACCTGCCATCACGCCGGCAGCTTCGTAAATGAAAAACCCGTTGGCATCAAACCATGGCTCGGCGAGACGCTCGGCCAACACATCGAGGGTCCAGTCACCTTGTTCGGGGTGGGCGGCAAAGGCTCGCGCATTAAGCGCCAGCCACGCGTCGTTGTCGTGGCCGGGGCGAAACGGGCGAGTAACGAAATCGGCTGCAACTTGATGTTGTGCGCCCAGTGGAAGCGCACAGCGCATATGCAACAGTGAAGCTTCGCGCTGTAACCCATGTTGCGTGGCAGCCGCGACTTCTTCGGCAGTTGGCTGGTGCACGAACCAACGAACCGCGCCGCCGCCTTCGGCACGAATCGAAGCAATTGCCTCGGCAAATTCGGCGGCTGACACGTGATCGTGACTGCGCATTGCCCAGCCGAGTTTGATGCGCGAGAGGTGCAGCTTCGACACGGCGAAATGCTACCGATATGCCCAGTAAGTGGTCGGCGGATACGGTGGGAGCGTGCCGACAAAAAGAGCTGGGCCGACCAAAAAGCGTGTCGCGAAGCCCAAGCGTGTCGCGAAGCCCAAGCGGCCGACCAAGGCTGAACTGGCGACCCACACGCAAACCGTGTTGCGTCACCTGAAAAAGGACTACCCGATTGCCATCTGTGAACTCACACACGAATCGCCATTTCAGTTGTTGGCGGCCACGATTCTTTCGGCACAGTGCACCGACGCCCGCGTCAACATGGTGACCCCAGGTTTGTTTGCGGCGTATCCCACAGCAGCCACATTGGCCGAAGCCGACGTGTCGCATGTTGAGCAGTTGGTGCGGTCAACCGGGTTTTATGGAACCAAAGCCAAGAACTTGATTGGCATGGCCAACGCTGTGATGACACGCTTCGGCGGCGAGGTGCCTTCGGCCATGGAAGATTTGGTCACGCTGCCTGGCGTTGGTCGCAAAACTGCCAACGTGTTGCGCAGTGTGGCGTTCAAACTTCCTGGCTTGCCGGTCGACACGCATGTGCTGCGGTTGTCTAAACGCCTCGGCATCACCAAAGAAGTTGATCCCGTCAAAGTCGAGATGCAGCTCAACGCGTTGCTGCCACCCAAAGAGTGGGGCGAATTCAGCCTGCGCCTAATTCTGCATGGCCGACGCATTTGTGATGCCCGCACACCTAAGTGCGACGAGTGTCGACTCGCTGCCATCTGCCCGTCGAGTCACGCCTCCTAGCCTTCACCCGCATGTCTGATCGCGATAATGCCAGCGCAGCCGCCGAGCTTGCTGCGCTCGTTGACGCAGTCGAAGCATGTCGGGCGCGCCTCACCGCCTTGGCCGAGCGACGCAACGCTGCAGTGCGCATGAAAGAAGACGAAGCCGACTCGCTCTTGATTGCCATCTACGAAGCCGAGCGTGGGCTATCCACCGCGATTCGCCTATTGCAGCGAGCCACACGCACTGCTCGCTAAGTAGCCTTGCGATGTGAATCGCTACCCGAAGCGCGACGATTTGCGTGCCATGTCGGGTTATCACTCGCCACAGGTGTCAGTAAAAGTGCGACTCAACACCAACGAGTCGCCCATTGCGCCACCTGCTGAATTTTTACAAGCCCTTGCCGCAGCAGTCGGCGATGTGCGCTGGAACCGTTACCCCGATCGTGCGGCACTTGAGTTGCGCACTGCCATCGGTGCGTTGCATGGCGTGGGGGCTGACAACATTTTTGTTGGCAACGGCAGCAACGAAGTGTTGCAAGCCGTGCTCTTGGCCTATAGCGGTGCGGGTCGCACGGTGGCCACGTTTGAACCCACGTACCAACTGCACGCCCACATCGCACGCATCACAGGCGCCACGGTGGTGAGCGGGCGTCGCGACGCCAACTTTATGCTGCAAGCCGACGAAGTGCAGCGCGTGCTGAGCACCCATGCCCCACACGTGACGTTTTTGTGTTCGCCCAACAACCCGACCGGCATGGCCGAAGACCCAGCGCTCATCCAAAGCACCATCGACAATGCTCCGGGCATCGTGGTGGTCGACGAGGCGTATGCCCAGTTCTCGCCCCACACCGCACTCTCCTATATAAATGAAGACTCCCGCGTGGCGGTGAGTCGCACGTTTTCTAAAACATGGTCAATGGCCGCTGCTCGCTTGGGTTATGTGGTGGGCCCCAATTGGATGATCGAAGACCTCGAAGTGGTCACGCTCCCGTATCACCTCGATGCACTCAAGCAGCGAGCCGGCATCATCGCGTTGCAGTTTTTGCAACACATGGAGCACGGCGTGCAGGCAGTGGTGGCCGAACGCGAGCGGCTCATTGCTGCGATGCAGACCATGCCGCTTACCGTGTGGCCAAGTCAGGCCAACTTCATCTTGTTCCGCCCGAATAAGGCGGCTGCGGCAGGAAATTCGGCTAACGCCGTGTGGCAGGCATTGCTGGATGGGGGTGTGTTGGTGCGCGACTGTTCGTCGTGGGACGGTCTCGACAACTGCCTGCGGGTCACGGTGGGCACGGCCAGTGAAAACGACGCCTTCTTGGTGGCGTTGCGCAGCGCACTATCGGCGCGAGACTAGAAGCCATGGCCCGTTCTGCCCGGCGTTCACGCGCCACCAAAGAAACCTCGGTTGATGTCTTCATCGATCTTGACGGCCCAGCATCAACCAGCATCGACACGGGCATTCCATTTTTTGACCACATGCTCGACCAACTTGGCAAGCACGGTGGGTTTCACCTCGAAGTTAAAGCCAAGGGCGACTTGCACATCGACACCCACCACACCATCGAAGATGTTTCCATCAGCCTGGGTGAAGCGTTTCGCGAAGCCCTCGGCGACAAAGCCGGCATTCGTCGGTTTGCCAGTGGCGCGTTTCCGCTTGATGAAGCGCTCATCGAAATAGCGCTCGATCTGAGCGGTCGACCGTTTGTGGCATTTCAGGTGGCGATGCCCGAGAGCCTGCCCCTTGGCAACCCAGCGTTCGACCCGCAACTAGCCGAGCACGCCGTGTCGTCGTTTGCCACCGCGGCTGCAATCACCTTGCATGTCAACAAGCGGGCTGGCACCAACGTGCACCACATCATCGAAGCCACCTTCAAGGGTTTGGCGCGTTGCCTGCGTGATGCAGTGCGTGTCGAGTCGGCAGGGGTGCCGTCGACCAAAGGAACACTCTGATGTCAACACCGCTCGTTGCGGTGCTTGATTACGGCATCGGCAACTTGCGCTCGGCGCAAAAGGCGCTGCAAAAAGTTGGGGCCGATGCGCGCCTCACGAGCGATGCCGCACTCATTCGCGATGCGCACGCCGCGGTGTTGCCTGGTGTCGGCAATTTTGGCGCTTGCATGCAAGCAGTGCGCGCCGCAGGTCTTGAAGACTTGGTATTAGAACGAGTCGCGGGCACCAAACCGTTTCTGGGCATTTGTGTTGGAATGCAAATGTTGTTCAGCGAAAGCGAAGAGAGCCCGGGTGTTAGTGGCCTCAATGTGGTGCCAGGCGTGGTGCGCTATTTGCCACCAACGGTGAAGCGGCCGCAAATGCAATGGAACCAGTTGCAACTGCGGGCCACGCCAGGCTCGAACATTGACCCGCTGTTTGCATCGCTGCCTGCCGAACCATGGATGTATTTCGTGCACTCATTGCACGGCGTGCCCACTGATGCGTCGTGCATCGTGGCCACTGCCGACTATGGCTGCGAGGTGACTGCTGCTGTGCGAGTCGGCAACGTGTTTGCCGTGCAATTTCACCCTGAAAAATCGGCATCCGACGGCTTGGCACTGCTGCGCAACTTTGTTGACGCCGCACGCTTAGTTGCTGCCTAGCGCCACGATGGAGTTGTATCCCGCCATCGATCTGCGGGGTGGTCGCGTGGTGCGGCTCGAACAAGGCGACTTTGCACGCGAGCGCGACTATGGCACCGACCCTCTCACGGTGGCCCAGCAATTTGCCGACGACGGCGCGGTGTGGCTGCACATCGTCGACCTTGATGCAGCCAAAGGCGACGGCAACAACCGGGCCGTGGTGCAACACATTGCGCGCAGCCTGGGGCAACGCATGCGTGTGCAAACCGGTGGTGGGGTGCGCAGTGTGGACGACGCCCAACAGTTGGCCGATGCCGGCGTGGCTCGAGTCGTGATGGGTTCAGCGGCCGTGCGCGACCCGCAACTGGTGGATGCCGTGGCGCAAATTGTCGACGTGGCTGTGGGTTTAGATCACCGTAACGGTGAAGTTGCCACCGACGGATGGTTGCGTGGTTCAACTCTCACGCTCAGCACCGCAGTCACGCAGTACCCGGCGGCAGCCGCTTTTGTGATTACCGACATTTCGCGCGACGGCATGCTCGCTGGCCCCGACGTCGAGGGCTTGCGCCACATTGCCACGCTGTCGAGCACACCAATCATTGCCAGCGGTGGCGTGGCTGCACTCACCGACTTGCGTCAGTTGCGCGACGTGCGCAGCCTGGCGGGGGTCATCGTGGGCAAAGCGTTGTACGAAGGTCGCTTCACCACACGCGAAGCACTGAAAGCGTTGCAAGCATGAACGCGGCACACGCCGGTAGTGGTGGCGATCGCGCGCGCGGTTTCACGGTGGCGCGCGTGATTCCGTGCCTTGATGTGACTGCGGGGCGAGTGGTGAAAGGTGTGAACTTTGTCGGGTTGCGCGACGCCGGCGACCCAGTCGAATTGGCAACTCGTTACGACGCCGAAGGTGCCGACGAAGTGGTGTTTTTGGATATCACGGCATCCAGCGATGAGCGCCACACGATGGTGGATGTCGTAACACGAGCTGCTGAACAATTATTCATACCACTCACTGTTGGTGGGGGCGTGCGCGACGCAGCCTCAGCGCGCCAACTGCTGCGTGCCGGCGCCGACAAAGTGAGCGTCAACACTGCAGCTGTGCAGCGCCCCGAACTCATCCAAGAAATTTCCGCTGCTTTCGGCAACCAGTGTGTGGTGTGTGCGATTGATGCAAAGCACACTGCCAATGGCTACGAGGTGTTTGTGCACGGCGGCCGAACCGCAACAGGCATCGATGCGCGAACCTGGGCACAGCAATCCGTGGCACTGGGGGCTGGTGAAATTCTGCTTACGTCGATGGATCGCGACGGCACGCGAGAAGGTTTTGATCTGCAACTGACGCGAGCGATTGTCGACGCCGTAGATGTGCCTGTCATTGCCAGTGGCGGTGTGGGAACCCTTGATCACCTTGCTGATGGTGTGCTCGTGGGTGGTGCCGACGCAGTGCTGGCTGCATCGATTTTTCACTTTGGCGAATTCACGGTGGCGCAAGCCAAGGCAGCGATGGCTGCCCGTGGCATAAGCGTTCGTCAGTAGCCTGACCCAAATGTCGGGCGACGAAAAACTTCCGATCAGCATGCTGAATGATCGTTTGTTGGTGAAGATCCCAGTGAATGACGGCGACCGCCGCTCGGGTGGTGGCATCTTGATTCCTGCCACCGCGCAAGTGGCCAAACGACTGGTGTGGGCCGAAGTCGTTGCCCTCGGCCAAACCGTGCGGGCCGCCGAAGTGGGCGACCGGGTGCTCTTTAGCCCCGATGATCGATACGAAGTCGAAGTCGGCGGAATTGACTACATCATGTTGCGCGAGCGCGACCTGCATGCCGTTGCTGCTTCGCGCATCGAGGCAAGCACCGGCTTGTACCTCTGAGTTTGACGATGCGCATTTCACCGACTCGCGAAGAATTTCGCACGCTCGCCACGCAATTTGGTGTGGTGCCGGTGTGGGCCGAAGTGCTGGCAGATCGCCACACGCCCGTGAGTGCATTCTTGGCTCTCGTCGGCGATCAACCGGGCTTTTTGCTCGAGTCGGTCGAGCACGGTGAACGTTGGGCGCGATTCAGTTTTGTTGGTTGTCGACCACGTGCCGAAATTTCGTTGGTCGACGGCAAGGTGCGAGTGAGTGGTGCAGTGCCCGCATCGGTGCCACGCGACAAAGGTTTTCTGGCGGCTCTCGAAGCAATGTTGGCAGCGCATCGCGCACCGGTGATGCCCGAGTTGCCACCGCTGCAAGGCGGAATGATCGGCCATATCGGCTACGACATTGTGCGCGAAATTGAGCATCTGCCCAACAGCCCGTCTAGCGATCGCAGTGTGCCTGATGCGGTCATGTCGATGATTGGGTCGCTGGCCGCGTTTGATCACTGGCGACAGCGCGCGTATCTGATCGAAAGTGTGCCGACACTGGGTTTAGATGCCCAGGCCGTGGATGCGGCGTATGACCAAGCGGTGGTGGCTGTGCAACGCATGACCCGCGATTTGTCGCAAGCCATAGCCAGCGATGTGGTCGAGCCGCCATCCAGTACTGACACTGCTGCCGGCGCTAATACTCCGATCGGCTCATTGTCGTCGTCGCTGCCCAACGGTCGATACCAAGATGCCGTGCGGGTGGCCAAAGAACACATTTTGGCTGGCGACATTTTTCAAGTGGTGTTGTCGCAGCGCTTCGATGTGCAACTCGACGCCGACCCGTTTGACTTTTACCGCGTCTTGCGCCAGATCAACCCCAGCCCGTATATGTATTTCGTGCGCCACGAGTCGTTGACAATTGCCGGCAGCTCACCCGAGCCACTCGTACAAGTGCGCGACGGCCGCGTCATCAGTCGCCCAATTGCTGGCACTCGCAAACGTGGTCGCGATGACGAACACGACCGGCGTCTGGCTGGCGAGTTGCGCGAAAACCCCAAAGAGCGCGCCGAGCATGTGATGCTTGTTGACTTGGCGCGCAATGATGTTGGTCGTGTTTCCAAGTTTGGCACTGTTTTATTTTATTAACTTATGTCAGTGGAT